>NZ_LIYC01000038.1:0-36853 GCF_001418765.1 Gordonia sp. HS-NH1
CCGACCTCATCGACGGACCACTGGCACATCTGCCCTCCGGAGTGTTCGGTGCCAACGCAGCCTGGCTGGCCCTGGCCGCCATCAGCCACAACCTCCTGCGCGCCCTCGCCGCGCTCAGCGCGGCACCGGCACTGCGCGCCGCACGCGGGGCGACGCTGCGCCGAACACTCATCGCCGTGCCCGCCCGACTGGCCCGACCAGCACGAACACCCGGCCTGCACCTACCCCGCCACTGGCCAGCACAACACGCCTTCACCGCGTTGTGGACCGCAGTGAACACCACCTGACACCCAAACTCCACACTGCCCAACCTCGACCAGGAACCCCAGTGAGAAAGCTGACACAAGGTCAGGGAATACCCGACGCCCACCCCACAATCAGACACTCAGCCATCACCAACCCCACCCCCGGATAACCATCCACGGATCCAGGCTCAGGGAGCAGAGATGGGACCCTTCTTTCGGATCACGGAGCAGTGGGGTCGGTTCTTTCGGATCATGGGGCGGTGGGTTGATGTCGCGGGGTCATGCCCAGCGCCGAGATCGCGCCCACCACAGCGGTTCCGGTCAGGACCCACCACGCAGTCACGAAGGCGTCGTGCACATCGTCGTAGACGACCGAGGTACCGATGATCGCGACGAGGAGGCTGACGCCCAGTGACATGCCGATCTGGCGGCTCATGTTGACCACTGCGCTGCCGGTTGCCGCCTGATCGGCAGGCAGGTCGGCCGTGGCCGACGACAAGATGGACGGCAGCGCGAATCCAACGCCGATGCCGCCGATCAGCCAGCCCGGCAGGAACTCGGTCACGAAATCCGGTGTGGCGTCGACCGACAACGCCACGAGTGCGATCCCGATCGCGAACAGCGCGCACCCGATCGCGACCAGGACCCCCACCGAGATCCGCGCGCTGAGCCGGTGGGACACCGCCGCGAAGATCGGCACCATGAGCGGTCCGGTCGAGACCGCCAGACCTGTCTCGATCGGCGAGAAGTCCCAGACCTGTTGCAACCAGAGGATGTTGGCGAGAAGGGCACCGGCGAACGGGATCGAGAACAGCACCATCGTCACGTTCGCCATCGAGAACGCGCGGACGCGCAGCAGGGCGGGTGAGATCACGGGTTCGGAATGGTGTGCCGAACTGACGACGAAACCGGCCAACGAGACCGCTGAGACCACCCAGGCCCCCGTGATGCGGATGTCCGTCCATCCCCATTCGCTGCCCTGCACCAGTCCCAGGGTGAGGGCGCCCACGGCGATCACCAACAGCGCCGCGCCGAGCGCGTCGGGGAAGCCACGCGCGGATTCGTTCCGTGAGCGCGACAGGACCAGTGCGCCTGCGATCAGCGCAGCGACGCCCACCGGGATGTTCACCAGGAAGACCCAGCGCCACGACGCCTCGACGAGCAAGCCACCCACTGCCGGACCGAAGGCAGCGGCGAGCGCCCCCGTCGCCGCCCAGATCCGAACGGACCGGGCACGACGCTCCGGCGGTATCGTGGAGACCACCAGGCCCAGGCTGGCCGGGGTGAGTATCGCCGCCCCGAGGGCCTGGACCGCACGAAACCCGACGAGCCACCAGACCCCCTGCGCCGCAGCGCATGCGGCACTGGCCGCGGTGAAGATCGCGAGTCCGAGGAGGAAGCCGCCCTTGCGGCCATAGCGATCGACGATCCGCCCGGCCGGAACCAGCAGCGCCGCATACAGAATGGCGTAGGCGTTGAGAATCCACGACATCTGCGACAGGGTCGCGTCGGGGAAATCCGCACCGATGTCGTCGAAGGCGACGTTCACGATGAAGACGTCGAGGCTGGCCATGAATGCGGCCCCGGACAGGATGAGCAGGACGACGCCGGGACGAGCGAGACCGGCGCCCGGAGCCTGCGTATTCGACGCTTCGGGTGTGGCGGTCATCAGGCCGGCCATCCGATGACGCGTCGGCTCTGGCGTGCGGACGCCAGGAGCCGGCCGCCGCGGTCGCGCAGGGTGGTGTCGTCGACCGACCACCCGCCGGAGGTCGAGGTGTTTCGCGTGTGGACGAGCACCGGCGCCGGCGTGGGATCGTCCAACGGTGCGGTCACGTGCATGGAGAAGGCGACCGTCGGAAGTGCCAGTGGTGCGGTGAGAGTCGGGAACACCGCGGGCGGCAGGCAGTCGGCCAAGAGCGCGAGGTATGCCGCATCGACGGCCATCGGCGTCCGCGTGGTGATCCAGGCGCGCATCCACGCTTCGCTCGCGCCGGTGAGAGGCAGCGGACCGTCGACCGGCCGCAGGTCCAGTTGCGCACCCATCGGGACTATCTCCGGCGGAATCATGAAGGCGTCCAATCCTTCCGGACCGGGGACGCCCGAGATCCGGTCGATGACGTCCGCGGACCCTGATTCTCCGACACGCCCCGCGGTGATCGCCGCCGTCGCGATCTCGACACCGGCCTGCGTGACCTCGACGTCGACGACCCGCGTGTGTCGACCCACCTCCCGAACCGACGGGGTCAGGATCAGCTCCCCGCCGCCGGGCTTGCCCACGAATCGCAGATCCAGCGCGCGCACCGACCCCTCCGGTGCCGCCTCGGCGGCGACCCTCACGGCCAGGGCGGCGATGGCGCCGCCGTGCGGACCCGACCATCCCCACCAGGTCGGATCGATGGTCGCCGACCATCGGCCGTCCCCGGTCGGGCTCGCGCCGAAGCTGTCCGACAGACCGTCGTCGGCCGCGTCCTGCCTGCTGAGTTGCTTCACGCAACTCATGCAAGCAGGTTGAGTTGCATCACGCAACCCACTACGCTCGACTCATGCGCCGCGCCTCGTTCGCCGACATGAACTGCTCGATCGCCCAGACGCTGGAGATCGTCGGTGAATGGTGGACGTTGCTCATCGTCCGGGACGCGATGTTCGGCGTGACGCGGTTCGATGAGTTCTCGTCACGGCTCGGCATCGCACGCAACGTGCTGGCCCAGCGGCTCGACACGCTCGTGGAGCACGGCGTCCTGAAGAAGGTGCCGTACCAGGACAATCCGGTGCGCCACGACTACCGCCTCACCGACAAGGGACGGGACCTGTGGACGGTTCTGGCCGCGCTGCGTCAGTGGGGCGACAAGTGGACCGCGACGGACGGCGCCCCGGTGGTCTCGACCCACTCGTGCGGACACACGATGACCGTCGAGCCCACGTGCTCGGGGTGTGGGGAGCTGATCGCGGCCGGCGAACTGCGCGTTCACCCCGGCCCCGGCGCAACTGCCACGAATCCGGTGGCAGCACTCCGGTAAGGCGCTCCCGAGTCTCCTGCCTGCGACAACGCGGAACCTTCCGTTCCGCAATTAGAACGTGTTCTACTGTGATGGGAGTTCCACTGCCGTCCCGAGGAGCATGATGCGGTTCACCTTCGCCGAGGCCATGACCGACCCGTCGTACTACGCGCCGCTCGCGCAGGCCGCCGAGGCGGCCGGGTACGCCGGCTTCACCATTCCCGATTCGCTGGCGTATCCGGAGGAGTCGGACGCGAAGTACCCGTACACCCCGGACGGCAATCGCGAGTTCCTGGACGGGAAGGCGTTCATCGAGACGTTCATCCAGGCGGCGGCGCTCGGCGCGGTCACCTCGACCATCCGCTTCACCCCCTTCGTGGTGAAACTCCCGGTCCGCCCGCCGGCGCTGGTCGCCAAGCAGGCTAGCTCAGTGGCCTATCTGACGAACAACCGGTTCGCGATGGGTGTCGGCACGAGCCCCTGGCCCGAGGACTACGACTTCATGGGCGTGGACTTCAAGCGTCGCGGTAAGCGGATGGACGAGTGCATGGACATCATTCGCGGACTCACCACCGGCGAGTACTTCGAGTTCCACGGCGAGTTCTACGACATCCCGAAGATCAAGATGACCCCCGCACCCACCGAACCCATCCCGCTGCTGGTGGGCGGGCACGCCGACGCCGCGCTGCGTCGTGCGGTCATCCGCGGCGACGGGTGGATGCACGGCGGCGGCCCGCCCGAGGAACTCGAGACGCTGCTGGACCGGATCGAGGAGATCCGCAAGGCCGAGGGAAAGACGAACGATCCATTCGAGATTCACGTGATCTCGATGGACGCCTATACCGTCGATGGTTGTAAGCGCCTGGAAGACAAGGGGATCACCGACGTGATCGTCGGCTTCCGGTTACCGTACGTCATGGGCGAGGACACCGAGCCGCTGCAGACCAAGATCGACCATCTGAACTGGTACGCGGAGAACGTGATCGCCAAGGTCAACGGCTGAGATAGGGATCCGCCCACCGCCCCCGGAGCAACGCACCGGCCCGACGCGACACCGCGTCCGCTGTTGCACCACCCCTCGCCCTGCGGCAGACTGCACGGACGGACAAGTGTGCAAACCCCGGTGAGTGAACACCTCGGGCGGGAGGACAGCGATGACCGATTCGGCCGACGGGTCGATGTCGTCGTCGCTGAGCAGGCGAGGGTTCTTCCGCGTCGCCGGAACCGCCTTCCTCGGCGCGTCGGCACTGGCGGCGTGCGGTGGTGGATCGTCGGACAACGCCAACACCATCAAGGCGGCCATCGCCGGGGAACCCGACCAGCTCGATCCGCAGAAGTCGAGCTCCTACTTCACCTTCGAGGTACTCGAGAACGTGTTCGACACGCTCGTCGAACCCGACGATCAGCTGCAGATGCGCCCAGCCCTGGCGGAGAGCTGGGAGATCAGCACCGACGGCCGGCAATGGGATTTCACGCTGCGCAACGGGGTCACGTTCCACAACGGCGACCCGTTCACCGCGGCCGACGTCGAATACTCCTTCCGCCGGATCATCGACGAAGAGCTCTCCAACGCATACAAACTCGAGGCCATCGAGTCGATCACCGCACTCGACGAACGCCGGGTCAGATTCACCGTCAACGCACCGACGCCCAACCTCCTCACCAGCATCGGCGGGTTCAAGGGGTTGGCCATCGTCAACCGGCGCAACGTCGAATCGGGTGAGATAGCCACCAAACCCGTGGGGACAGGTCCGTTCTCCTTCGTCTCGCGGTCGCCCGGTGCGTCCATCGTGCTCGCGTCCAATCCCGATTACTGGGGTGGCGCGCCCGCCGTCGACGGAGTCCACTTCAGCTTCATCTCGCAGGGCACCACCGCGGTGTCGGCACTGAGATCCGGCGAGATCGACTGGACCGACGCCATTCCCGCACAGCAGCTGAGCATCCTGCGCCGCGACGACACACTCGACGTCGGCACCGTGGTCGCCAACGACTACTGGTACGTCACGATGAACTTCGACGCCACGCCGTTCGCGGACACCCGGGTGCGCCAAGCGGTTGCGTACGCCATCGACCGGAAGTCGATCGCCCAGGTCGTCGGATACGGCACCGCGACGCCCAACGAGCTGGCGATCCCGTCGACGAGTCCCTGGTTCGCCCCCTACGACCGCTACACCGCAGGACTCGACCGCGACGCGGCTGTCGCGAAATCCAAGGAACTGCTCAGGCAGGCCGGCATCCGTGGGCTCGACATGCGACTGATGGTGACCACCGAGTACCCCGAGACGGTGACGGCGGCGCAGGTGATCGCGTCGAACCTCGGTGACGTCGGGATCGACGTGGCGATCGAACAACTGGACTTCGGGGCGTGGCTCGACCGCCAGGCGGCCGGCGACTTCGACGCCTTGCTGCTCGGCTGGCTCGGCAACATCGACCCGGAGGACTTCTATTACGCCCAGCACCATTCCGAGGGCACCTCGAACGCGCAGAAGTACTCGAACCCCAGGGTCGACGCGCTCTTGGACAGCGGCCGCACCGAACTCGACATCGAGGCCCGCAAGAGGATCTATGCCGACGCCGCGAGCATCATCGCCGACGACGTGAGCTACCTGTACCTCTACAACCCCTCGTCGACGCAGGCCTTCGTGAAACAGCTCCAGGGATACGTCGTCCGCTCCGACAAGGCCATCCGGTTCCGCGACGCCCGGCTGGAGAGGAGCTGAGATGACCGCACTGCACTCGCCGCTGCTGCGCTTCATCCTCGTGCGGTTGCTCTACACGGTCGCCGTGCTGCTCGGCGTGATCGTCGCGGTGTTCTTCCTGATGCAGATCGTCCCGGGCGATCCCGTGCGGATCGCGCTGGGCACCCGCTACACGCCGGAATCCTATGAGGCCCTTCGCAGCGCCTCGGGTCTGGACCAACCGCTCGCGACCCAGCTCGTCGACTACGTCGGAAGCGCCTTCACCGGCGACCTGGGAGTCAGTTTCCGCAACAGCGAGCCGGTGACCACCATGTTGTTCGACCGGCTGCCGGCCACCATCACGCTGGCGTCCGCCGCCATCGCCGTCGCGCTGCTCATCGCACTGCCACTCGGTTTCGTGGCCGCGTTGCGCGAGGGACGCCTCGCCGACAACGTGATTCGGGTCGTGAGCCAGTTCGGCATCTCCGTCCCGGACTTCTGGATGGGCATCCTGCTGATCGGCCTCTTCTCCACCGCGCTCGGCTGGTTGCCGTCGGCCGGATACCAACCCTTCGCCGATGACCCGCTCGGCTGGCTGGAACACCTGGTGCTGCCGGCGATCACGGTCGGGGTGGTCACCGGGGCGATCATGACCCGGTACGTGCGGTCGTCGGTGCTCGACGTGGTGAACGCACCGTTCGTGACAACCGCGAAGTCGAAAGGGTTGAGCACCAAGCGGGTTCTGCTCGATCACGTCGGCCGCAACGCGCTCGTGCCGGTGCTGACGATCTCCGGTATCCAGTTCGCGGGTCTACTCGGCGGTGTCATCGTCGTCGAGGTCGTGTTCGCCTGGCCCGGACTGGGTCTGCTGGTCTACGACTCGGTCGCCGCCCGCGACTACCCGGTGCTGCAGGGCGCGATCCTGCTCATCGCGGTGATCTTCCTGATCGTCAACCTCGTCGTCGACATCCTCTATGCCGTCATCGATCCCAGGATTCGACTGTCATGACCCTCACCGCACCCGACCCTCCCGAGCCCGGCGCCGGCACCACCGCCGAGCCGAGCGGTGGCGCGTCGACCGATTCGGCGTGGCGATTGCTGCTGCGCAACCGCACGTCGGTGATCGGGTTGATCATCATCGCGGTCGTCCTCGTGTGCGCGGTGTTCGGTCCGCTCATCGCGCCATACGGCGCCAACGAGATCGACGTCCCGAACGCGCTGCAGGCACCCAGCTGGTCGCATCTCTTCGGCACCGACGACCTGGGTCGCGACGTCTTCTCGCGAGTGGTGCTCGCCGCATCCGTGAGCATGCGCGTCGCCGTCATCGCGGTGGCGATCTCGCTCACCGTGGGCGTGATCATGGGTATGGTCGCGGGATTCGCCGGCGGGGTGCTCGACACCGCGCTGATGCGGATCGTCGACGTGGTGTTCTCGTTCCCGGTGCTGCTGCTCGCGCTCGCGATCGTGGCGATCCTGGGGCCGGGGGTGACCTCGGCCATGATCGCGATCGGCGTCGTGTACATCCCGATCTTCGCGAGGGTGGCGCGTGCCGACACCCTGCGGGTCCGGCAGACCCAATACGTCCAGGCGTCACGAACCATGGGCGTGCGGACGCCGGCCATCCTGACGCGCCATGTGCTGCCGAACATCTCGGGTCCGGTGATCGTCCAGACGTCGATCTCGCTCGCGTTCGCGATCCTGTCGGAGGCGGCGCTGTCGTTCCTCGGTCTGGGCGTGCAACCACCGGATCCGTCGTGGGGCCGGATGCTCTTCGACGCACAGGGATTCATCACCACGGCGTGGTGGATGGGCGTCTTCCCCGGTCTCGCGATCCTGGTGACGGTCTTCGCGTTCAACCTCATCGGCGACGGCGTCCGCGATGTGCTCGACCCGCGCCAGCGCACGCTGCTGCGCAACCGGGGGTACGAGCGCAGGTCGCCCACGGCGACAACACCGTCGGCCGGGAAACGCGTCGACTCCGACGGCTCGGTACTGCGGGTGGAGGACCTCGTCGTCGGAGTCGGTCCGCGAGAGATCGTGCACGGCATCAGCTTTTCCGTCGCACCGGGCGAGACGCTCGGGATCGTCGGGGAGAGCGGGTCGGGCAAGTCGCTCAGCGTGCTGTCGGCCACCGGACTGTTCGACGCGCCGAGCGCCTACGTCCGCGGATCGGCGGTCCTCGGAGACACCGAGATCGTCGGCGCCACGCCAGCGAAACTTCGGGCTCTGCACGGTTCGCGCGTCGGTTTCGTCTTCCAGGACCCGTCGTCGAGCCTCAATCCCCTGCTCACCGTCGAGCAGCAGCTGACCGAGGGGCCGCGTCGGCATCTCGGGCTCACACGGGGCGAGGCACGCGAACGCGCCCTGACGCTGCTGCGCGATGTGAACCTGCCCGACCCCGAAAGCCGGTTGCGCGCTTACCCCCATCAGTTGTCCGGCGGCCAGCGACAGCGCGTCATGATCGCGATCGCACTGGCCTGCGATCCCGAACTGCTCATCGCCGATGAGGCCACCACCGCACTCGACGTGACCACGCAGGCACAGATCATCGACCTCGTCGCGAAGCTGCAGCGCGAGCGCGGGATGGCGGTCGTGTGGATCAGTCACGATCTCGGCGTGATCGGGCGGATCGCCGACCGTGTGATGGTCCTGCGTTCGGGGCGGATCGTCGAGAGCAGCGACGTCACCACACTCTTCGACGACCCGCAGGACGACTACAGCCGCACGCTGCTGGACTCCCGCCCCCTGTTGAGCAAGGTGTCCGAGCGCCGCGGAGCCCCGGCCCTCGCCAAGCGCATCGACGACGACCCGCTGCTCCGTGTCACCGGGCTCGGCGTCGACTATGTGGTCCGCGGCCCCTCGGGACGCCACGTGGTACACGCCGTCGACGGAGTGGACCTGCAAGTCTCCCGGGGCCGCACGCTCGGCATCGTCGGCGAATCGGGTTCGGGCAAGTCGACGATCGCGGGAGTCATCACCGGACTCATCACCTCCGGCCAGGGCACGACGGTGCGGGGCAGCGTGACGGTCGCTGTCGACGGCCGCGACGTGGAGGCCGTCGGAGTCGGCGGCGGCGACGAAGCCCTGCTCCGACGCCGGGTCGCGATGGTCTTCCAGGACCCGGCCGCCTCACTCGATCCGCGGATGACGGTCGCCGCGTCGATCGCGGAGCCGCTCCGGACGCACGGCCTCGCCGACGGCCGGGACGGAACGCGGAGTCGTGCCGAGGAGTTGCTCGCCGACGTCAGCCTCGACGCGTCGTTCCTCGACCGCTATCCCCACGAGATGTCCGGGGGCCAGCGGCAGCGTGTGAGTATCGCCCGTGCGTTGGCCTCCGACCCCGAGGTGCTGATCCTCGACGAGTCGACGGCGTCGCTCGACGTGTCGGTGCAGGCCAGCGTGCTCGACCTGCTCGCCGAGCTCCAGCGTCAGAAGGGGCTGACCTACCTGTTCATCGCCCACGATCTCGCCGTCGTGGAGCAGATCAGCGACACCGTCGCAGTGATGCAGGACGGGAAGGTCGTCGAAACCGGACCGGCATCGGAGATCCTGCACGACCCGGCGACCGACTACACACGCAAGCTGCTCGCGGCCATCCCGCCGGAGGTCCCGCAACGGGCGTGACCCGTCGACCGTGCGTCCGATCCCGTCGACTGGGCGTCGTTTTTCGTCGACTGTGCGTCGGATTCCGTCGACTGTGCGTCTCGAGCTCGCGTCCGGCTCCCCTCGCGCCCGTCGGCGCTCCGCGAACGTCGTCGGCTAGGGTGTCAGCGTGTCTCGACCCGACCCTGGTGACCACGTCCGCGATGACGACGAACCGAGCCACGACGACTTCGCCACGCGGCATGCGCCGATGCCGATCGAGCTGCCCTTCGACGACGAAGAGGCGTCGACGAACGTCGGCCTGAAGACCCAGCTCGTGCGCTTCGTCATCACCGGCGGGTTCTCCGGGCTCCTGGACTTCGGACTGACGATCCTCTTGCAATACGGCCTGGACATGCCGTTCTGGCCGGCCAAGTCCGCGGGTTTCATCCTCGGCACCACCGTCGCGTACCTGCTGAACCGTCGATGGACGTTCAGGGCCGAACCGAGCATGGCGAGGTTCGTGTCGGTCATCGCGCTCTATCTGGTGACCTACTTCGTCAACGTCGGCATCTACACCGCCCTGTCGCATGCGTGGCAGGAGACGCTGCTCTACAGCTTCGCGGCCTACGTCATCGCACAAGGCACCGCGACGGTCATCAACTTCGTCGTCCAGCGGATGGTCATCTTCAAGATTCGCTGACCCGGGAGCGCCCAGTCGACGAAAAACGACGCACAGTCGACGGAAAACGACGCACGGTCGACGAGCGGGTCAGAACTCCTCGTCGACGTCGGAGTCGCGCGCGGCATGCTCGCCGCGATCGAGGGTGGCGAGTTCGGCCAGGTCGGCGGGGTCGAGAGCGAAATCGAAGAGGTCGGCGTTCTCGACCTGCCGGCCGGTGTGCGAAGACTTGGGGACGACACTGATGCCGTTCTGCACCGACCATCGAAGCGCGATCTGGGTAGGCGACTTGCCGTACTTGCGGGCGATCCGGAGGATGACCGGATCGGCGAGCAGCCCTTCCTTGCGGCCGGTCGGATGCCAGGCCTGGGCGTGAATGCCCTTGTCGGCCATGAACTCCCGAAGCTCGGTTCGTGCCAGGGCGGGTGAGCACTGGATCTGGTTGAGGACCGGCCACCGTCCCGTCTCGTCGAAGAGCATCTGCAGGTGGTGCTCCTTGAAGTTCGACACCCCCGGGGTGCGGACATAGCCCTCGTCGGCGAGCGTCAGCAGCGCCTTCCACGAATCGACGGTGCGCCCGAGACTCGGGCAGGGCCAGTGGATGAGGTAGACGTCGATGTGCGCGACACCCAGACGCCGTGCGCTCTCCTTCGCGGCGTTGATCGCCTCGTCGAAACCCTGATCGCCGCCCCCGAGCTTGGTCTGCACCACGATCTCCTCGCGGGGTACACCGGTTCCGTGCAGGCCCATCCCCACGCTCAGCTCATTGCTGTACCTGGGCGCGGTGTCGACGAGCCGGTACCCGGACTTGATCGCCGACCCGACGGCAGTGACACCCGGGCGGCCGAGCATGTTGTAGGTGCCGAGCCCCACCAGGGGGATCGAGGTTCCGTTGCTGAGCTCGACCGAGGGGATGTCCACCGAATCAGGATATGTCGACAACCACGTCCTGCGTCGTCTGTCGATCTGGAACCCTGGTCGGATGGGCACCGAAGACTCGTCGTACGACGACATCGTGGTCGGCGCCGGTCACAACGGGCTGACCGCGGCGGCGTATCTCGCCCGGGCCGGACGCCGCGTGCTGGTCGTGGAGAAGGCCGACCACGTCGGCGGCGCCACCGTGTCCGCGACGCCGTTCGCCGGTCTTCCCGCGCGGTTGTCGCGGTATTCGTACCTGGTCTCGCTGATGCCGCGCGAGATCATCGCCGACCTCGACCTCGACATCTCGCTCATCCGCCGGCGCTACTCGTCCTACACCCCGCTGCCGTCCGACCCGGCGCGCGCGATCCTGGTAAACAACCTCGACGACGCCGCGACGGCCGCGTCGTTCCGGCAGGTGACCGGCTCCGACATCGGCTTCACCGCATGGCAGTCGTTCTACCGCAGGCTCGGCGTGATCGCCGACCGCGTGTTCCCGACCATGATCCAGCCGCTGCGCACCGCCGCCGAGATGCACGACCTCGTCGTCGGCCCAGACGGGTTCGCCACCGACACCTCGACCGCCGAACTGTGGGAGGCGCTCACCACGCTGCCGCTCGGCACGCTCCTGCGCCAGTACTTCGACGACGACCTGGTCCGCGGGATCGCCGCCACCGACGGACTCATCGGCACCTTCGCCGACCTCGACGATCCGATGCTGCGGCAGAACATCTGCTTCCTGTACCACGTCATCGGCGGCGGATCCGGGGACTGGGACGTCCCGGTCGGCGGGATGGGCGCGGTGTCCGGCGCTCTCTATCAGGCCGCGACCTCGGCAGGCGCCGACATCGTGACGGGAGTCGAGATCACGGGCGTCGATCCCGGAGACGGCACCGTCGAGACGACCGGCGGCACCTTCCGCGGCTCGATGCTCTACGCGGCGTGCGCGCCACAGGTGTTCAACACCTTCCTCGACGGGACGCCGATCCCCTGCGAGCCCGAGGTGCGAGGATCGCAGCTCAAGATCAACCTCCTGCTCGACCGGTTACCACGACTCCGCGACGGGTCGGTCCCGCCGGCGGCGGCGTTCGCCGGGACCTTCCACATCAACCAGACCGCCTCACAACTACACGATGCGTGGCGGCAGGCCGATCGCGGTGAAGTGCCCGCTCTCCCACCGTGCGAGATCTACTGCCACACACTCACCGACCCGTCGATCCTCGGCCCGGAGCTCGCGGGCAAACACACGCTCACACTGTTCGGCCTGCACATGCCGCCCGAGGTGTTCGACGAACCCGGAGCCGTCGAGCACGCCGTCGGCGCGACCTTCGCTTCTCTCAATTCTTTACTGGGCGAACCGATTCAATCTGTCATCGCCCACGATCTGAACGGCCGGCCGTGCATCGAGGCGAAGACGCCGCAGGACCTGGAGGAGGCCGTCGGACTACCCGGCGGGCACATCTTCCACCGGCCGTTGCAGTGGCCGTGGGCCGAGACGGCGTCGGAGGTCGGCCGCTGGGGCGTGGAGACACCTCATCCGCGAGTGCTGTTGTGCGGCGCGGGCGCTCGTCGCGGCGGCGGGGTCAGCGGCATCCCGGGACGCAATGCCGCTGCCGCGGTGCTGGGTGCGGACGCACTCGAATTGCCCAGGTAGGCAGCCCCGGCACGAGCTTCTCTTCGATCGGGGTCAGACGGCGCCGTCGTGCTCGGCGACCAGCTGCCGAAGCCGCTCGCGTTCCAGCCGATCGGTGGCCCCGCCTCGCAGGGTCGGTGCGGACTTGACGAGGAGTCGGCTGTACGGGTGATCGGGCCGACGGAGCACCTCGTCGGTGGCTCCGTCTTCCACGATCGAACCGCGATAGAGAACGAGGAGACGGTCGGTCACGCCGGCCACCGACCCGAGATCGTGAGAGATGAACAGCAGCGTGGTGCCGCTGTCACGCAGCGAGGCGAGGATCTCGATCACATTGACCCGATTTGCCGAATCGAGAGCGCTGACCGGCTCGTCGAGGATGATCAACCGCGGATCGGTGATGAGCGCACGTGCGACCGCGACCCGTTGTCGCTGGCCGCCGGAGATCTCGGCGGGGAACCGGCCGAGGACATCGGAGTCGAGCGAGACGCTCGCGAGTCTTGCCGCGACCTTGGCCTCGATCTCGTCACGGCGGTATCGGCCACTGATCTCGAGGGGTTCGGCGAGCGACTGGGCTATCGTCCGCTCCGGATCGAGGCTGCGGAGCGGGTCCTGGAACACGTACTGCACGATGCCGTCTCGGCGAAACATCCGCCAGCGCGCCCGGTCGAAGGATGTCACCTCGTTTCCGTCGATGTGTATCTCTCCGGCGTCGACGTCGACGAGGCCGAGGACGGCTCGGGCGATGGTGGACTTGCCCGAACCGGTCTCGCCGACCAGACCGAGAGCCTCGCCCGGGGCGATCGTGAAGCTGACGTCGCGGAGCACCTGCTGGCGACGATGTCCGCGACCGTAGCTCACCCCCAGGTCCCTGACGTCGAGAAGCGGTGTCCGGTCAGACGACATGTGCGGCCCCCGTCTGTGCGATCTCCGTCGTGTACTTGCCGATGCCGTAGCGTTCGTGCTCGTCGACGAGCATCCGGGTGTAGTCGTGGCTCGGGCGATGGAGGACGTCAGACGTGCGACCACGATCGACGACGAGACCGTCACGGAAGACGATCACCTGGTCTGCGACCTGGGACACCACCGCCAGGTCGTGCGATACGACGATGAGCGAGAGGTTGTGTCGTTCCACGAGATCGGCGATGAGGTCGAGGACCTCGGCCTGAACGGTCACATCGAGGGCTGTCGTCGCTTCGTCGGCGATCAGGATGCGAGGCTCGAGCGAGACCGCGATGGCGAGGGCGACCCGTTGCAGCATCCCGCCCGAGAGCTCATGCGGGTATTGGCGAGAAACCCACTCGGGCTCCCGGATTCGCACCTCGTCGAGCAATTCGAGCGCTCGACGGCCGGCGGCCCGACGTCCGAGTCCACGTTTGACCCGCAGGACTTCCGCGATCTGCTTCCCGATCGAGATGGACGGGTTCAGATACGACCCCGGGTCCTGGAAGACGGCGGTGATCCCGGCGCCGCGCAGACGGTTCCAGTCCGTCACGCTGTGACCGGAGATGTCCTCACCGAACAGTTCGATCGTTCCTCCGGTGATCGACAGGCCATTCGGCAACAGACCGAGTACCGCTCGTAGGCTGATCGACTTTCCACTGCCGGACTCGCCGACGATGCCGAGAGTCTCACCCCGTCGGAGTTCGAAATCGACTCCGCCGACGAGCACGGAGCCACTCAGCTCGTCGGCAATGCGGAGCCCGTTCACACGCAGGATGGTCTCCGGAGTGGTGGAATCGGTTGTCTCGGAATCTGTCTCGGGCTTCCGGACCGAAGTCGCCTGGGCCGCGCTTGTCTGGGCTGCGGTTGTCTGGGGCAAGGTTGTCTGGGTCGACATCGCGGTCAGGCTCCCTGTGTCGTGGCGGATGGCGCCGTGGTCGCGTCCCGGCGACGCGGACGAGTGAGTAGCTGACGGCCGGAGACGCCTCGGACATCGCGGATGACGTCGGCCAGAACGTTGAACGCCCAGACGACGATGATGATGGGAATCGCCGGGATCAACGGGGCGTAGGGACGGAAGGTGAGGTACCCCAGGTCCGAAGCGAGCATTCCGCCCCAGGTCGGGGCGGGCGGCTGGACACCGATGCCGAGGAAGCTCAGCGCCGCGACGGTGATGAGTCCGATGCCGAGGGTGCTCGCGAACACGACCGCGACGGCCGGGAGAACCTTCTTGGCCACATGTTTCCGCACGATCCAGGACACGTCGGCGCCGGCGATCCGGGCTGCTTCGACGTACTGAGAATGTGCCACCGCGAGCGTCGCGGCGCGGGCGACACGGTAGAAGGCGGGCGCGGTGAGCACACCGACGACGATCATCGCCTGCGTGACAGCGTTACCGAGCAATGCGGTCACCGCAACGGCGAAGACGAGGAACGGTAGTGCGACCAGGGTGTCGACGAGGCGGAGCGTC
Organism: Gordonia sp. HS-NH1; assembly: GCF_001418765.1. Taxonomy (NCBI): domain Bacteria; kingdom Bacillati; phylum Actinomycetota; class Actinomycetes; order Mycobacteriales; family Gordoniaceae; genus Gordonia; species Gordonia sp. HS-NH1. The sequence continues at coordinate 15,151 of NZ_LIYC01000038.1, forward strand.
GACCATTCGAACACCCGGCCCGAGTAGACCGACAACACGCCGGGCACGGCGCCGATCACGAGTCCGATCACCGCGACCTGGACAGCGCTGAGCAGACTCAACGGGGTTCCGGCCAGCAGTCGGCTGAGGATGTCGCGACCGAGGTAGTCGGTTCCGAACCAATGCTGGGCCGAGGGACCGGCGAGAATGTCCGGCGAGCCCTCCAACGGGTCGTACGGCGCCAGCAGCGGGCCGAAGACGACGAGGAAGAAGGCGATGCCGATGACGATCAGGGCAACGCGGCCGCTGCGGACCGCCCAGATGTCGCGAATCATGTCAGAGACCTCTCGTCGACGCGGGCACCAGTCGGTTCAGGAGGATGTTGACGATCAGGTTGAACCCGACCACCAACACGATCGAGATGACCAGGACGCCTTGGACCGCGGGCACGTCGCCCCGTTGTGCCGCGTCGGCCGCGAACCTGCCGTACCCCGCGATACCGAAGATGGCCTCGGTGACGACCGCACCACCGAGCAGCGCGGGGAACTTGAGTCCGAGGAGCGCCAGAGTCGGGCCGATACCGTTCCGGAGGGCGTGAACGAAGAAGATGCGTCGGGATCCGAGCCCACGAACCTGTGCGCCGATGATGTAGTTCTGGTCATAGGCGTCGACGAGGCCGACTCGTGTCTGGCGCGCGACCTCGGCCACGGTGTCGACGCTGAGGGCGATCGCGGGCAGGGTGGCGAACCAGAGCCAGGACCCGAAGCCCTCGGACATCGGCGTGTATCCGGCTGCGGGGAACCATCCGAGACCGACGGCGAAGATGGACACGAGAAGGATGCCCACGATGAACGGCGGCATGGTGGAGATCAGGGTGGAGAAGGCGGTGATCGACCGGTCGAGGAGCGAGGTCGGTCGAGAGGCCGCCAAACCGCCGAGCAGCAGCCCCACCACCACTCCGATGACAAGTGCCAAGCCCGCGATGGACAGGCTGATGAGCGCGCGGTCGAAGAGGATCTCCGACACCGGGAACCCGTTGTGCCAACTGTTGCCGAGATCTCCGCGCAGGACCGACCCGAACCAGTCGAAGTACTGGATCAGGAAGGGACGGTCGAGTCCCCACTCGCGTTCGATCTGGGCGACGAGTTCGGGCGTGGCATTGTCACCCGCCTGGAGATAGGCCGGACTGAGGCCGCTGATCGCCTGCAGCGAGAACGTGATGAAGGTGGCGATGACGAAGACCGGAATGAAGATCCCGATCGAACGCAGGACAGTGGCCCCGATACGTCGTGCGGTCGCCGTTCGCGAACTCCGACGCCGTGGCCGGACACTGCTCGTAGTCGGGGCTACGGGTTCTCGGTTGCGAGGCTCGCTCACCTGTGCGATGACCATGGCTTCTCCTCGGTGACCGGGTTCAGCCGACCGCGACCGGCGCGTCAGCGTGCGCCAGGCCGGCCTCGGGGTACGGCGCCGCCGGCAGCTGGGGATGAATCGCCTCGGCGATCACCGCCAGACTCTCGCGATAGTGGTGATCGGACAGGCCCAGCGGCACGCTGAAGAGGTAGTCGGTCGCCGCGTTCGCCGCCGAGTCCGCGGCGAGTTCGGCGACGATCTCGTCCGGGGTGCCGTGCAGGATGTAGAAGTCGCGCATGAGGTCTGCGGGCGACGAGCCGGGGGTGGCCCACGGCAGTGCCGTCGGGTAGCGCTCGAGGTAGTCGGCGAACAGGCGTCTCGCGTCCTCCTTGCTCTCCGCAGGAAGAACCGAACGGGACACCCCGATCCGGGGTGCGCGGTCGGACGGAAGCTCATTCACATACGCCTCGACGAGGAGCGCTTGCACCTCGCCGGTGGGTCCGCCCTGCGCAAACCGGTGGAGTTGCAGGCCATCTCCGGATCGCCCGATGTCACGCGCGGTGTCCGGCTTCGACGTCGCCTGCCACAGTCGTTGCGGTAGCTTCCCTGCGGGCGGATAGAAGCCGAAAGCCTGCCCCTCCGAGACGTGTTCGAGGTGGAAAGCGTCCCTCAGCCGCGTGAGCGCGTCGTGATACAGACTCTCGCGCTGCGCCTCGTCCAGGTCGTACACGTTGTACGCGGCGGTGGAGAACCCGCCTCCATTGCCCTTACCGACACCGAGTTCGAGCCGATCCCCACTCAGTGTGTTGACGACCGCAGCCGACTCGGCAAGTCGCAGTGGATGATCGAATGCCAACGGGATGACCGCGGTACCGAGGCGCAGCCGCTGTGTGCGCTGCGACAGAGCACTGAGCAGGACCAGCGAAGAGGGAAGACCGATGTTGGAGAACCGGCCCTCGGCGACCCAGTACGTCTGGTAACCGAGCGATTCCGCTCTCACCGCGTTCGTGAGCAGCACGTCATAACCCGCGGCGGCGTCCGTCTCGGTGAGCGGCACCTCGAACAGGGCGAGTCCGGGGCGAACAGGAAGGAGAGACATGGCATGTCCTTGTCGGTGATGATCGTGCCGAGCGGTGGTGAGGGTCTCGATCAGCTGTTGGCGCCGACGGTGATTCCGCGCCAGTTCAGGAACCCCTCGCGGTTGTCGAAATCGGACGACAGGCCCGACGACGTCGCCCAGGTGGTGGCCGATGCATACAGCGGGATCGTGGAACCTTCGAGGAACCCGGCGACCGACGCCGCACGCGCCTTGTCTAGGTAGTCAGGAGCATCGATCGGCGTTGCACGCATCGCGGTGAGGGCCGACTGGAATGAAGCGGGAGAGTACGGCGAACTGAGGTTGAGAACCCCGTCGACGTCGTAATGTTCGGTCAGCGTCTGCGCCTGTGAGTTGCGACCGACGTACCCGTAGGAGGCCAACGCCTGAGTCTTGCCGAAGTAGCCTTTCGACCAGTTGGGATTCTTGTTGATGGTGACCCGTACACCGATCGCTGCGAGTTGAGCCTGGATCAGTTCGAGCTGCGCGTCGGTGGAACCCGGATATGCATCCAGCGTGATGTCCAGACCACTGGGGTAACCCGCCTCGGCGAGCAGGCTCTTCGCTTTCGCGGGGTCGTACTGGAATTTGCCCTCGATCTCTTCGGCATACAGCGGATGCCCCTTGGGAAGCAGCTGATGCGCGACCTGACCTTCTCCCACGTTCACCTTGTCGACGAACTCCTGGGAGTTGATCGCCGACCGGAACGCTTCCACCACACGCGGGTCATCGAACGGCTCGAGACTGCGATTGACGCTCAGGAACTGGACCACCCAGTTCTTGGAGATGTCCCGAACGATGTCGAGACCGGCGTCTCGTGCTCGTTGGATCTGGGTCGGGTCGAGGGTGACGAAGTTGTAGACGCCGGTCTGCGACGAGGAGACCAGGCTCGTGGCGTCGTTTCCGAATCGGATCTCCATGCGGTCGATCTTGATGTTGTCGGCATCCCAGTAGTCCTGGAACTTCTCGAGGATGATGTGCGACTCGGGGACGAGTTCGACGACCCGGAACGGGCCAGCACCGACGGGATTGCTGGTGTTGAGGGCCTCGGCGTCCTTCTCACTGGCGACCTTGCTCGTGATAAGTCCGGCGCGGATGCTGAACAGGTAGGGAATCTGGTAATCAACGCTTTTCAGGTTGACGGTGAAGTTCAGATCGTCGTCCACCACGACGTTCTCGATGTTGCGGTACGACCCGGCGAGCGCGCTGTTCTCCTGGTTGATCGCACGGTCGATGTAGTACTTGACCGCTTCCGCGTTCACCGGACTGCCGTCGTGGAAGGTCAGTCCCGGGCGGAGGGTGAAGGTCACCGCGGTCCCGTCCGCGTTGTACTTCCAGCTCTCGGCGAGAGCCGGAGCGGGATTCCCGTTCTCGTCCTGGGTCAGCAAGGGTTCGTAGATGGGCGTCAGATTCACGGTGGCGCCGGTCGCACCGGTGACGATCGGGTCCCAGTCGCCCGGCGGCGGGCCGGATTGTCCCCACTTGACGACGTTGCCGGCGGAGGCGCCGGTCGGCGACCCGCAAGCCGCGAGCGCCAGTAAGGAGACGGCAAGGAGTGCTACGAGCGCCTTGCGGCGACGGGAGAGCTTCATCGGATGGCTTTCGTTGGGAGAGGTGTTCGTGGAGTGGGATGTTCGGGGAGTTCGGCGTTCAGACGGGCGCGGGAACGGCGGCATCAATCGGCGTGGGCTCCGCCGCGTTCTCGGAACGCGCACGGGTGTAACGGTTCTCGATGAACGGTAGCCCCAAGTTGCCACGCAGGGTGTCGTGCTCGTAATCGCTCCGGACCACACCCCGCTCGCGGAGTATCGGCAGGACCTCGCCGACGAAGCGACGGAACTGAGCTGGATGACCGATGTGGATGTTGATGCCGTCCAGAGCACGGCCGTCGAGCCAACGCTGCAGTTCGTTCGCCACGGTCTCGGCGCTACCGGTGAACGGAGACTTCGTGGGCGCGTTCAGCGTCTCCACCGTCTGCCGCAGGGTGAAGCCGTTCGCCGACGCGAGCTCGGTGATCTTCTTCGCCTGTGTGTAGAAGCTTCGTTCGGCGTCGGCGAGGGCTTCTTGCGGGAAGGGAGCGTCGAGGTCGTACCGGCTGAAGTCGTGCCACCCGAAGGGTCGGCCCAGCTCTCGGAGTGAGCGCTGGAAATCGTTGTCTGCCAGCTGAGTCTCGCGCCCTATCTCTCGGGCTTCATCATCGGTGTCACCTACGGTGATGAACGCCCCGGGGAGGACGACAAGCTCCTCCGGCGACCGCCCGTACGCCGCTGCGCGCGACTTGATGTTGGAGTAGAACGCGACGCCCGCTTCGAAATTCGGTGCGTGCGTGAAGATCCCTTCGCCGAACCGAGCACCCAGGTCACGTCCCTGATCGGAGTCACCAGCCTGGAAGATCACCGGCTGTCCCTGGGCGGATCGGGAGATGTTGAGCGGACCCGTCACCGAGAAGTACTCACCGCGATGGTTGAGCGTGTGCTGCTTCGACGGATCGAGGAAACGCTTCGTGGCCCGGTCGCGGACGAACGCGTCGTCCTCGTACGAATCCCAGAGAGCCTGGACGACCTCGAGGTGTTCGGCGGCGCGCCCGTAGCGCGTGGCGTAGTCGTAGTGCTCGTCCAGCCCGTAGTTTCCTGCCGTGCCACCGTCACCACTCGTCACCACATTCCAGCCGGCGCGTCCCCGGCTGATCAGGTCGAGTGATGCGAACCGGCGAGCCACGTTGAAGGGCTGATTGTACGAAGTGGTCAGAGTGCCGACGAGCCCGATGTTGTTGGTGGACACCGCGAGAGCGGAGAGAAGGGTGAGGGGCTCGAGCCGGTTCAGGTAGTGCGGTGGGGAATCGGCGGTAATGAACTGGCTGTCGACGATGAACACCAGATCGAACTTCGCCTCTTCGGCGAGGCGCGCGTATTCGATGTACCAATCGATGTCGACGCTCGCGTCGCCCGGGATCTCCGGGTCGAGCCAGGTGTACGGGTGGCCGGGACCGCCGGTCGGAGTGAGGACTGCGCCCAGCTTCAGCTGCCGTCTCGACATGATCGTGCTCCTTCATATGGCTACGGGCGCGTGCACCCACAAGGTCTGTTTCACAGGATATTCAGAGAACCGACGGACGCCGAGTATTAAATTCCGCTTGCTCCGAACACATTTCGAATGTTGATCAGATGACCGAACAAAACAGTGTCAATCGAAGAACTCCCGCGATGACTCTGTGATGGCCACCGCCACGAGGTCCGCGAGTTGCCGGATGCTCTCGGCGTCGTCGGGTAGCTGGGTCGCCGAGATGCGCAACATGTGGCGGTCGCGAACATTCACGAACGACCGGGATCCGGAACCGACCGAGATCCCCTGCCGGGCAAGAGCAACGAGCCCCGCCGTCTCGTCCTCCACAGGCACCCACACCACCAGACTCCGCGGTCCCGCGAAAGCCTCGATGCCCCGCTCGCGCAGCGCGGCCAGCAGTTGTGCACGCCGGGACGCGTATCGCTCGCGCGCTCGGGCGACGGCTCGCTCGGCGTCGTCACTCGCGATCAGATAGGCCAGCGTGTTCTGCAAGATCCTGCTGTTGGACCCGACGCCGTGACTGCGCTTCTTCATCGCGGCGTCGATCAGGTGCCGCGAACCTCCGAGCACCGAGGTTCGGACGTCGATGCCATAAGCCTTGCAGTAGCTCCGAATTCGGACGACCCGGTCCGGGAACACGCCACCGAGAGACGGGAGCGGTTCTGATTCCAGCGGCCCGATCGAATCGTCCTCGATGATCCAGACAGCAGGATGACGCTCCAGGACCCGCGCGAGCTCGCCGGCCCGCTCATCTGTGACGACGTGGTCGACGCCGAACGGGGCACCTGGCTGGAACACGAAGGCGGATGCTCCCGCCCGAAGTGCGGCGTCGAGTTCGTCCGCGCGAGGCCCGTGCGCGTCGGTACCGATGCCGATTGCGTTCAGGCCCAGGTCACGGATCGTGTCCAGCACTCCTGGTCCGAGTGGCTCGTCCACGGCGATGGTGGATCCGGCGGGCGCCGCAGCCTCGATCGCGAGTAACAGCGCCTCGGTGCCGCCGCCGGCGGTGGCCCAGGCCTGCGGTTCGAAGGGCCAGGTCGGCGACGCCGCGGCTCGCAGACGTTCGGTCATGATCTCGCGGCCGAATACATTCAGGGTCTCGGCGCCGAGACTCGCGACCAGCGCGTCGGACAAGGACGGCTGCAGTGCCAGGTCCGGGGCATTCTGAGCGAGGTCGACACCGCGCCACTCGCGAAATCCCCGCTCGGGAACGCTGTCCTCCGGAGGGAGTACCACGGTGCCACCACGACGCCGGGTCTGAACGATCCCCTGTTCCTGGAGTTTTCCCCACGCCTGCAAGATCGAACCGACGCTGAGGTCACTGACCTTCGCCAACGTACGGACGGTCGGCAGTCTGGACCCCGGGGGGAGTTCGCCCGAGTGAACGAGATCAGCGACCGCATCCGCCAATTCACCACGGCGGTCGGCCACCCGCGCCAACAGCCATGACGGGTCGACGATCTCCGGGTCCGTGACTACCGTCACTCCACTTCTCCCCTCACCGCTGTCCGCGGACTCGGTCCTGACTTCGCGACTACGAGGCGAGGGTCCGGACGGGCTCCCGACGGAGCAGGTCCTGGCCTCCGGGTTCGCGCAATCGCTCGAGGAACTGGACGATCTCCGCGGCGACGCTGCGGTGGGTCACGTCGTTGAGGATGTCGTGGCGACCACCGCGGACCAGGGTGAGACGTACGTCGGGCAGCGCGGTCGAGGCCGCGAGCACCGGGTCGACCGGGCTCACCGTGTCGGCGTCGCCGTGCACGAGCAGCACCGGGGACGTCACGCGCGCGAGCGACTCGGAGGTCGCGACGGACGTCGCCTCCTGCAGCGCCCCTCGGTCTATCGCATCGGGTTTCCCCAGTACGCCACGATGGACCGGACACGCGGACCGCGCGTCGAGCTCCGCGTCCCACTCGCTCGGGAGGGCCGGCGGACCGTCGACGAGTAGCCCTGCCAGGACGATCCCCGTGAGAGCCGGATACTCGGGCGCGATGTCGAGCGCAGTCACCGCGCCACTGTCTGATCCGACGACGACCAGGGGGCCCGGGATCTGCGAAGACGACAGCGCGCGGGCCACGGACTCACGGGCATTCTCCACGACCGTGACGCGGTATCCATCGAAAGCGATCCGCCGCGCGAACCGCCCATACACGTCGGCGTGCTCACCACGTCCGGCGATGACCACCACCGAACCTCGTGCGTTGGCGTCGGGTTCCAGCCACTCGGTGCTCACGGTGTGTCCCTCGTTCCGGTCGATCTCGGACTGCTGATGACGCAACCCTGACCGATGCGGGGGCGAGCGAACAACAATATGGATCACGCCGAGCAGAACTGGTGTGTTCGTCGAACATTCAGTGTTTTGTTTCGAACAATCCCCACAGCGACGTAAAGAAGGATCGAGAACACTCATGCCCCAGTCCCCAGGGTTCGCGACCCGCCAGGTTCGCTCGGGATACACGCCGGGTACCGCACAGAACACGGTGATCCCACCGATCTACCAGTCGGTCGCCTACGACTTCGGTGACTTCGCCCAGGCACGCGACATCTTCTCGCTACGTCGGACGGGAAACCTGTACAGCCGCACCGGCAACCCGACCCAAACGGTCTTCGAACAGCGCATCGCCGATCTCGACGGAGGGGTTGCGGCGCTGGCGACCGCGTCCGGGCAGTCGGCGGTGGCGGTGGCCCTGCTCACGCTCGCCAAGACGGGTGAGCATATCGTCGCCGCGCGTCAGTTGTACGGCGGCACCGTCGATCTCCTCACCGACACCTTCGCGGACTTCGGCATCGAGGTGACCCTCGTCGACCAGGACGACCTCAACGGGTGGCGCGACGCCGCCCGGCCGGAGACCCGAGCGTTCTTCGCCGAGACCATCGGCAACCCGGTGGCTTCGGTGCTGGACGTCGACGCCGTGGCGCGGATCGCCCATGAAGTCGGGGTGCCGTTCGTGGTCGACAACACCATCGCTACTCCATATCTTCTTCGCCCCAAAGAGTTCGGCGCCGACATCGCCGTATATTCGGCGACCAAGTTCATCGGGGGCCACGGGACCTCACTCGGGGGCGTGGTGGTCGACCTCGGGACTTTCGACTTCGGGGCGGAACCGCAGCGGTGGCCGCAGTTCACCGAACCCTATCCGCGGATCGGTGACCTCGTTCTGTGGGACACGTTCGGACGCGACCGCAGCGCATTCCTCGTCTACGCGAAGACGAAACTCGTCCACGACCTCGGACCCGCCCTCTCGCCGTTCAACTCCTTCCAGCTCCTGCAGGGCGTAGAGACGCTGGACCTCCGCCTCGAGAGGCAGGTGTCGACGGCACTGACCGTCGCGCGGTTCCTCGATTCACACCCCGCGGTCACTCAGGTCCACCACCCGGGCCTTGCCGGCAACCCGTGGCACGCTGCTGCGCAACGTTATCTGCCCCGAGGCGCCGGGTCGGTGTTCTCCTTCGACCTCGTCGGCGACGAGCGCGAAGTGGAGAAGTTCATCAATTCGCTGCAGGTGTTCTCGATCGTCGCGAACATCGGCGACGTCCGCTCGCTGGTGGTGCACCCGGCCACCACCACCCACAGCCACTTCGACGACGAGCGCCTGGCGTCGGCCGGGTTCAGCAGAAGCACGATTCGACTGTCGATAGGGCTGGAGAGTCCCGACGACCTGGTCGACGATCTGCGCTCATCTCTCGACACGATCACGAAGGACTGACATGCATTTCGGTTACTGGACTCCGATCTATGGCGGCTTCCTGCGCAACGTCGGCGACGAGGCCATGCCCGCCACGTGGGACTACGTGAAGCGACTGTCACAGCTCGCGGATCGTCTCGGCTATCACACGACGCTCGTCCCCGAGCTGTATCTCAACGACCGGAAGGGTATTCACGCGCCCAGCCTCGAAGCGTGGTCGTTGTCGTCGGCGATCCTCGCCGTCACCGAGCGCCTTCGGGTGATGACGGCGGTGCGGGCCGGCTTCCACCTCCCGGCCGTCACCGCGAAAGAGTCCGCGACCATCACCGACATCGCAGGTGGTGCATCGTCGGATCCGGCACGCTTCGCCCTCAACGTCGTCGCGGCGTGGTGGGAGGAGGAGGCCAAGCAGTATGGTGGCGCTTTCACCCGGCATGACGAGCGTTACCGGCAGGCACAAGAGTTCGTCGACATCCTGCGTGGACTGTGGAATCACACTCCGTTCTCCTATGCGGGTGAACACTTCTCGGTCCACGATTCGATCCTGTCGCCGAAACCCGTCGCTCAGCCGCCGATCTTCGCCGGCGGGGAGAGCGAGGGCGGCCGCGAGTCGATTGCGACGTTCGCGGATTCCTATGTGCTACACGGCGGTACCGTCGACGAGGTCCGCGCCAAGATCGCCGACATGAACGACCGATCGCAGCGAATCCACCAGCGCGACATGGCCGAGTTCGGGATGTCGGCCTATGTGATCGTTCGCGACACCGAGGCGGAGGCACGGGCCGAACTCGACCGCATCACCACCATCGATCCTCGGTCACCGGGATACGCGTCATTCGAAGAGTTCGCGCGCAACTCCGAGCTCGACGTCGAGCTCACCAAGCGCGAGTACTCGGTCGGAACCCGCGGCCTCCGCCCGGAACTGGTGGGCACCCCCGAGGTGGTGGCCGAGAAGATCCGCGCCTACCAGGACGCCGGCCTCACACTCCTGCTGATCCAATGTTCACCCGCCCACGACGAGCTCGAACGCATTGCGCAGCAGGTGTTTCCCCTCGTCCCTGAGGTCAGGACCGAGGTGGTCTCGGTCTGACCGGTTGACGTTCTCGTGCGTCGGGGCTGCCTAGGTGAAGGTCAGTGCCGACACGAGCGCCGCAACGAGCCGGGGTACCGCGGTGTGATCCGCTGACGCGTGCGCGGGGTCCAGCTGCCCGATCGACATCCCCAGACAATCAGGGTCGCGCAGGAGCGTGACCAGGGCCTGTTCGAGGACCGCAATCGTCGGTCCACTGTTCCGTCCGTTCACGTTCTCGGCGATCGGCGCGTCCAGGAAATCGAGCACGTCGACGTCGAGGTGCACCACGAACGGTCCGGGGGCGAGCATGCTTCGCGCGCCGCGGGCCGCGTCTTCAGGGTCGTCGCAGAGCCTCGTCTGATCGACGATCGCAAGTCCCAGCGCAGTGGCCTGTTCGCGTTCCCACCCGGTTGTCTCCCGGGTCACATCCACCCCGAGATAGGCCAGGTCCGACGGGTGCAGTATCGGCGTGCGGTTCGTGAGGCCGACCAATTCGGGCGCAGCCCCCTCGAGGGCCAACGCGTGCGCCATGCCCATCCAGCTCAGCGAACCCTCCGCTGTCGAGCGTGGCGTGTTGAGATCAAGATGCCGGTCCACGTAGACGATGCGGGGGCGCTCCCCGCACAATGCCATCGCGGCGCACATCCCGACCGCAACCGTGCAGCTTCCGCCGAGCACGAGCAGACGCTGCCCGGCTGCGAGCAGGTCGGCCGCAGCTGCGGAGAGCTCGATCAGTGCATCCGTCTCGTCGCTCAGGTTCTGCGCGAACGGACTCTCGCGGTCGGGAAACCACAACCGGGTTGTCAGATCCCCAGCATCGACGACCTCCGCGCCGGTGGCCGCCAACTGCTCGACGAGACCAGCATCTCGCAACGCAGCGGGCGCTCGCTCTACGCCCACACAGTAGGCACCAGCACTGCTCGGCGCGCCCAACACCGTGATCTTCACTGACCCTCCTCGCTCCTGTCGTCAGGCCTGCGCCCACCGCGTGCCCGTCGACGGGGACAGTGAAACCCGTCGCTGCACGCCGAGTCACGCGTCCAACGACGTTTCCGTCACCGGGCCTGTCGACCGATCCCGTGTTCGCTGACGTAGACCGTCATCTCTGCGAAGGCGCACTTCGTCAGACCCGTTGCGCGACTGGAGGAATCCCTTCCGCGACGCTTTCGTTCCCGATCGAGCGTCGCGGGGCCAGCGACACGAACGGCGTCGGCCACCAGAACCACCGGCCGGACAGCCGCGCGATCGCCGGCATGACCAGGGTTCGGACGATCAGCGTGTCGATGAGGAGTCCGATGGCAACGGTCGTGCCGATCTGCGCGACGTTGTGCGCGTAGCTGGCGAGCATCGCCAACATCGTGATCCCGAACGTCAGACCTGCTTGCGTGACAACACTTCCCGTTCCGACCATGGCGCGAATCAGCCCGGTGCCACCGCCGGCGCCGTACTCTTCTCGAAAACGGCTGACCAGCAACATGTTGTAGTCGGCACCCACGGCCACCAGGAAGGTGAACGCGATCGGCGCGACCGACCAGTGCAGCGGATTACCGATGAGGCCCTGCCACAGGAACACCGACACCCCCATCGCGGACAGATAGGAGAGTCCGACGGTTCCGATCACCGCGAGTGCGGCCACGAGGCTGCGCAGCAGGACCAGGACCACGCAGAACACGAATGCGAAGGCGGCGACGACGATCGCGATGAAGTCCTCGTGGGCGAACGACTCGATGTTGAGGAGCGTGCCGCCCGGTCCGCCGATGCTGACCGTGGATCCGGCCAGCGACGTGTTCTTGATCGCCGCCAACGAGGCGGGTATCACCTCCGCGCTGACGTCCATCGCGTCACGGCTGAAGCCCTCGCGCTGCGGGGTGACGATCATCCGCGTCGCCTTGCCGTCGTCGGAGAAGTAATACGGCATGCCGCTCTGGAAGAGCGGGCTCTCCAACGCCTGGCTGGGCAGGAAGAATCCACCGGCAGCGGGACTGCCCGCCGAGTACGCCCCGCTCACCTCGTCGAGGAAGTCGGTGATCTCGCCGACCTGCGGGAGCAGTGCACCCAGGGTGGTCCGCAACGGGCCGATGAGTTCACGGAGCTGCGTGACCGTGGCGCGAAGAACGGGGATCTGCCGCGCGGCGGTGGGCAGCGCTGCGCTCAGCGACCGGGTGCCGCCGGCGAGGTCGCGGACGGAATCTCTCAGCGCGGGAAGGTCATCGAGGACCGAGAGACCGGTCAGCGCGGTGCGGCAGGCGGCGACATCCTGGCACTGCGGGATCGAGTTCACGATCCCGCGCACCGGGGCGATCCCGGCCGTCAGGTCGTCGACCTTCGCCAGCGTCGACTCGCTCGTCCGCTGCAATTGCGTGGTGGCGTCGGACAACGCCCCCGCACCGGCCGCCCCTTGCCGCAGCGCCGCGTCGACTCCGTCGATGGCGGTGTCGAGATCGTCGATCGTCGCACCGATCGCGTCGAGGTCGGTGATGCGATCCCGCAGAAGCGACGTCATCTGGCCGAACCTGTTGCCGACGTACCCCGCCTGGGAGGTGAGGGTGCCTTGATCGAGGGTCTGGCCGAGCGGGCGGGTGATCCCCTGGACCGCGCTCACACCGTCGATCGAGGCGACGGCATCGGTCAGCTGCGCGAGGGCGATCAGATCCGCCGAATTGCGCATGTCGTGGTCGGATTCGACGATCAGGACGCTCGGCGCCATGATGTTCGGCGGCAGATGCCGATCTGCGGCAGCGAATCCCACGTTCGCGGGCGAATCCGCCGGCTGGGCGCGGCGTTCGTTGTAGCTCGGCGCGTAGATCGAGAGCGGGATGATCATCACCGCGAGAACGGCGAGTGCGGCCGCGAGGACCGGGCCCGGCCAGCGCGCAACGGTGGTGCCGATCCGACGCCACCGTCGCGGTGACGCCGACTCCCGTGGCTCCACGAAGCCCAGTCGCGTGGCCACTGCCAGAACCGCGGGTCCCAGGGTCAGCGCGGCTGCGAGCGTGATGAGAATGGCTATGGTGCACGGCAATCCCGACGTGCTGAACATGGCGAGGCGCGTCGCGGCCAGGCAGGCCATCGCACCGGCGACCGTCAGCGCCGACGCCACGACGATGTGCTGGACCCCTGCCAGCGCGTCGTAGTACGCGTCTTCACGGTCGCGTCCCTTGCGTCTCGCTTCCTGATACCGGCCGACGAGGAAGATCCCGTAGTTGGTGCCGGCGCCGAGGACGATCACCGCCGACAGCGCCGCGGCGAAGATCGAGACCTTGATGACCTCGTTCTCGGCCAAGAACGAAATGGTGGCGCGGGCCACGGCCAGCGCCAGTCCCACCCCGAGCAGCGGGACCAAGGCGGTGACGACGGATCGGTAGACCAGCAGCAACACGGCGCCGACCAGCAACGCGCACACCGAGACCAGCAGGATGATGGAGTCGTTGATCGCGACCATCTCGTCGTTGACCACCGCGGACGGCCCGGTGATGTGTACGTCGATTCCAGCTGGAGGCGTTGTCGCGGCGATGGTGTCGCGTGCGGACTGGGTCGACTCCATGGCCAGCGCGGTGCCCATGTTTCCGGCGAGGTTCACCAGGACGTAGGCGACGTGGCCGTCAGCACTCTGGGCCGCCGGAGCGAGGTCCGGGTTCGACCAGAGGTCCATCGCGGAGTTGACGTGTTCGGTGTCAGCGGTGAGCGTCGTCAGCAACTCGTTGTAGTACGTGCGAGCTTCCGGCCCCAAGGGGTCGTCGCCCTCCATCAGGACGTAGACGAAGTTGTTGCTGCCCCCGCCGCCGAAGTACTCCCCCATCTTGACCAGCGCCTGCACCGACGACGCCTCGTCCGGCAGGAACGACTGCGCGTGTTCGGTGACCGTTGACTCCAGTTGAGGCACAACGATGTTGAGACCGCCCGCGACGAGGAGCCAGACGACGATGACCGGTAGGGAACAGGCGTACAGGAAGCGGGCGAGGCGCGGACGTCCCGGACCGTGGTCACGCATCACGTCGAACCGAGCGGGACGCCTCACCTCTGCGGCGAGCCCCTTCCGCAGTTCGGTGATCCGCTCGCGCGTCGTGGCCATCTGTCGCTCCCCCGTCGTCCCGCGCACCTAGGCCACCGGGACCAGACAGTTGGCGACCGTGCTGCCATCGGTGCCCGAACCGTTCTGACGTACGCGCTCGAATCCGTTGACCCGCACCGCACATGACACCTCGCCGCGACCGGAGGACTGGGTCAGGACGCCGGCAGACGTCGTCAACTCCCGTGTCCGGAGCACCACACGCCACGGAACCGTCACCTTGTCCTCGACGACGCGGCCCCCGGGCTCGATGTAGGACACCCGCGCGGACGATCCCTCCGGCCCGGTCACCACGTACTCGATCGACTTGTCCCGGACGACGCCGGCCTGTGGCGCGGGCGGCGAATGCCCGATCGCCCGGTCGGGGATCACGCTCAACCGCAGTTTGCCCACGTAGAACGCCGACACCGCCATCACCGCGACGACCACCAGAACAATCCACCACGCGACACCGCGCCCACCGGACTTCATCATCGGACCCCCATCGACATCAGGCGTCGAGTGGGTCGACCTGGTGGTTTCCAGGTCGACCCACCGCTCAGCCTGCCAGTGGCAGGGACTCTATATGTGACATCGTCCGTTGGCAAGGTCTGGCGAGATCGGGCGCCCATGCAGGGGCCTCGAAACCAGCGGCGGCGCCGAACCCTCTCGAGAGAGCCGGCGCCGCGTCACAGATCGAACAGGTCAGGAGGCAGTCAATCCGCCGTCGATGACATGCTCCATGCCGCTGATGTACGAGGAGTCGTCAGAAGCGAGAAACAACACGAGGCTGGAGACCTCGTCGGGTTCGGCCATTCGACGAATGGGAACGGTAGCAGCGATACCGCCGCCTTCGGCGTCGGTGGCAGCCTCCATCATCGGCGTCTTGATGTACCCCGGATGCACCGAGTTGACGCGGATCTGTTCCGGCCCGAACTGGACGGCAACCTGCTTCGTCATGCCACGGGAGGCGAACTTGCTGCCCACGTAGCCGATGTTGGGCGCGCCGACGATCGAGACCATGCCGGCAGTGGAAGAGATGTTGACGATGGCACCGCCGCCCGCCTTGCGCATCGACGGGATCACGGTCTTCATGCCCCACACCTGCGAATGCTGATTCACAGCAATGACTTTCAGATACTCATCCGGGTCGATCTCGACGACGTCCTCGATGGGCCCCAAGATGCCCGCATTGTTCACCAGGATGTCCACCGGACCGAACGTGTCCTCCGCCTCGGCGACGACCGCGCGCCACTCGTCGAGCGAGGTGACGTCATGCTTGATGAAGTGCGCGCCGTCACCGAGTTCAGCCGCGAGCTTGCGGCCACCGTCATCGTTGATGTCGGTGAAAACGACCTTGGCACCCTCGGCAACGAACCGCCGTACATGAGCGGCCCCCATGCCCTGTGCAGCCCCGGTGATGATGGCGACCTTGCCATCCAACTTTCCCATTTCCAACACTCCTTCATCGCTCGGATGCATCGCGGACGCGATGCCGGGTCCCGCGTTGCAACGACCTGGGTGACATCTCGAGTGGTCGGTCGACGCAAGTAGTGGTACCGAGTACCACAATACGCCGGAGTCCAGCGCCGGAGCGAAGAATCGAGCGGTGACCGCATAAGTTGGAGCAATGGAGACCCGAAGACGCCCACCGGGACGCCCACCGGCGGCGTCGAAAGAAGATGTGGAGCAAGCAGCGGTCGCATTGATGATCGACCGTGGCTACGAGAACGTCAGCGTCGAGGACATCGCCGCTGCTGCAGGCATCGGGCGTACGACATTCTTCCGCTACTTCGGGTCGAAATCGGGGGTGATCTGGCTCGAGTTCGACTCGACGATCGAGCGACTGGCCGATGTCCTGGAAGCGTCGGCAGACGCGGACGACGTGCTCGGCTCCGTCCGTACCGCTGTCCTCGAATCGACGCGCCTTGCCGTTTTCAGCAGCGACGTGTGGTTGGAGCGCTTTCAGCTGTTGGACACCACTCCGGATCTCCACGCGGGCGCGCAGGCACGTTGGGAGCAATGGAGGTTGCCGATCGAGTCGTTTGTGGCGAACCGGGCCGGCGACCATGTGGACCACTACGTTCCGATGGTGGTTGCCGCCGCATGCCATGCCGTGTTCGTTGCGGAGCTCCGTCACTGGCGAAACCGGGACAGCGAGCGGATCGACCTCCTGACACGTTTGGATGCACACCTCGGGAACGTGCTCAGCCATCTAGACGGTTTGTTCGGCTGACCAGACCAGGGTGCACTGCCGAATCGCTCAATCCCCCTCGATCTTCTGCGAATTCGCCCACCGACGTCCGGGGTCGCCACCCCAGGCATCCCAGGCGACGCGTCCGGCCGTCGGGAAGCCGTCCTCGCCGTTCTTGAACCCGGTGGTGTCCCGGTCCACCTCATGGCGGGAAAAGTAGTTGCGCATCTTGCGGATCTGGTCGTCGTCGACATCCCTGCCCTCGGCCAGCTGGTGAGCCCGATGGCGGCCGGTGTCGGTGAACCCCTTGCCCGCCTTGCCGTCCTCGATCCACCGGACCGCGCGCTGGGCTGCTTCCTGGACATCCTTCGGTGGCTGGTGGCTCATCTGCGGCGCTCCTGTCGTAGAGATCTGTGCCCCACCCGCGTGCCCGTCCGCGCGAGCTGTGAAACCAGCGGTCGACTTCGACCACGCCGAGCATCGCGCGCAGATGAGCCATAATCGCGGGCATGCAGAAGCCGGCTTGCCCGATCCGACGCCGGACCACACCCGAGGTCCGGGAGGCGCTGCTCGTCGCGGCCGTCGCCGAACTCGACGAGGCGGGTCCGGAGAAGGCCAGCCTGCGCGCCATCGCCCGCCGGGTGGGGATCACCCATCAGTCGGTTGCTCACCACTTCGCCGATCGTCGGGCACTGTTCACCGCGGTCGCGGTACGCGGATTCGACAGCCTCCATGCGGAACACACCCGCGCTCTCGGGGAACTGTCCGACGATGCGCCACTGGGCGAGGCTGTTGCCACGCTCGGGCAGGTCTATGTCCGGTTCGCGCGTGACAACCGCGCCACGGCCGCGCTGATGATGGGGTCCCGCCTGGTGGACAACAAGGCCGCTGAGCTGGTCGCGGCCCGGGCGCGGGCGTGGGAACTGCACACGAGCACGGTTTCCGACGCCGCAGACGACGGATGGGGCGGCGGAGTGCCAGGGAACCTCATCGCCATCGCGACCTTCGCCATGGCGCACGGCCTGGCCTCGCTGGAGACCGACTTCGCCGACCAGCTGCCCGACGGCACCGGAATCGAGGACCTGCTCTCACTGGTCAATGCCGCGATCATCACTCCCCCGCAACAGGATTCCTGAGCGACGGGCCCACCGACGCCGAGCCGTCAGAGCATGTGGACCTTGCGATAGATCCGCGCAGCGGGCCGGGTGAGCAGACCGACGTCGTCGAGAAAGCCCATCAGATGTGCACAACCAGAACGCACCATCGACTGGAAATGGTGGTTGCGGCGCATCTCGCCGACGGCGCGACGATGGTCCAATCCGGCGTCGGCATAGGCCTGCGGGCGGACGAGACTCACGAGGATGTACGACACCGCCATCGCGGTGATCACCGAACTGAGCTGCCGCCGAATCCAACTCGCCTCACGCATGGAGTGCCGGACCTCCTCGCGGGCGAACCGCATGTGCCGCGACTCTTCGAGAACATGGATCTCGTTGACGGTGCGCACGAGCGGCAGCACCCGGTCGTCGCGCATGCACCCGCGTTGCAACACGTCCAGGACCTCCTCGGCGGCAAGGATTCCGGCGTAGGCGATCTCACCGCCGGCCACCCGCATGAACAGCTTGCCGAAACGACCCAGACGTGGGTGCGGCGTGTAACTGGTACCCGTCAGCTTGTGTGAGGTCTTCGCGAACATGATCGAGTGCCGGCATTCATCGGCGACCTCGGTCAGGGCGAACTGGAACTCCGGGCGGTGATAGTCACCGAGGTACTGGTCGCGGATCACCATTTCCTGCAGCATCATCTCGAACCAGATACCGATGCTCATGATCGACGCGGTCTCGTGGCGGGTGAGGCGGATCCGCTGCTGCTCGGTCATCTCTTCCCAGTACGCGGTTCCATAGAGCGTCGACCATTCCGGACTGCAGCCGTACTTCTCCGGATCGAGCGGCTCGTCCCAGTCGATCTCGGTCATCGCGTTACGCGACAGCCGCGCCGCGGACGCCAGGAGGCGCGCAGCGACCTCATCGACCCCGTCGTCGGGGCGGGTCACATCGTTGAGTGCTGCTTCCATTCGGACTCCTCGTCGTACGCCGGGATTCAACCCTGTGATGCATGCCACCACGGATAGTGCCATCAGTCAATGGTTCGTTCGACGATGGCACGGACCCCGGCGGCCGAACCGACGACCGCTCTGACACCCGGACACCGCGAGCAACCCCGCACCGACCTCTGCGACCGTCCTCCGCACCCGATCTCCGAGTGCTGGACTGGCGCACCATGTCTCGGCCGAACAATCAGCCGGCAACAGGTGGCGAACCGCCCGCCGGCGGTGCTATCCATGAATCAGTCGCATTGTGCACACGCAGACACACCTCTCACCGAAAGGAGCTCCCCGTGCCCACTGCAGACGAGACGATCATCTGGCCCGACCCGAGCCCGCTCCAAAAGTGGTGGACACAGGTGATGACGGCATCCGACATCGCGCGCGCACGCCCCCCGGCCGGGCAACCGACCAGGCCCCTCGCCGGCCGAGCTCAAGTTCACCGAGCCGCTCCGGCCTCGTGAGATCACACCCAGCACCACGCACCCCGCCCGACACGAAATCGTCCACGCCCGAGACATGACCCAGCACTCCACCGTCCCTCATCCGCCGCAACCAACACCCGGCCGCGACCTCTGGTGGGCCGTGACCTACGTCATCGCGATGGCCGCGATCGTCGTGGCCCTGACGACGTGGGCATGACGCAAGACAGCGACGTCACCCTCGTCAGGGGACCACCGGTCGAACGGATTCACCGGGCCGCTGCGGTCACGGAGCGGCAGCTCGGCTCGGGACGGACGGTCCGTGCAGGTCGGTCACCCAGGTACCCTCTTTAGCGATGTCTACTGAAGAGTTGCTGCCGATCACGACCCGCAAGCTGGTGGGCTGGTCTCGCACCACCCCGATCGAGGGTCACGTCCTGTCCACGCCGTACCCCGAGGTCATCGCCGAGGCGGTCGCCCGGGTGGCCGACGACAACGCGGATAAGCCGGATTACCTCAAACGCGGCGTCATCGCCCGCGGGCTCGGACGCTCCTACAACGAATCGGGCCAGAACAGCGGCGGACTCACGGTCGACATGACCCCGCTGACCAGGATCTATGCGATCGACGACGAGTCGGCCACGGTCGACGTCGACGCCGGCGTATCGCTGGACACGCTCATGCAGGCGGCACTCCCGCACGGCCTGTGGGTCCCGGTGCTCCCGGGCACCCGGCAGGTGACGGTGGGCGGCGCGATCGCGCACGACATCCACGGCAAGAACCACCACAGCCAGGGCAGCTTCGGCAATCACGTCCTCGAGATGCAGCTCCTCGTCGCGGACGGCCAGATCCTCACCCTCACCCCGGGCGGGTCGGCTGACGACCCGGCCGGCGAACTCTTCTGGGCGACCATCGGCGGCATCGGACTGACCGGCATCGTGCTGCGCGCGAAGATCCAGATGAAGCGCACCGAGAGCGCGTACTTCATCGCCGACACCGCCCGCACCGGCTCGCTGCAGGAAACCCTCGACCTGCACCTCCAGGACGGCTTCGAGGACGGGTACGAGTACGCCTCGGGCTGGTTCGACACGATCAGCGGACCGCCGAAGCTCGGCCGCGGCACCTTTTCGCGAGGCAACCTCGCCCGTGTCGACGAACTGCCGGAGAAGTACCGGGACAACCCGCTCTCGTTCAACAACAAGCCGCTGGTCCGGTTCCCGGACATCTTCCCGCGCGGGCTCGCGAACAAGCTCTCGTTCTCCGCGGTCGGCGAGGCCTACTACCGGATCGGACCGCCCAGCGAGGGCAAGGTCAAGAATCTCGCGCAGTTCTACCACATGCTCGACGTGTTCGGTGACTGGAACAACGCCTATGGACGCGGGGGCGGCTTCTGCCAGTACCAGTTCATCGTGCCCACCGGTAACGAGGGCGAATTCACCGCACTCATCGAGCACATCCAGGCGTCCGGCCACGTCAGCTTCCTCAACGTCATCAAACTCTTCGGCGAGGGCAACCGGGCACCGCTGAGCTTCCCGTTCAAAGGCTGGAACGTCTGCCTCGACTTCCCCGTCAAGGCCGGTCTCGCCGAGTTCCTCAACGACCTCGACCGCCGCGTCATGGCGATGGGCGGCCGCCTCTACACCGCCAAGGACTCGCGTACGTCGGCCGAGAGCTTCCACGCCATGTACCCGGAGATCGACGACTGGATCGCGACCCGTCGCCGTGTCGACCCCAACCGGGTGTTCATGTCGGACATGGGCCGGCGACTCGAACTCGCCTGAGCGGCGGACATTCTCGACGCACCCAGTTTCCGACGCGCTCATGCGCAACCGACCTGTACGTCACCGAAAGCGAGTACACACATGATCAACGCCGTGGGCGTCCCACAGTCCATCCTGGTCCTGGGAGGCAGCTCCGAGATCGGGCTCGCCATCACCGCCGAATACCTCAGCAAGGGCCCGGCGCGGGTCATCCTCGCCACCCTTCCGGGTGACCCCACCGCCGCTGCCGCCGTCCAGAAGGCCAAGGACGCCGGCGCCACCGAGGTCACCCAGATCGACTTCGACGCCCGTGCCACCGACACCCACCGGGCGGTCATCGACAAGGCGTTCGCCGACGGTGACGTCGACGTCGCGATCGTCGCCTTCGGCATCCAGGGCGACGACGAACAGGCCTGGCAGGACCACGGCCTCGCCGTCGCGGAAGCCGAGATCAACTACACCGCCGCGGTTTCCGTAGGTGTGCTGCTCGGCGAGAAGATGAAGGCCCAGGGTCACGGTCAGATCATCGCGATGAGTTCGGTCGCCGGTGAGCGTGTCCGTCGCAGCAACTTCGTCTACGGGTCCACCAAGGCCGGACTCGACGGGTTCTACCTCGGACTCGGAGAAGCACTGCGCCCCTTCGGCGCTCGAGTCCTCGTCATCCGTCCGGGTCAGGTGCGCACCCGGTTGTCGGCGCACGTCAAGGAAGCGCCACTCACGGTCGACAAGGAGGACGTGGGTCGCCTGGCGGTGGCCGCGGCCACCAAGGGCAAGGAGATCGTCTGGGTGCCGGGACCGTTCCGCTACATCATGATGGTGCTCCGCCACATCCCGCGGCCAATCTTTCGCAAGCTGCCGATCTGATCGCTGAATCGCCGAGTCTGAGTGGGACGTGATGAACCGACCTGACCCTTCGAGACGTCCCT
>NZ_LIYC01000038.1:37015-49192 GCF_001418765.1 Gordonia sp. HS-NH1
GACCGGCACGTCCACCGCAACTCAGGGAGCGGAAGGAGTCACGCCCACCGCGCCCAAGGGAACAGGGGGAGGCGCGTCCGGCTACGGGCGGGCAGCACTGTCCCTGGTGATCGCCGTGGTGGTCGGCGGCGCGGTGTCGATGGCGGGGCTGACGGCCATCGGAACCGTCGAGTGGCCGGCGTTCAACTCGTCGAACGTCACCCGGTCCCTGACGACGGCCGGACAGGTGCTGGCCATCGCCATCCTGGTCGTGGCCGCGCTCCTCTACCGGTACGGCAAGGGGCGCCTGCTGGTGCCGGTGCTGTCCGCGGCCGCGATGTCGGGGTTCGTCACCGTGACCATCGGGATGCCGCTGGGCGCAACACGTCTCTACCTCTTCGGGTTGTCGGTCGATCAGGAATTCCGCACCGAGTACCTGACGCGGATGACGTCGAGCCCCCACCTGGCGGACATGACCTATACCGAACTGCCGCCGTACTACCCGGCCGGTTGGTTCTGGTGGGGTGGACGCTTCGCCAACCTGCTCGGTCAGCCCGGGTGGGAGGCCTACAAGACGTGGGCGATCGTGTCGATGGCGGTCGCGGCGGCCGTCGGCGTCATCCTGTTCATCCGGATGTTCGGCGCGGATCGCGGTGTCGCCCTTGGACTCGCGGTCACGACCGTCACACTGCTGTACGCCTCGCCGGAGCCCTACGCGGCGATCCTGGTGCTGATCGGCGTACCGATGCTGATCACACTGACCTACGCCCTGCGCGGACGAACCCGAGCCGCCGACGGTCCGGTGGGCCCGCTCTTCGGCACGACGAGTTGGCCTGCGGTGGCGGCGTCCGGGGTGTTCCTGGGGATCTCGGCCGCGACCTACACCCTCTACACCGGACTGTTCGCCCTGACCGCCGTCCTCCTGGCCGGCTACTTCGCGGTGCAGGGGTGGCTGGGCGCGTCGAACAAGGCCACGTCGTCGGCAGCCATCCGGAGCCGACGGCGTGGTGTCGTGGTCGCGGTGACCGGGCGCCTCGTCGCCGTCGCGGTCATCTCCGGCCTCATCGCCCTGCTGGTCTGGGCGCCCTACCTGTGGGCACGCCTGACCAACACCCCGGCCAGCGGCGGGACCGCTGAACACTATCTGCCCGAACGCGGTTCGGTGTTGCCGCTGCCGATGTTCGGCCTGAACCTCGTCGGCGCCATCACGATGATCGGTCTCCTGTGGATCCTGCTGCGCTTCCGCACCCGCACCGTCGCCCTGGCGATGGGCGTCATCGTGCTGACGGTCTACGTGTTCTGCCTGCTGTCGATGCTGATGACCGCGTTGGGAACCACCCTGCTCTCGTTCCGTCTCGAACCCATCCTGGTGGCCACGTTGAGCGCGGCCGGCGTCTTCGGCGTCGTCGATCTCGCGCACTGGGCGGTGCGCCGATTCGGCGACGTTCGCGTGGTCGTGGGTGCGCTCGCCGTCCTCTCGGCCATCGCGATGGCACAGAGCATCCCGGGCCATCTGGCCACCGAGATCACCACCGCCTACACCGACACCGACGGGTACGGCGAACGCGCGGATGCTCGCCCGGCGGGAGCCGAATCGTATTTCGCGGAGCTGGACAAGCTGATCGGTGAGCAGACCGGCAGGCCGCGCACCGACAACGTGGTGCTCACCGCCGACTTCGGCTTCTTGTCGATCTACCCCTACTGGGGTTTCCAGGGACTCACCTCGCACTACGCGAACCCACTGGCCGAATTCGACAAGCGCGCAACCGCCATCGCGCGGTGGGCGGAGAGCGAGAACGCCGACCAACTCGTCGATGCTCTCGACCGCTCGCCGTGGACCCCGCCGAATGTCTTCCTGTTCCGGTACAGCGCAGACGGTTACACGCTCCGCCTCGCCGAGGACGTCTATCCCAACGACCCGAACGTGAAGCGCTACACGGTCACCTTCGATCCGGCGGTCTTCGACGACCCGCGCTTCGAGGTCACCGAGCGCGGCCCGTTCGTCCTCGTCGTCCGGAAGTGACCGCGATGCGACCACCGTTCCGCACCTCGCGTCCGATGACGATCACCCAGGTCGACGGCGACTCGTCGACAACGCATTTCGTCTCCACCGATGTCGTGAACTGGATCCTCCTGGAAGAGGACGGCGAACTGACGCTCATCGACGGTGGCTACCCGGGCCAGGCCGGTCAGGTCGTCGAATCGATCGAACGGATCGGCCGCAAGCCCGAGGATGTGCGCGGTGCGTTGCTCACCCACGCCCACGTCGACCACCTCGGTGGCCTCGTGAAGCTGCAGGCGCGGTACGGGTTCGACGTCTACATGGACCCCGTCGAGGTGGATCACGCACTGCGCCATCACCTCCAGCAGGCCAATGCACTCGATCTCGCCCCGCAGGTCGCGAATCCGCGACTGTGGGCGTGGCTGGCCAAGACCACACCGCTCGGTGCCCTCAGTCGTGCGGGCCTCGCGCAGGCGTCGGGGTTCCCCGTCGGCGGCGCCACCGATGAGCGGCGACCGCTCGAGCTCCCGGGTGCGCCTGTCCCTGTCGCGAGTCCCGGTCACACCGACGGACACAGCGCCTACCTCGTCGCCGACGGCCGTGCCCTGGTGTCCGGTGATGCTCTGGTGAGCGGCCACGAGATCTCGTCGATCACCGGTCCGCAGTGCATCCCGTCGCTCTTCCAGCACGACGAACCGACCGCGCGACGCAGCGTCGAACGGTTCACGGAGCTCGACGCCGACATCCTGCTCCCGGGCCACGGCCCGATCCATCGCGGCGGTGTCGCCGCGGCCGCGCGTGAGGCACTGTCGCGCTGATTCCGGCAGCGCCGATATGAGCCGTCGCGGAGCTCGGGGGTATGAACTTCCGCGCGCACGGCGTTGCGATGCGCATGAACTCTCCCCGAGATGACCTCGACCCCGATCTCCTGCGCATCGTCGCCGACCACCAGGAGTCCATCCTCATCACGCTCCGGCGCGACGGCCGACCGCAGTCATCCAACGTCATTCATCTGTGGGAACCGGAGACGGCATCGGCCTTGATCTCGGTCACCGCGCCCCGGGCCAAATCGCGCAACGTCGAACGCGATCCCCGGGTCAGCCTCCACGTCCTCGGCGACGGATTCTTCTCGGCATACGCCGTGGCCGAGGGGACGGGCACGCTGAGCCCGGTCGCGGCGGCACCGGACGATCCGACCGTCGACCTCTTGGTCGACTGGTACCGGGCGTTTCGGAATGAGGACCACCCGGACTGGGACGACTATCGGGCCGCGATGGTGCGCGAACAGAGGCGGCTCCTGCGAGTGCGGGTCGAGCGGGTCTACGGAATGACCCGGTTGCCGCGCTGAGTACTGCCGCCGGCCGACGGGCCGACTCGAGGGACCGGAAAGGTCAGTGCCCGAACCCCACGAAGGTGGCGGCCTCCTCGACCGACTTCCGCTCGGAGATCACCGAGTTCGCCGGGAAGGTGTCATCCGGCCAACCCAGCGCGATGCTCTTCATGATCACCTGATCGTCCGGGATCCCGGCATGTTCCCGGACCACCGGCGACTGCATGATGCCCTGACTGTTGATCACCGCGCCCAGACCGCGGGACCAGGCGGCGTTGACCAGGGCGGTCGAGACCGCACCGCAGTCGAACGGCGTGTCGTCGCTGCCGTCCAGGATGCGGTCGTAGGTCACGATCACGCAGACCGGGGCATCGAACTGACGGAATCCCCGCAGCACCCAGTCCTGCCGCATCTCCGTGTCCTCGCGGGCGATGCCCATCGCGCCGAACAGCTGCTTGGCAACCTGGACCTGGCGGTCACGATGTGTCCCCGTGAACTTCTCCGCGCCGGTCCGGAACTCTCGTGAGTGAGGCACGCCGGCGAGATTGCGTTCGGTGTTTGCCGCACGGATGCGATCCAGGGGTTCCCCGGTGATCACATGGAAGTTCCAGGGCTGTGTGTTCATCGACGACGGTGCCCGCATCGCGAGCGTGAGGATCTCCTCGATCAGCTCTCGAGGGACGGGATCGGGCGTGAATCCGCGGATGCTGCGACGCCCCAGAATCACTTCGTCATACTGCATCGTCGATCTCTCCTTGCGCGCATCCGACAACCCGATCGCCGTCGTACGGGTCCGTCCTGCAGACCCTCCGGCGATCAGTGAACACGTTACATCCGAGCTTTCCGGTCACCTGCGACCGCGCTCGGGCGGCTCCGAGCGCGCACCGCAGCGTCGCGAAGGGTAGCTTTACCTGGCAAGCTGACGGGGCCGGAGGAGGGGCCGAGTCCCGCGCGGCGTGGCACCGTTGCCCGGGCTCGAGTTCCCGTGGCCCGTCCATGACCGTCGACGTCTCCCGCCTCCGCGGAAGTTTGAGGACATGAACAGCCAAGACGCTCTCGCAGCCCGTGAGACCCCCACCGATGGAGCGGGTGTGTCCGACCTTCCCGGTGTCGACGCAGCGCAGACCGCCGCAGCACGCTGGCGAGCCGTCGCCGCGGTGCGGGGCGATGCGATCGCCATTCAGACCCCGGAGAGGTCCATCACCTTCGCGGACGCGGCGACCCGCGTCGACGAACTCGCCCGCCGGATCGTGGCCACCACCGATCCCGACCGACCCGTCGCGGTGGAGATCGAATCCGACATCGAGTCGGTCCTCGCGATGCTCGCCGTCCTGTCGTCGGGGCGCCCCCTCGTGCTGCTCGACCCGTTCCTGCCGGCGGACCGGCTCGACGTCGTGCTGGAACGTTCCGGGGCGCAGCTCCTGAACGCCGCCGATGCCGGCGACCCTGGTCCGCAGGACGCCGTCGTTGCACCCCGCCCGGACGATCCGGCGGTCCTGTTGTTCACCTCAGGATCGACCGGCACCCCCAAAGGGGTTGTGCTCTCCCAGAAGATGCCGGTCAACCATGCCCGCGACGGTCGTCGCTTCCTCGGCATGCGACCCGAGGACCGTGCTGTCGTCCTGCTACCCCTGAGTTTCGGCGGCGGCCTGGATGCGCTCGCGATGAGCCTGCTCAACGGTTCGACGATGCTGCTCTGGGATGTTCGCCGCCGTACCACGACCGGCCTGCGGGACTGGCTCGTCGCAGAGCAGGCGACCACCGCGCACTGCACCCCGTCGTTGCTGCGATCGTGGCTGGGCGAGTTGTCGGCCGCCGACGCCGTCGACTCCCTGCGTCTGCTGTCCACGTGTGGCGAGCCGGCCCACCGTGCCGATGTACAGCAGGCCCGCGACACGATCCTCGCGACCGGGGTGTTCTGTTGTTGGGCAGGCGCATCCGAGGTCGGCAACTTGGCCTTCAACCTGTTCCCGCCCACCCGCGAGGTCGAGCCGGGAGCCATCCCGGTGGGTGTTCCGGCCTCGGACAAGCACATCCGCATCGTCGACGCGGACGGCAATGACCTGCCCGTCGGCACCACCGGTGAGGTCATCGTCGAGTCCGCCCACATCTCGTCCGGCTACCACCGGAATCCCGAGATGACGGCAGCGCGTTTCAGCGGGCTTCCCGACGGCCGAACACGCTACCGCACCGGGGATCTGGGACGACTCGACGAGTCCGGTGAGCTCGCGCTCCTCGGGCGCAGTGACGACGCGATCAAGATCCGCGGCTACCTCGTCGAACCGCTCGAGGTCGAAGCCGCACTCCGCGCCCTGGCGTGGACCACCGACGCGGTCGTCACCGCCAACCGGGACGAGGCGCGACTCACCGCCCACGTCGCAGTGGACCCGGAAAAATGGTCACCGTCGCCGGCCGAGATCCGGCAGGAACTCGGGAAGACGTTGACCCCGTGGATGATCCCGCGTGACATCGTGGTCCTCACCGAACTCCCGCGCAACGAACGCGGCAAGGTGGATCGGGCGGCACTGCCACCTCCGCCCGCCCGTCCCGACCACGAACCGCCCCGCGGAATGACCGAGATGGCGCTACACCGCTTCTGGTGTCAGATCCTCGGTCTCGAATCCATCGGCCGCAACGAGGATTTCGTCGAACTCGGGGGTGACTCGCTGGCCGCGGCGAAGATGCTGGCCGAGGTCCAGCATCACCTCCAGCTGGACGTGAACACCGCGATGCTCGCCGAGGCGCCGACGATCGCTCAGTTCGCCCAGCGCATCGAGTCCGCCGCGAGAGAACGGTCGGCGAACGCGTCGGGTGCCACCCTCATCCCGTTGCGCAAGGGCACCGGCCGACCGATCTTCCTGGTTGCCGGAGCCGGCAGCCTCGCGACGAGCCTCACCCCGGTCGTCCGCGCGCTGCAGACCGACCGGCCGGTCTACGCCATCCAGTCGCGTGGCGTCGAAAAGCGTGGCCGCGCCGACCATTCCGTTCGTGCCGCGGCACGCCGGGCGATCGCCGACATCCGATCGGTACAACCGCACGGGCCGTACCAGGTCGGCGGTTACTCGCTGGGCGGATTCGTCGCGATGGAGGTCGCGGCACGGTTGACCGACGCGGGCGAGAGATGCGATCCCGTCGTCGTCCTGGACTCGCTGTTCGACCCGGCACTGGCCCGCCGGGTCCGTGGCGAGAAGGTCGGAATCCTCGAGCGCCTGCGTGCCCGGCGTGGTGACACCCAGGACACAACTCTGCCCGACCGCACCGGGGACGATCCCGCTCGCGCGAGAGAACCACTCCCCCAGCGGATGGTGAAGGAGGTCGTCCTGGCGGTCCTGGTCCGCACCGCGGGGATGGTGCAGCTTCCGACGCCCGTGCAATGGGTCGTGTTCTTCCGGTTGGGCACCAGGATGATCCGCCGCTACCGGCCCCGGGATTACGACGGCCCCGTCGGCGTGATCCGCGCCCGCACCAACCCCGACGACCCGGACCTGTGGCAGCACATGTCATCGGGGAAGGTGACCTTCCACGACGTCACGGGCGACCACATCTCGATGATCCGCGCGCCGCACGCCGCCGATACCGCGCGGGCGATCGACGACGTGCTCAACTCCTCCGCCTCCCTGAGGTGCGCTCCGCACACCTCAGGCCACTGACTCAATCCTGTTCGGCGCGGAGTTTGATGTCGGCGAGTCGGCGATCCCAGCCACGGCCGATCGTGTCGAGCCGATGCGCCACCCGGGACAGCTGCGCCCCCACGGCCTCGTAGCGGATCTCGCGGCCGACGCGTGACGACGTCACCAGCCCCGCCTCGGTGAGGACGCGAAGGTGTTTCGCGATCGCCTGCCTGCTGATCGGCAGCTCGGCCGCGAGACGAGAGGCGGACGCGGGTTCCGAACCCAGCCTGGTGAGGATCCGCCAGCGGCTCTCGTCCGAGAGCGCGGCGAAGACCTCCACCGGGACGACGTCAGGCATGCACGCCGCCGAGATGCGTTCGGGCCAGCTCGAGTTCGATGGTCCAACCCTCGTTGTTGCCGTCGAATCGAGCGCGTCGCTCGGCATCGGTTCCCGGCAGCGACGCGAAGCCGGACTCCACGACCTTGAGGAGAACACCGGAATCCGATGGCGTGATCCAGAACTCGACGAGCGTCGAATCCGATTGCGGATCACCGGCATCGGCCAGCCAGCGGAATGCCGCGTACCGCGGCTCGTCGAGTTCGACGGTGCGGAACGTGAAGGCGCCATGGACCGGGTCGTGGATGGTCGACAGGTCGCCGTCGCGTTCGATCCGGTGATCGGTGATCGCCTTGTCGTTGATGAACCACCCCGGCTCGCTGACCAGAGACCAGACCCGCTCGGCGGGTGCGTCGATCGCGATCTCGCGCTCGATTCGGTCGAATTCGACTGCCGCCGAACCGGTCACGTCGTGTGTATCCGTGTTCTCACTCATCAGTGCTCCCTCGATGCGGATTTGTTTAGTGCAACCCCATGGTTGCACTAAAGCCGTCACGGCGCAATGGTTCGGAGCTGACATGGCGACACACCCACCACAGATGGACACATCCACCCGTCATCCGGGTGAGGGCCTGTCCATCGATGGTGGGCGTGTGACGCGTGACCCGTAACGGCCGGCCCCCGCTAGCCCGCGATCAATTCGCGCACAGTCGACGGAAAACAACGCACAGTCGACGAAGAACGACGCCCGGTCAACGAAGAACGGCGCACGGTCGACGAAGAACGGCGCCCAGTCGACGGGGCGCCGGGGTCAGTGGTCAGTCCACGAGCTCGGCGAGCCGGCGAATCGCGAACTCGTAGCCGCGGATGCCGTAACCGACGATCACCCCGGCCGCGATCGGCGACACATAGGAATGATGCCGGAACGCTTCACGTCGGTGCACATTGCTGATGTGCACCTCCAGCACGGGGACATCGGGAATGACGAGTGCGTCGGCGAGCGCCACCGAGGTGTGTGTCCAGCCGCCGGGGTTGATGACGATGCCGCTGATCTTACCGACCGATTCGTGGATCCAGTCGAGCATCTGGCCCTCGTGATTGGTCTGCGCGGCGCGCACTCCGAAGCCGAGCTCGGCGGCGGTGCGCTCGGCCAGATCGACCACGTCGGCGAGGGTGTCCGAGCCGTAGACGGCGGGCTCCCGGGTGCCGAGGGTGTTCAGATTGGGACCGTTGAGCAGCAGGATCGGCAAACGGTCTGGCTTCTCGGCGTCGGACATGGCGTTCACCTTACTGGCCCTGACCTGCCGGTCGGCGCCCCCCGGCGAGCCGGTGGAGACGCGGTCGCGCCCGCACCGCCACCGGCCGGGGCGAGACGGCCCAAGGTCTACCATCTCTCTTTGTGCCAGCGCAGACCGTTCGACGAGCGAGGATCGTCGCCATCGTCACCGGACTGCTCGGGTTCTTGCTCGCGCTCGCGACACCGCTCATGCCGGTGTCGCAGCGAACGGCCGAGATCGACTGGCCCCAGAACGGACAGATCGGTTCGGTCGCCGCCCCGCTGATCGGCTACACGCCCGTCGACCTCGACGTCTCGATCCCCTGCAGCGCGGTCGACGACCTGCCGCCCGGCGGCTCGGTGCTGCTCTCCACCACGCCCAAGCAGGCACCCAAGTCCGGTGAGCGCGGCCTGTTCATCCGCAAGACCGGCGCCCCTGACGCTCCCGCGGACCGGCAAGGCGTCGAGGTGGTGGTCCGCAACGTCTCGCTGGTGTCGGCGACGCTGCAGGACATGCGCGAGCAGGGTTGCCGCGAGATCGTCGTGCACGCCGACTCCGATGCGGTCACCGCCGAATTCGTCGGCATGACCAGCGGCACCCAGAACGAGGACGGCGAGGACGAACCGCTCGCGGGCACGACGGAGGACAAAGAAGCCTTCAAGTACTGGCCCGACCAGCGCCCCCAGGTGACCGGCCTCTTCACCGACCTGTCCGGACCCGCCGCCGACATCGCGGGGCTCGACGCCCACGTCACGATCGACTCTCGCTACAACACCGCTCCGACCATCTCGAAGTGGCTGGTCGTCATCGTCGGAGTGGCCTCGACGCTGCTCTCGCTTGCGGCACTGGCAGCGCTCGACTCCACCGACGGCCGCCGCCATCGCAGGATCTTCCCGGCCCGGTGGTGGCGGCTGAACGCGCGCGACTACGTGGTCATCGGCGCACTGATCGTGTGGCACATGATCGGGCCCAACACCTCCGACGACGGCTACCTACTGACCATGTCGAGGGTGGCGCAGGACAGCGACTACACCGCCAACTACTTCCGGTGGTACGGCGCGCCCGAGGCACCCTTCGGCTGGTACTACCAGGTCTTCGGTCTGCTCAGCCACGTCTCGGTCGCCAGTCCGTGGATGCGGCTGCCTGCGCTCCTGTGCGGAATCCTGGTGTGGCTCATCGTCAGTCACGAAGTGCTTCCACGCCTCGGCCGCGCTGCGCTGACCCGGCCGATGGTCGCCTGGACGGCGGCCTTCGCCTTCCTCGCGTGCTGGTTCCCCTTCAACAACGGACTTCGTCCCGAACCGATCATCTGCCTCGGCGCGCTGCTGACCTGGTGCTCGGTCGAACGTGCCATCGCCACCGGTCGCATGCTGCCGGCCGCCGTCGCCTGTCTCATCGGCGCGTTCAGCCTCGCCGCCGGGCCGACCGGCCTGCTCGCCGTGGCCGCGCTGATCGCCGGCGCCCGCCCGATGATCATGGCGCTGATCAAGCGCGCCCGCGTCGTCGCCGAGCTGTCGTCCGCCGAGTCGATCTCCGCCGCATCGCCATCCGAGGCGCCGGCCGCCGGCGCCCGCGACGGCCGGCGCTCGCTCCGCTGGTCGTTCGTCGCGCTGATCGCGCCGATCCTGGCCGCCGGCACCTTCGTCGTCTTCGTCGTGTTCTCCAACCTGACCCTGCGGTCGTTCGCCGAGGCGTCGAGCATGAAGTCGGCGCTCGGGCCGTCGATGAGCTGGTACAACGAGATCGGCCGCTACTCGGCGCTGTTCGCCTTCTCCGCCGACGGTTCGATCGCGAGGCGTTTCGCGGTGCTGGCGATGATCCTGGGCCTGGTCGTCTCGGCCGCGGTGCTGATCCGCAAGAACCGTATTCCCGGCACCGCCATCGGCCCGACGCGCCGCATCGTCGCGATCACGTTCGCGTCGCTGGTCTTCCTCATGTTCACGCCCACCAAGTGGACCCATCATTTCGGTGTCTTCGCCGGTATCGCCGCCGCACTCGCCGCGATCGCGGCGATCGCCGCCAGTCAGCAGTCGATGCACTCGCGACGCAACCGCACCCTGTTCTGCGCACTCGTCCTCTTCATCGGCGGACTCGCGTTCACCGCCCCGAACTCCTATTACTACTACTCGGCATGGGGCATGCCGTGGGGCGTCGAACAGGTCACGATCGGCGGCGTCATGCTCGGCAGCGTGCTGCTCTACGCCGCGCTCGCGCTGCTGCTCGTCGCCCTGTGGTTCCACTTCCGTGAGCCGTTCACCGGGACCGATCCACACGTCGAGGAGTCCACTGCCGACGACACCTCGCACCAGCGCTGGTACCGGCGGCTGGGTGCCTCGATGGCGGCCGCTCCGCTGGCCTACCTCGCGTTGGCGGTCGTCGTCTTCCAGATCGTCACCGCGATCTTCGCCGGCATCCACCAGAGCTCGTCGTACTCTGTGCCCCGCTCCAACTTCGCCGCGGTCGCGGGCAACCCCTGCGGCATGGCCGACAAGGTCTGGGTGGAATCCGATCCCAACCGCGACATGCTGCGCCCGGTCGATCCCACCCTGCCGAATCCGCTCGGCGGACCGCCACCGGCACCCGGCACCTCACCGACCACGTCGGGGTTCTTCCCCAACGGCGTGCCGACGGCGCTGGAGTCGACGGCCAGCGAGGGTTCGCTCGGCGTGCTGTCGGGAGACGTCTGGCAGTCCCCCGACATCGTCAACTCCAATCCCGGCGGCACCGGCGGCGGCGAGATCGCCGAACCCGGGATCAACGGCAGCACCGCGGCGCTCCCCTTCTTCCTCGACCCGGCCGAGACCCCGGTCATGGGTAGCTACTCCAAACTCGACCAGGTCCCGGCCCGCCTCACCTCAGGCTGGTACGCACTGCCGCCGGACTGGCGGGACCGCCCGCTGCTCACGATGTCCGTGGCAGGCGAGTACGACAACCCGAACGTGATGCTCGAGTACACCGCCGAGCCCATCGGCCCCGACACCCGCGACGCCGACCTCGAGGCCGCCGGTGACACCGAGCTCATCGATCCCGGCCCGCGCCCGTCGTGGCGCAACCTTCGGTACAACACCGACGAGCTCCCGTCGGACACCACCGCGGTGCGGATCGTCGCGACCGACGACAACCTCGCCGAAGACCGGTTCATCGTGCTGACTCCGCCGCGCATCCCGCAGATGGACACCCTGCAGGACGTCGTCGGCGACACCGACCCGGTCCACATCGACTGGACGTCGGGTCTGGCGTTTCCGTGCCAGCGTCCGTTCACCCACGACGTCGGCGTCGCGGAGATCCCGAAGTGGCGCATCAAGCCCGGATCCGACCTGGCAGCCGCGGTGTCCGCGTGGCAGAACAGCTTCGGCGGTGGCCCGCTCGGCTGGATCGAGGTCTCGCAGCAGGCGACGGCGCTGCCCACCTATCTGATGGCCGACATCGGACGGGACTGGGGCGCCCTCGAACGCTACGAGCCCTACGGCGACGTCGACACGCTCGCCGAGATCGAGACGGGGACGGCCACCCGCAGCGGACTGTGGAGTCCCGCGCCGCTTCGGCACTGACGATTCGGCGGCGCCGACGACCGGTCGCCGTGGTGGTGGTCGGCCAGGCGAGCTGCTCTCCAGTCACCAGTGGTCGGCGAGTATGCGTGT
>NZ_LIYC01000039.1:0-42501 GCF_001418765.1 Gordonia sp. HS-NH1
CCACTACCAGGGGCTTGACCCCGGTCTCATCGTCGACGAGTTGCGCCCAGAGTCTGTTTGTCGTGTCTACTCGACTGATGGGACGGCTACCCGCAATGGATGCTGTCCATACCGTGCCGAAGATCCGAGACCGCACCCCGAGTTCCCCGAGGTCGACGCCCGCGGAGCGGATACGATCCCACTCGACCTCGCTGCAACTGGACACCACCGCAGGTGCCGGCACAGACTCGATCTTGCTCTTCCACTTGGCAGTGACG
This sequence comes from Gordonia sp. HS-NH1, assembly GCF_001418765.1. NCBI lineage: Bacteria > Bacillati > Actinomycetota > Actinomycetes > Mycobacteriales > Gordoniaceae > Gordonia > Gordonia sp. HS-NH1. The sequence goes on from NZ_LIYC01000039.1 coordinate 258, forward strand.
ACCTTCTCGAGCTCAAGAACGATGGATCTCAGTGCGTTGCCGTCGACGTGGGCGGGGGCAACCGCCGCCAATTTCGCAGTTTTGGAGAGGTGAGTTCGCCAAGCGTCGGTCCATTCGATGGGCGCGTGCAGGAGTGCGTTCAGAGATGCCAGGAGATCGACCGATGCCCATTCACGCCAGTGCTGCTCGCTGCAAGCGGCAAGTGAGGCAGCCTCGATGACCCAGAAGGCCGGCGGCGACGGGACCGGCATATGGCGGCGAGTCCAGTCCAGCAACATCAAACGCGATTCAGCACAGGTCAGTCGGCGTAACTTTCCACGATCGATGTTGTGCTCGAACCCGACCCCCGACCACAGGTCGATGGTCACCCGACCATCGCCTATCCGAATACCGTGGACCGGACCGGTGCGGCCCGGTGGCTCGATTGCGGTCGGCGGGTCCCGGTCCGGCATAACAGTCGGCGAACAGGTACAGCCAGCATCGAGCCACCTCAGGTCGAGGTTCACGGGAAGTCACCTTTCAATCCGACATGCGCTCGGAGGAGAGCCGTGGGGCTGGCGCAACCCAGCCAGCCCCACGGACTCGTGGACAGGAGGAACTCTGTCGATGACCGAGCCAGGAACTCAGTCGATGACCGAGCCGATGGGGTCGATCAATGCGAGACCGGCCGTGGCCGGATCGTTGCTGGGATCGACCACCGGCACTGTCGTGGGTGCCATCGGATTGGCGGCCTGGCCGTTGGCGGTGACGGTCGCCGACACCATGCTGCGGAGGATGACCTCAAGGATCTTCTCGAACATGGTGTCTGGGTCCTCGCCGTGCTTGGCGAAATAGGCCAACCCTTCATCCGCGATCGTGCGGATCGTGTCGGGGTCGGCGTCGCGGTATCCGAACGCGAAGATGTTCGGCTTCCACGATCTCGACTTGAGTTCAGCGAGGGCGGCGGTCCAGTCGCCGCCGGTGTTGTGCTCTCCGTCGGAGACGAAGTACACCGAGGGTCGGAAAGTCTGGCGCTTGCGGCCGTCTGCGGTTGTCGCCAGTTGTGGCAACCCGGCCCGGTATGACGCCAGGGCTTCATTGAAGGCCGCGTGGAAGTTCGTACCATTGCCGCGCGCCGTGATGGGTGGCATCTCGACCGACGGGTCGGCGACGAGTGTCAGACCGAGATCCGTGCGTGCCGTGTCGGCGAACGTGACAATACCGAGGTACGCGTTCGAACTCGTCATCCCGTTCTGGCGGAGTTTCGAACGGAACCGCTCCAGTGCAGCGGATGCGCGGTCGAGGTCGCCGGCCATAGACCAGGAGACGTCGAGCACAATCAAACCGGGTACCGCGATCCCGACTTCGCCGACCTGAGCCGGCCCCTCCAAGACGGCGTCCGATCCGGCCGGGCCGCCGAACCCGCCGGCGGGACCCTCGAAAGCTCCTGCGAAAGGAGAGACCTGTGGACCGCGACCAGCACCCTGGCCTGAAACCTGACCACCTGCGACTGCGCCACTCACGGGGACGCCACCATTCATATTAACTGTCATGCAATCATCGGCGACATCGAAGGCGGACCCGGTGACAGCAAGAGCCCGGAGGACTCTGTCGGAAGTCTTCCGGGCTCTGTGCAGATGTGCGGCTGATCAACGCATCACCAGGCGGCGCCTACTGGTCGTCGTTCTCCTGTGCTGCTTCCTTGATCAGGGATTCGACCAGACCTCGAACGCCGTGCAGGACGCGGTTGGACTTGGCGACGTCGACCCTGCGGGCCTCCAATCGCGCGAACCACGCAGCATTGACATCGCCGCATGCTTCGGCATCTTTCGCGATCCGTTCGATCACCTCACGCGTGGGGACCTTGCCCGTCGGGTAGGAGCCCCACGTCAGAGGTGCGGCAGCGCGCAACCCGTGGAAGCACACGAGGATGGCATCCTGTGCGAACTGCTGTCGGACCTCCTCGGCGCTGGTGCCGCCGATTGCCGCTCCTTGCTGGAGACGGTCCTGCGAACCCGCTGCCAGAACCCACTTTGCAGCATCGATGGTAAGGGTCAGCTTGTCCAATGCGGAACCGGCGCGCGTTCCGCTGATCATCGCTGGCTTTCGACGCTCCAACATGGCGTGGGCACCTGCCCAAACGACTGCCTCGACACCGTGCTCATCGGTACTGCCGACGCAGCCGGAGATGCTGGTCACACCGTGCTCGCCGCATGCTTCGAAGTACGCATCCAGTGACACGCAGGCCAGGTTGCCCGCTCCTCCCTGACGCTGCCGATCGAACACTTTGGCAGCATCAAGGAGGCGCCAGTTGGCGTATTTTCGGACGATTGGCCATACCGTCCACGTCGGAACGCGGTGCTCACCCGGCTGCACATTCGTCATCTGGCTGCTGAGTTGGACCATGGCGTCGTCAGCCGCAGCCTCGCGCTCGGCATCCGGCAGCCGAGAAAACTGCCAGTGGCCGTACCGCCGCGCCCGATCCGTCACCGATCGAAACGACGCGTCGCGAGGTACGCGGTCGACCAACATGACCGTGGCCCATGTCCGCCCGTTCGTACGGATGGCGAGGTCCACAACCTCGCGGTACCCGGTCACACCGTGAGCCCTGAACCCCCTCAACGCGTCCCACGCGGCACTGATCACCGCGTCGACAACAGCCGCATCGATGCCAGCGCCCGCCGCCGCCTCGTGCAGCGCGGGCAGACCTGCCCGGAGCGCTTCGGGCAGGTCGCCGCCCTCGTGTTCCGGAAGGCCAGCGTTCCCGGACTCGGGCTCGGCCGACATCACGCACACGCCTTGTCGCGTCGGGGCTGGCTGGTCAGGTGCCACCCACTGTTGCAGGCCGAGCAGGAGTAAGCCCTGAGCTCGTTGCGGTGGGTTTCCTCGCCCAACGCGCGCGCCGCGGCACCGCGGTGTTTGGCGACTGTCAGCGCATCTTGTGCCTGGGTGCGATCGCGGTAGCGGATTTTGCCGGTCGTGCAGACTGGCAAAGCGTGGCCGTTGAGATTGCTGCGCTTGCGGCTGACCTTCTTCGCAGACGCGGCCGTCGGTTGGTACTTGGTGTGGTTCCTCAAGGTCGCTCCTCGTTCGGTGCGAGCGGGTTACTCGCATCTGGGAGCCACATCACAGCGACACAAAATGTGGGGCCAGTACGTGTGTGAACTTGGGTTAAGCGCGTGAAAGTGTGGGAAACGTTGTGGTTGTGGGCTTTGTCGTTTGACCTGTCTTTCGCTGTGACCGATGCCATTGCAGGCAGGCCAGGCTCAAATCTGGCAGGCTCAAGGACGTGGGAAGACGCAAGGATCAGTGGAGCGGGCCGTGGGCTGAGGTGGTGTCGGATCTTCGTAACGCATGCGGTGGAAAATGGACTGGCGTAGTTGACGCCATAGAGACCCTGGATAAGGGCGTGACCGCGCAGTTGGTCCCAGACGCAAAGGACCGTCGCGACGGCACGGCGAAGCTGATCAGAAACTGGGGAAGTCGCGGCACCGCCCCGCCGAAGGCCGCCGCTAATGCGCTGTCCCAGTTACTGAATAACGCGCTAAACGGCAAGATGTACAAGGTCGGAGTGGGCGGTGACGGTACGGAGCTATCAGCCGTAGAGATCTTGCAGCACCGATTGCAGGAGGCTGGGCAATGGCCCATGCCGGTGACAGACCGCTTCGAGTTGTCGCGCGCGAGCATTCCGGACTCCCGCGGGCTGTTGTACCGCCACGGGAGGTGCGTCTATCCACGAGTGGTACGACGTAAGCTACAACTCACCGACACGGCGACACGTTCTGAGTACGGACTCGTCTCGACTGACGGAGCCTTCATCGCTGCGAGGGATGGCGTGACGCTTCGCGTCGCTCGGTTGAACCGAGCTAGCGGTAGGACTGCGGAATGGCAGCAACCACTCGACCTTGCCGAACTCGGCGACGGCGACTTGCTGGCGATTGACAGCTTGGGCCGAGCTGACATCGCCTTCATATGGGCTGGCGAGAGCGGAACTGCAATCTATCGCGGTCGCCGCGATGGCTCAATTGTGGACGTAGTACAGCGACTTTCAACCGACCGGGCTTCAGCTGCAGTCCTAAATCGAGTTCGAGCGATGCTGTCATTCCCTGACTCAGACCGCGCCGGTGGCGATTGCGCCGCTTTTCCGGAACTGGGTGTGACGTCCTTGCAAGCCGCCCTCGCGCAGGGTCAGCTCATAGTGCTTGCGGTCGGGATGGACCGTGACGGGCGGAGCTCAGCTTGGGTCGAGGTCAACGGCCGACATCGTCAGGAAATGGACTCTGAAGTGGCCCTCGAACTACACCTCGGCACCCTCACTACCCCGAGATTGGTAGCCTCCGATGGCGCTCCGGTTGAGCTGTCACCGGCGCGGCGGGCGACGATGCCCTTTGAGCACTGGGTATCCCCACACCTCGTCGGGCAAGCTGCGATTGCGTAGACTCACGAAAACGGGCTTCTGGGGTCCATTGAATTGTCGTAGCTTCGAGAGGTTGGGCATGGTCGAGCGCGGTCCCCTGCTGGCCGATGTCGAACGCCGACTTGGCGACCGGCGACTGGTTTGGGCTGGCATTCGCGGGGATGATATCGAGCCGCTCGCGGATCTGTCGCAGCTCTACGCGTCGTTCTCGCTTGCCGGCAACTTCACAAGCCGTGGGGGGGTTCAGTCCGTCGCCTACGAGGATATGACCGGTATGCGGGTGGACCCAGAGATCTGGGACATCGACGATTACCCGCACGAACCTGCAACCAAAGAGTTCCGGCATGGTCTCTTGCGGGCACTGTCATCGGACGGCGCTCTATTACCGTACCGGCCGTCAGAATTCCTGTCCGCCGTCCACTTCGCTCGCTTGGACGACGACTGTCTGAACCTCGGTCTGTTTGGGGCTCAGCAGTCTGCCTTCGAGCACAAGCCATGGGTGGAGTCCGCAGTCCGTAAGTTGGGTCTGCCACGTATCCCGTGGACCTACGTCGCCGACGAGGAGCAGTTGAAAGCTCGGGACGTCATTCGGCATGGTTCTGTGGTGCTGCGGAGAAGCCGTACCTCAGGCGGTCAAGGCTTTGTCCATGTTGAATCACCCGACGACCTGGCATCAGCGTGGCCAACACTGGACGAAGCGTTTGTCAGCGTATCTCCGTTCATCGGGGGTGGTGTTCCCATCAACGTTGGAGCCACGGTGTGGCGGGACGGCAAAATCACCGTCCATCATCCGTCGGTACAGCTGATTGGCATCGAAAGCTGTGTAACTCGCGAGTTCGGCTACTGTGGTAACGATTTCGGGCGAGCACGAGATCTTGGCGATGAATCTGTCGCCCAGATCGAAGAAACCACCATTGCGATCGGCGAGTGGTTACACCAGCATGGCTACCTTGGCACCTTCGGTGTGGACTTCCTCGAACATGAAGGTACGCCCCTATTTACAGAGGTCAATCCGCGGTTTCAGGGATCTACCCACGCCTCGTGCAGATTGTCGATCGAAGCAGGTGAGGCATGCCTGATGCTTGAACACCTCGCTGCCATGCTCGGCCTACCCAGCCCCGAGAGAAGGCCTCTCCGTGAGATTGTTTCCGCGACACCGGACTTTGCCAATGTTGTTGTGCACTGGACCGGGCCATCGGCGCAGTCTGTAGATGCGTACGAACTAGCCGACCGGTTGCGGGAAGTCGATGACAGCATCCGCAGCGATGTCCTCACTCCAGACGAAGTGGCCAACGACCCAGGCTCGGCAGTCGCTCGGTTCACCCTCCGTAGGCAAGTCACGCGGAGCGGATTCGACCTCGTCGAACCCCTCGATGAAGTCATTAGCCAGTGGCAAGCCGCTTCCCGCGGAGCAACGGCAGAGGATTCGTAGTGGCGCTCACAACTTCTCGGCCGGACGACCCGCCTGCTTTCTTCCCAAGTTGGGCGGAATACATCAAGCGATGGAGAGGCGGCACGGATGAGACTTTCTGCCGTGCGATCGCCGCTATCTACGATCCAGTCGTTCGTGCGGGATTCGACTCGCTTACACAGAAAATCACGAAGGTCAGCACCGTGGACGCGTCTGAAGCTGAACGGGACGAGTTGCGTGCTGGGTTCGTGGCAGATCGTGAGAAGGCCAAGACCCGACTAGGCTTTCCCTGGATAACGCCGGTTCTGGGCAGCGGATGCCTGAGCTTGGCGGAGACCAGTGCCGCGCCGACGATCGAAGCCGTACCAACGTTGCTGGCCGGTGTATCGAGAGAGTGGGGCTACCTGCCTGACGGGACTGCGGTCCCGGACGCAGTTGAACGCTTTGCTCTGTCTCTCGTCGACTCAAAACTCGGTCGCGCCGCAGCAGATCGCGCGGCCAAGTTCGACTCGGAAATCGAAGTAGCCGAGACAGAAACCACAGAGATTGCGGCGAGGGCTATCCTCTGTGCTCGACTTCTCACACGCCTTTACTTCGAGGCTGGAACGTTAACTGAGGGCGCTGTCACGAATTACAATGGCACCCTTGAATTTTCGACGGAGTTACTCGGCCCGACGCCGTGTGGAGCCGAACTTGCAGACCTTCTGGTCGTGCCCTTGAGTCAACAACTCAGGATCCTCCAAAAGGAAATCGGCAGTCGCGACGAGGAACTCGCGTTTGTCGCCGACTTCGCCGCGGCTGTTTTGAAGGACCTTTCCGGGGCGGAAGGTAAGGCCAGTGTGACCGGATCTGACGCCATTCTCATGGCCGAGGTTGCATGGCATTTCATGACGGAAGGAACGTCGCAGTATCCGGGGTGGTCCGATCTGCTCACCCAACTGACGCTCGCAAGTGAATCAGCTGAACGATCGCACCGATGGCCACACTTGGACAACTTGTCTGCCGCCCGCGAGCGCCTCCACGCCCAAATAATCCAAACGACGATCGACTCTTGGGCATCCCGCGTGGGGAGTGTCCGGCCTTGCGGTACCGGGACACCAACGAGTGGTGTAGATGCGCCCAGCGTTCGGGACGATCTCTACGACGCGGTGGCGGAACTGCTGATCGCTCAGGCGAAGTTGCACAGTCAGACCGCGAGCGAGCGGGTGGACCAGCTTCCCCCAGCCGTCGCGTTTGTAACATCATTCGACCTGGAGCTTGAGATGGCGCTGATGGCGGCGCGTGTGCCTTTCCGGCTTGTCGTGCCGTTCTACGTCGGGCCCAGCGACACTCCAAACGCGAGAGCCTTCGTCTGGCTCCAGACGATCATTTCTGTGCCTTCGGCCAAGGATCAACTGACTCACGAGGATCTCTATCGGCTGCGTGTCACCAGAGATTGGGTCCTGCTCACGAGTCAGCCGGACCCAAATCTCGATGACTTCTCCATGCCGATTGTCGTGCGAGTGGCGGGTTCGCCGCTGATCAAAGTCGACGCAATCGACGACCTCGACGACGACGAGAAACCCTTTGCCAGCAAGGCCGGTACCACCGCTTCCTGGGTCATGTCACTGAAGGAGAGCCTCGGCGGGCCAGCGATGACGCTCGCCGGCACGGTCCTGTTAGACGAGTACACGGCCCTGCACCAATGGGCAGCAGAACTCGCGCAGCCACCGATTATCGACAATGAGAAGCACGACGAGCGACTCGGCCTTCCGGAGCGGCTCTTCAAAGGGGGTACTGACGATGACGCACGCTTCTGGTTCGTACTCGGAGTTCAGCTTAGCGACGAAGCAGTGCGACAACGGACCGCAGCAGTCGTGGGTACAGCCGATTTGCGAAGCCATGTCAGCAGGGGGCCTCGCAGCACGCTGCGCGCGGGTGTTGTGGTTAATCGCCGCACAACCCCGAACGAGCGAGACGTCTTTCTGTGGCAAGGCTTGGACGTTGTCGCGGCCACGTACGATCGCGTGGTCCCTGCGATCCGGCATATGGCCGCACACACGTCGACTCCGAAACTGCGACGTCTCAAAGGAGGCGTGTGCGAGATGGAAGGGGGTCCTGTGTGAGTCTGCTCAACGAATGGCGCGAGAGTGTTCTTGACGCAACGAAATCGCCATGGCCAGGCCCGCGGCCGATGAAGGAGGACCGCTACGCAGCCCGTCAACTGATCGGACGAGACACCGACATAAAGAAGTTCAAGCGGCTGTTATTCGACACAGATGTTGTGGTCTTCACGGGCGCATCAGGTGTCGGTAAGACCTCGATGCTGCAAGTTGGGCTGGTACCTGACCTGCGGGAGTCTGGCTACACCGTGATCGTCTGCAACAAATGGAGTCGTCGTTCAGACGAGATTGCGGCCATCACCGGAGACCACTCCGATCACACTGCGAAGGCTGACCAGCTACTCCAGGCGCTGCTGTCCGCCAGGATTCCAGTACGGGCTCGACTCGGTCTCAGCGACGGTGAAAGCCTCCTGTCGGCGCTCGACACCTATTACCGCGATAAGTGTGTCGTTGTGTTGGACCAGTTCGAGGAACTCATGCGCTACCAGCCGGATGCATTCCAATGGCTGCTGCGATGGATTGAGAATGCCGCATCGCTCACCAAAATCCGGATCGTTGTCTCGCTCCGCGTCGAGCACGAGCATCAGTTGAATGGAAGTTCGGGACTTCGGCTAGGTCCGTTCAGCCAGAAGAGGTATGAACTTCCTCCGATAACGAAACCCGAGCACGTCCGAGAGATTGTCGAAAGTCCCAATAGCTCTCGAGCAGAGGCCCTTGGTGATCTCTCGCTGCCGGTCATTAGCGCCAGTGCGAGCAAGCGGATTGAGAGTGCCTGGACGAAGGCAGGCGAGGAGGGGGCTCCGCAGGATCGAGGACTCCTGCACCTCCAGGCACTGCTATTCGCCCTTTGGATGCGTGGCGGTGGACGCTGTATCGAGGCTAGTGACGTAACGAAACACTTCCCGAAGCTGAATGGAGCTGCTCTGTTTAAGGCTGCGCTTGCGGAAGCGGTTGAGGTTTCCGTCGACAAGTGTAGTGAAGCCTGCATCTCGACGGGAATTCCCGACGTGCTTGCCGCACGCGCCAAGCACTATGTGCGAGCAATGAGCGTCCACCTCTCCAGCGGAGGCTTCAAGGTCGACCACTCGCGCGAGGACCTCGCCCAGCTAGTGGTATTCCGGGAGAGTCTCCACGAACTCTCCGCCGAAGCCAGGAACCTTGGAGAACAAGCGCGGCACCGCCTGGCGACTCTTGTTGACGAATCCATGGCCGAAAGCTCGATAGCACCGCTGACCCTGAATAACGACTGGGTGGCGATTCAACGCGAGTCACTGCTCGGCGCCGAAGTGGAGTTGCCGGCTGACCTCGGCGACCTAACTGCCGGAGTCCTCCTCGGGCGTTCTCCTGTCGAAAGTCTGCTGGAAGAGTATCGAGCCTTCTATTTCGCCATCGAGTGGTTACGGCTATGTGAGCTTATCCGGATCACGACTCCGGAAGAGAACAAGACCATGGTCAGCTTGATTCACGACCTGTTTGGCGCGGGATTGATTCAGTGGAGTTCAACTCAGGGAGGGGCTTTCGGGGGGCTGACAGCCGAGAACGCCACTCACCAGTTCTCTGTACTGCGCGGCGTGCGTATGTCGTGGAAGAACCTGCGCGACAAGAGCTTCCTAGAAGGAAGGCTTCTCGTCAACCAGCGTTGGAAGTACTGCGACGTATCCGGAGACTTTCGAGGTGTCACTTTTGCGAATTGTGACTTCCAAGGGACCGTGTTCAGGGACTGCACGTTCGACGGCGTTCAGTTCGTTAATTGCACCCTCGACGATGTGGAGTTGCTCGACTGTACGGTACACGGGGCTCCGATCCCCACGCCCGCGTCAGACGACATCCCGGCAGACATCAGGGCAAAGCTCGGTGCCGAGCCGTCCTTTTTCATCGGAGAGGCAGACACGCCCGCAGTAGGGTCCTTGCTTTGGTACGCCGAACCCCGACTGCCTGGCGGCACGCCACACCGTATCTACTCCATGCCCGGTGTCGCGGCGGTTGCGTCTGCCGAGTCGACATCTATGAGCGAACTGCCTTTTGAACCGCAGCCTGGCGGCCTCACCATGTTTGGTGGGCGCCTAAGCTCGCTGAAGATCCGAAACTGCAATTTTGCCCGTAAGGGACAGATCTCACTTCGACATGCGGCCGGCACCTCTGTGGAGCTCGCCGAGCAGAAGCAGGTGCGGCTCAGTATGTTCGATGTGGCGCTGAGAGGACTAACCATCACCCGACCCGTCGGGTATGAGTTGCAGTCCAAACCGCGTGACTTTGTCCTCGAATTCACTGAGTCCCACCTCATCAACACCTGGTTTGGCGTCGGGTTGCGAGGTTCGGCGACCTTCGACTGGTGCGTGGTGTGGCAGGTCCTGAATGCCGCCGACCGCGAGGATTTCAAAGTGAGAATGCCCAAAGGGCGCCAGTACGGAGTGGTGAACATCGAGCCGCTTCAGGACTGGCAACGCCTGTCGATGTCAGAGACGTCGCTCGGCAATGAGGACGCGACCGAGAACGCTCCGGCGTGGGACGGGCGGCTGGCTGTGCGTGCCGCGAGCCAAAAGATGGACTATAGACGATGATCTTCAGCGAAATGACGCTCAGGTACGTCAAGTAAGAACTCGAGAATCGCAGCCCGGACAAATAGTCCGTCGTCGCTCTGATCGAATATGCGAACCCTAGGGTGATTGAAGGCTTCACGCTCCATTTCATCAATGAGAGGGAGCGGCGAGAATACTCCCGCGTGTGCGGGCATCGATTCCAAGTGATCAGTCCTAACTCGCAACCGGGCACGGCCTTCCTCGTGAATTGCGCCATGCGGGATTCCGACCACATAGAGCGCGTCAACGTCGGCAATGTCGTCGAGAGGTCTGTACTCAATCAACTTATTCAGCTCCGACGGCCACTCGAGACCTTCACGGAGCGTCGGATCGGTGATGAACACCAGTCGGTGGGGTCGTCGTTCGGTGAGAAGGCGAAGGAGGCTACGCGCAGCGCGCATGCGGAGGTCGCCGCACATCGCGATCGTCTGCTGGCTGATAGGCACTGGAAGCTGGCTTAGAGCGAATAGATCGATCAGGGCCTGTGACGGATGTTCGGCGGCCGGCCCTCCGTCACCGCCACTCAGGACCGGGACTTTGACACTGTCGGGGACGACCAGTGGTTGATCCACTCGAGCGACAACGATATCGGTATAGCCCGCGAGTATGCGGATGGTGCTCTCAACTGATTCTGGCATCGATGCGTCGCTCGCTCGCAGCCCAAGTACCTCGATCGGCGTCGCACCAAGCCGAATCGCCGCTGCAGCGAATCCTGTACGGGTCCTTAGCGATGCCTGCAGAAATGCGAGTCCGACAATGGTCTGGTGGGTGGATGCGATAGGTGCTTCGCCGGACTTGATCTGAGCCGCTCGGTCGAGGATCTGGTCGACTTGATCCGGCCGGAAATCCGCAACGGAACGGTACAGGGTCACCCTGCCGCTCCCAGCATGAGCGGTCGATCATGAGGGTAGATGACGTGCCCATCCACTCCAGTCGCGAAGTTGAGGGTGTTGTGACTGCACGGCGGACAATCTGGCCCGAGGAACACTCCGAACTCGGAGACGATCTCTCTTGCACGTTCAAATGTTTCTCGCATGAACTCGGCAGACGGCGGCTTCTCGTTCTTGAGCGGTGTAGACATGTCGGGTCGGAACGGGCTGAGCACCGGAGTGCCGCCGCGTTCGGCAATTGCGCGGACCCCCGCCAGCGTGTCCTCCATAGTCTCCAACCCGACCATCAGCATCGATCGCGCGCGGCCAGGGCCAAGTTCGTCGGTTGCAGATTCAATGAAGTCCAGATAGAAGTCCAGGCCCTGATTGAACTTGTTCCGCATGTAATCTCGGGCTCTATCTCGGTTGAACAACTCGATGTTGATCGATAACTCATGCAGTCCAAGTGAAGCGAGTCGCGGGAGGTCGAAAAGCCCAGGCAGCGGCACCATCATCAAGTCCACTTGGGTGCCAGGAAACGCCTCCAAGACTGTCGCGTACAACTCTTGCATCCAGGGGATATCTTTGGGCTTCGGCGTTCCCCCAGAGATCAGCATGTGTCGTGCCGGCTGCAAGGGATCGTCCACTGCGATCTTGGCTGCCGACACAATGGCATCCACCGGTTTGAGGGCGTAGTCGGAAATCGGGTCGTCGTACGGGATGTTGCAAAACGTGCATGTCATCGAGCAACTGCGCACCGGCGAGAGTCGAGCTCGGTCTCCATGCGTGACTACGTAGTTGTTGAGCGGTCCGAAGTCGAGCGACGATCCGTGATATTCGGGCTGCGGCCAGAAGCCTGCTGCGCTCGCCAGGCCGGCGCCCTCGACCGAAAACCCGCCGTCAAAGTCCAGCACATATGGTGTCCTCGACACAAAGTTCGGGTTGTAGAGCTCTATCGGAGCATTTACCCAGACATCATCGTCCAAGTTGAGAATGACACCAGACGTCGAGGCGTAGTCGTGGGGGCTCAACGAGCGGTTGCGGTTCAGATCGGTGAGTGCGGCGATGGCAGCGTCGGACAGAACGATGCCCTTGTCCATGAGCTCGAACTTCAGAAGCTGGGCTTCCGTGAGATATTGCGACACCACTCTTAGCCTTTGCCTTACTCCGGCACTGCTGCGGGAGGTTCCTGGTCGTATCGTACCTACAATGAGCGAGACCGACGCGATCCTGGCTGCGCTGATGAACCGACGGAGCATCAGGTACGGATTTGAGGACCGTCCCGTTGGCCGCGAGACTATCGAACGTATCGTCGCGTGCGGCCTCGCAGCGCCTTCGTCCAAGAACGCACAACCCTGGCGCTTCCACATCGTAACTGAGCGCATGACACTGGACTTGCTCGCTGATGCGGTGGCGGACGCATCTGGCGTCGACAGCTACGTCCCTCACGATCCGCGAACAGGCGAGCCGTACCCGCAGTACCGGTCGACCGTCCTGGAGTCCGCCCAGGTACTCCGCGATGTACCGGCGACTATCTGGATCGAGAATCTCGGGGCGTTCAGTGCCGGGCGTCGTACGTTGCTCGTAGCCCAGCAGCAGGCGTTCGCGGGTGCTTTGGTTGGCTACGGCCTCGAACTGATGGGGATCGGTGCTGCGATCGAGAACATGTGGATTGCGGGCAACGCTCTTGGGCTGGCAGTTTCGTTCCTAGGCGATGTTGTGATCGCCGAATCAGACATTACTGCGGTGCTCGGACTGCAGAACGATCTGGTTGGAGTAATTGCCTTCGGATATAGTTCAGCCTTTCCACAGCCACCTATTGATGTCCGATCGTTCTCGGACTCGCCCCGAGTCACTTGGCACGGGATAATCTGACCAGATTCCCGAGAAACCTGGTGGCTGACCACCATTTCCGGCTTTGCAGGAGTTCAGACTATCGCGTATGGAAGGAGGTTGCGGCCAGCTAGCGCGCCAGAAACTTGAACTCGTTCGTCTGACCTCGCGATATGAGCGATGTGATCCGGAGGTTGCTCTTGACGCCTGAAGATTTGTGGGTGCATGTCGCATGTCGCAGAGGGGTTTCGGTTGCAACCGAGGATGAGGCGATCGGGCAGCTCTACTGCCTCGAAGGTGTGGGACGCGACGATGATTCATTCGATTGAGCGCTTGCCGAGACTCATCGAAGCACTGATCATCGTATCGATGAGTACCTGCGTCAGTGCCCATAGTGTCTCGACTGGGTACAAAGACCACTTTGGCCACGCCTGTGAGTTGTCGGATTGCGGCAACCATTGACACGTCATCTCATACTTTCGCCACATCTCGATGACGCTGCCCTCTCACTGGGCGGTTCGATCGCACGGTGGACAGCCCAGGGAGATCGGGTGACCGTTCTCACCGTGTTTGGTGGTTCAGAGCAATCAACCGATGCCGAGAACGCCCTGTTGACAAAGCTGCTCGGGCTGTGGGGTATCGACTCGTACAAAAGTCGGCGGTCCGAAGACTCCGCGGCCATGGACGTCTTGGGTGCAACTCCTATCCACCTCGACTTCCCCGAGTTGTTGCAGCGAAACTCAATAGCGACGTCGGTCGATCAACTACTCAGTTCCGTCGAGTCGCCGGAAGATGACGCAAGGATTGTCGAGCAAATTGCGTCGGCGGTTGCCGACTATGTCCAGGCGTGCGATATCTTGTATGTCCCCTGGGTCGAAGCAACTCACCCTGACCATGTTCTTGTATCGAAATCAGCAGCGTTCTTCAAGCCCACACCAACCTTCGGGTACGAGGACATTCCGTACCCGCGAAGAAATGTCAGGAACGTGAGAAATGCCAGCCGTTCCGAGTTCGAGCCATCGCATTTGGAATCGAAGTTGCGAGCCTGTTCCTGCTATCGCAGCCAAATTGGAGTCCTATTCGGATCCGAAACCTTGATGCGCCAGCGACTCCGGACCCGCGCGAGCGCCAACGAAGGCGGTTCGACTCTCTCGGAGATTATCTACAGAATGGAACATTCCGACCAGGAATCTCTATGACAGATGCATGTAGCACACTCAGTTTCCAGCCGAATGTCGTATTCGCCGTAGCGGTGCGAAACAATGCCGAGCTACTCGACAAATGTTTGAAATCTGTTGCTCAGCAGACTTATTCGAGAACTCGTTGTTTGATCATGGACGATGCATCCGACGACGATACGGTCTCTGTCGCTCTGCACTGGAAGCGCTTGTACCCACAGTTGTTCGAGCTACGAGCGGCCGAGGTACGACGAGGCAAGATGGCAGCTTTGTTCGACTGTATCCAGAGTCTTGATGACCATGACGTTGTCGTCGAACTCGATGGCGACGACCATTTGAACACACATGAGGCGGCCGCCGAATTCGCGCGCTTACACGCGACGCGCGATCTTGTGTGGACTAACCACAAGGTGGAGATCGCCGACGGCATGTACTGGGACCACTGGGCGTCGACCGACATCCCGGCCGCGCATCGATCCGGTCCAATGCCACGTTTGAAGTGGTCACGGTCCTGGCATCCAGGCCATCTCCGCTCGTTCAAGGTTTGGGCCTTTAGAAAGATCTGCAGTGAGGATCTCAAGTTTCGCGGCGAGTGGGTCCATGCCGCATCGGACGTTGCATATTTTGCGCCGTTGGTCGAAATGACACCTCCCCAGTGCAGATACTTCTACGACCGAGAGATGTCCGTCTACAATGTGACGCCATCGAACGATCATCTTGCCGACGACAGCGGGATCGATTCATGGAGAACTCAACTCGGCGTCGCGACGGAACTGTTCGGACGCGAACCCTATCCCAAGTACGAGTCACAATTGCTCCTTGGCGTCCTGAATCAAGACACTGGCGACCTCGTGCGCGACCTCTGCGCCAACGCACTCTCGATGCGACCGAGCACATGGGTCAGGCTGCTGTCGACCATTGAGGCGGAACCGTGGCACCCGCGCGTCCAACTCTATCTGCCGCCGGCCCTACTAGTGAATACCGCCGAACTCAATCGGTGTTCACTAACGCCGATTGCGGTGCAATGGCTTCTAAACGCATCAGCGCAACTGCACGGGTCCGAAGAACCGGTCGAGGTAGATCCTTCCGTACCCTTGATGGAGGTTTCGCTATGAGTTCCACTGCGCCACTGCTTGTGCTCGGTGCCGGACAACGCTGTGGAAGCACGCTATTGCAGCGACTGCTGTGTTCACACCCGGATGTCATGATCTGGGGTGAGCACGCGGGACAATTGCGTCCATTCATAGCCTCCAACACCAGAACCAGGATTTGGTCCGATCAAGACGGTCATCGCGGACGAATGGAACTAGAGGAAGCTGGCTACCAGGGTTTCATCGCAAACGTAATGCCCGGGCCACATCAGATCGACGTAGCTGCAAGACTATACGTCAGGTCACTATTTGCAGATCCGGCTACGAATCTGGGTCGGACAGTATGGGGATTCAAAGAGGTCCGCTATGGACTTCCCGAGGCGAAGGCTCTCCAAAGATGGTTTCCGGAACTGAAGGTTATACACATACTGCGCGACCCTAGAGATGTTCTCCGCAGCCTTGATGTGTGGGAGCGCGCAGACGGGGAGTGGCGGCGTAGAGACACTGAAGCGGCCATCGCTGACTGGACTCGGATCGCCTATAGTTTTCTTGGCGCAGATACGCACTCGGACGCCATACTGAACATCCGCTATGAGGACTTTATCGCGGCCCCGAGTCACTGGACTACTGTCATTGCCAAACACTGCGGCTTGGATTCGGCACAGCTAGACGGCCAAGTATTCGCGAGGAAGATCCACACGGACGGTCCGAACCGAGCGGCGCCGCGCCGAATTAAGAATTGGTCTGAGTTGGCGAGTGATTTGCAGGCTCTCGCCTGCACTGACGAGGTTTTGGCGATCGCAACTTCGTATGGATATGACTTCTGAACGTGCGTATACTCATAGCGTGCACCCGGCTGACACCGCCATTCTTTCTCGGCGGCGTAGAGATCAACAATCGCCTCGTCGCAGACGAGGCGTCGGCATCGGGGCATGAAGTATTCCTTTTCGGCTCCTTCACTCATCCGCGGTGGGGCGACGATCGCGAACTCGGTCGGGTACTGGGTCACTTAGACGAGTCGCATGATTTCGGATTGACCTACCAGGACGGCCATATCGTTGCCGTCGCATATCACGCACACGCCGGGCGCGCGTTGATGGTAACCATGTCCAATTTTGGACAAAACCTTACTTCCGTCATCGATAGCTTCCGCCCGGATCTGGTCCTGACTTCATGCGCGGGAGCGATGCGCGTGATCGACATCGCCCGCAAAATGGCAGTCCCGACGCTAGCGTGGGTGCAGGATTCAGGCGAAGATGGCGCCGAGACACACAACGCGGGCGCCGATCGAACAATCTACGCCTCGGAGTACCTACGCCAATACTTCCGATCGTCGGCGCCTGCCAGGCATGTAGTACATCCGTCCTTCGAGGCCCCTGACAGGCCAGTGGCTGCCTTGCCCACCGTTCCAACTGTCCTGATGGTCAACCCGATTAAGGAGAAGGGCTCTACCCTCTTCTTGCAACTCGCTGAGATGTTGCCTGAAGTTAGGTTCTTGGGTCTGACGGGCTGGCGTCGACCAGAATGGGCCAACCAACCGCACGCCGGCAATGTCATCTGCCTTCCGCGGATGGAGTCACCCGCATCGGCCTACGCCGAAGCATCTGTCGTCATCGTTCCATCGGTGGTCGCGGAAGGATTCGGGCGCGTGCCAGTCGAGGCCGCGCTACATCAACGACGTGCGTTCTGCCACCGCAGCGGTGCACTGCCGGAGTCGAGCGGAGAAGACCGAAACTTGCTGGACTGTCTAGATCCAGTTATGTGGGAGAAATCAGTCCGTGACGAGCTGAATCATCCGAACTTGGCTGCGCTCCGTAGTGCGATGACCCACGCGAATCAATTCGTCAGGCCGATCCTGCCCGAGTTGATAGGTGTGATGGGATGAATGCTTAGGCGTATGAGCGTCGCTTGATCGCAACGGTGTCGTGTCAGTGAGGGTCAGAGGCTGCAGAGCCAAATTCGGAACCCACGTGCCTTGGTTTGGGCATGAAGCTGATGGCATGTTCCTGTGAATCGGTCGGTTGACGTGTGTCCGGCGCCTTGGCAATCGGGTCAATGGACTTGGAAGGGTCGGGTGGAGGCCTGGAGGGCTCGAATGGTCAGGGCTGGCTTTTGTTGCCGATGTGGCTGTGACCCGACCCTTATAGCCAGTGCGTACATCGCGGATCGCGTTGAGTGTCTTGCTGGAGTTCCCCGGCGGATGGTGTCGGCGGTGGCGGTGTGCTGGCCGGGCCTGGATGTGGATGGTGCGTCAGGACTTTCGCGCAAGTCTTAGCTAGTCCTAACTCGCTGAGTCTCAACTCTAGCCGGAACTCGAGTCTCAACACGGCTGTCGTCCCAGGAGACCAGTCTGAACATCCGTCGATAGCGGCAGTCCGTCGCCTCCCATTGTGTCGAAGGCCCGTGGCTTGTGTGAGCCGGTGACGGCGCGCTAATTGCCTAACTAGGATGTGGGTTTCAGACATTGAAGCAAGGATCTAGTCGCAACGGTTGCGAATTCTGATGTGAGGCCATAGAGTATGCGCGCATTTCAGCAGGTGTAACGTGCGTCGAAGCCACGCGCTCTAGTGGCGATGCACCTGGCAACCTATGTTGCCGAGGGGTTAGAAGCCCGGGTACTTACGCCAGATCGCGCGATTGCTCGGCACGTCCCACTGGTCGAACTCGAAGAGATCGCCTGCAATTTCGCTGACGACCTCACTCAATTCCAAAGGTTCAAGTAGGTGTGCCGGAATGGCGGCTTTGCCGAATCGCGCTCCCAGTAGGTTCCCTGCGATCGCGCCTGTCGAGTCTGAATCGCCGCCGTGGTTCACGGCTAGGATCACGCCCTCCTCGAACTCGGCTGCGACAAGGGCGGCGTAAATTCCGATAGCAAGTGCTTCTTCAGCAATCCAACCTTGGCCGATCTGCGCGATCGCTTCTGCGTGATGTACGTCAGTCTCTGCCAGTTCGACCGCCAGTGTGATCGCTCTCAACGTTTCTGCGTGATCGGGTCGCTGCCGCAGGATGCCGCACGCAACGTCGATGGCCTCGCGCAGCTCTGTTCCACTCACGAGCGATGTCACCATCGAGGCGAACACTCCAGCGGTCAGGTGGCCGGTTGGATGTCCGTGGGTGATTGCCGCCAGTCTCTTGCCAAGTTCGAATGCTGCAGCAGGCGCATTGTCGACATCCTGTGCCCACCAGCACCGGGGCGCACGGCCGTCTCGGTCGGCCAATGTTGCGGTGAACAATCCGGCTGGAGCGACTCTCATCACCCCGCCGCATCCTTTGCTGTTGTTACGAGCAGGTTCGCCTAGCATCCTCATTGCACCCAGCGCGGACAAGCATGTGTTCCCCGGAGCACGTCGACGGTGGAGTTCCTGATGTCCGACGAGCCAGCCTGGCTCGCCCTCGATCATCAACGATTGCCGGGGTTGTTCCCCTTGCGTCTGAAGCCACCGGAGGTATGAATGGGCAGTCACGCTGTCGATGTTGGTGATGCCTTTGAGGCTCCCGCGTACCCATGACCGCAGTAGTCCTTCCGCAGTGAAGAGCGTCATCTGGGTGTCGTCGGTGATCTGCCCGATCCCCTCATCCAGAGCCGAATACCGCGTGATCCCCGCCGGACCGAAGCCCCTGAGAATATCCGCCCGCGACATGAACTCAACTGGTGCGCCGAGCGCATCGCCGACAGCTCCACCAAGCAGACAACCGAGATAGCGGTCCCGCGGATCGCTTGGTCCCGCCGACGCCTTCTGCGCGGGTGGGCTGCTGGCTAAAGGGTATGGGTGCCAACCGTGTTGGCGCCATACACCGCTCGGTCGTTGTGCCTTTACATCTCGCAGGCTCTTGCCGACGTACTTGGCCTCGAGTTCAGGATCTGGCGCACCGGTGTATCGCCACAGGTTTGGCCTGGCGCGGCCCTGGGGGTCTCGAGCCTGTTCCCACCGCTCTGCCCGGTGGACAGCGCGAACGACGTCGTCGGCGAAGACGATGACGGGAAGGTCTGGCACGTTTCGGTGTGCGCCCACCCGCCAGTCGCCGCGCGCGCAGGCGTATATGTTGTCCGGGGTCGCATCAGGTCGTGACGACGCGTTGACCTTGATCAGTGCGCAGATGTCCGGAAGCGGTGGTACCGGCTCCGCCGAGTACAGGGTCACGAGTTCTTCGGCGCGGTGTAGGCCGTGCTCTGTGGACACGTGGCCGCCCTGAATATTTGTGAGGGGCGACCCAGAGACTGTCGCCAGATCGATCAGCGACTGCTCGATGGCAAAGGCCTGGGCATCAACCGCCGCACCGGCGTCAATGGCGTGCCGCAGGATCCAGTGCTCCACCCCGAACCCGTCCTGGAAGATCTCCCCGATGCGAGCGTTCTTGGCCGATTGTGTTGCTGCCGAGTCATTGGGACCGAGCAGATCGGATCGGTCGATCCTGTGGCCGGCGATAGCTGCCCAGACGTGCTGGTAGACGCGGTCGCCCTTGCCCTTACCCACATAGAAGACGTCGCCCGTCCGCGGATCCACCAGTGCGTACACATACACCCCGAGTTTGGTGCGAACCTCGGGTGGAATGGACGTCGGCACTACGGCGGCCGTTGCCTGGCTTACCTGCAACAGAGAAGTGACGTGAGCGCTCAGCTCCTCGAACTCACGCCCCTCGGCGCCGATCTCAGCCCTGAGCGCCTGGACCACGTCGATGGCCGTCAGAAACCGTCGGCCGGAGTTGCGAGTAAGCCAGATCAGTATGCGGTGGAGTGTCTGGCCATTCTGGTCAGTTGGTGGCGTCTGGCCAGAGGACGTCAGTATGAACTGCTCGGCCGCGTCGGCCGGCAACCGTACAACATCTATTCCCGTCACAGGTCTTCTCCTTGAGCGCAGTGGGTCTGCGGTGTGGTGGCCACCGGCATTCTTGCTGGCACCCACCAGACGGCTGCCTGGGACGCAACGGGAGCCCGTCGGCATCCATCGGTCGGTTGGGTCGGGAAAACTTCCGGAATCGGGACTCTGTGATGATCACCGAGGAAGCTAGACGTAGATCACCCGATCGAGAGTCCGCCGACTGCTACCCCGCGGTCGAGTTGGTGGTTGTCGGTGTGAATGCTTGCGGAGGGACTCCGTGGCCAGGTTTGGTCAGCGGAAGGGTGGCGAGGTGCTTCTGAAGCCGCTTCGACATTGGCATGAAGGTGGCGAAAGTCAGGCTTCCCGAGACAACGGCACCTACCAGAGGAACCACTTTGGCTGCGCTTTTCGCGAAGACCTGCTTGGTCATCTGAATGCCAAGCAGCCCCGCAACCTTCTTGACGACAGGGTAGATTGCACCCTTCGTCAGCGCTTTCTGCGGAAGCTTCCTGGCCATTTCTTTTGCCATCAACGCCGACACTTGCGCCACGCCGGCCTGGGCCGCATTTACGCCGAACATCACGCCGACAAACAACGTGAGCATGCTCTCCGTCGCCGAGTCCAGTCCGTCGCTGTCGCCGTCGAAGAGTTCTGGCCAGCTGTAGAGGTAGGCGAGCTTCTGGACGACGCGAAGAACGTGGCCGTAATACTGCGCGATATCGGCCGGTATCGTGCCAAACGCCGCCAGACCGCCAGGGATACCGGCTGCTGTCGAAAGCGCTGTGACCTTGCCGGTTTCGTACTTGATGACGCTGTTGGCGATCTTGTCGATCACCTCGGGGGCCACGCCGGCCTCAGCCGGCGTGGTGGCGACTGCCCGATCAACCTGGTCGTCGGAGCAGAATCGCTTCAACTCCCTGCGTAGGAACGTTCCGCGGTCAATCTCAACACCTGGTAGCTGAGCAGATGCGCGCAGTGTCTGATCGAACTTGGTCGCCGGTGCGACCTGATTGGCTTTGGCCATGCGTGCAACCTATAGCAACCATCCGACACCGGTTGCTTTATGTCGGAGCCTTCGATCGTCTGACTTGGCGAGTGGTGCTCAACCCCGCCCCCCCAACCCCCCGACGCCCATCCGCACGTCGGCGCCGGTTGATAGCCTCAGGGTTCGCAAATGATGACGAGTCCGACAAGTGGGTGAGGCGTGGCAGACGACCGGTGGATCGAGGTCTCCAAGTCGGCGTTTGCCCATGAAACCGAGGGTTTGACACTGCTGCGCCAGATCGTCCCGGATGCGTCGCCGTACCGGGCGTGGACGAACTTCGAGTTCATGGACAACCACGGCGGCTGGAACGAGATCGACGCCCTGATCCTGGGCCGACGTCGGCTGCACATGGTGGAGCTCAAGAGCTGGAACGGCGAGCTCGGCGGCAACGAGAAGAACTGGATTCTCACCGGGAGCAACGGGCGCAGCCGCACCCAGCGGTCGGCGCTGCTCACCACCCGGCACAAAGCCCAGAAGCTGGCGTCGCGGCTCAAAGACGAGGTTCGCAAGGTCGCCTACGAGCACAACCTCGACGCCGACAAAGTGATGCGGCAGTTCCCGTTCATCCAGGAAGAGGTGTTCTTCCACGGCGACCGTTTCCACGTGACGCTGTCCGATCTCGCCAAGTCGAACCTGTTCGGCATCGACGGCCGGGACACACAGACCGGTCTGCCCGGGATCGCCGCGCGACTGCTGGAGCCGCCGGTCGGTGGGCGCGACGCCTACGGCGAGGACATGAGCGTCATTCTGGCTCTGGCCCTGCGGGAGCTCGGTGCCGCGCGCCGCGCCGAACGTGACGCCGGGTCGTGGACACTGACCGGCAACACCCTCGACAGTGGGGACGACTGGCAAGACTTCGACGTCGTCCACAAGGTGACCGGTGCGCACGGCCGCGGCCGCATCGTGACGACTCGTCGGGGCGCACCGGCGCAGGCCCGCGCCGCCGCTCGCCGACGTATCCAGCGCGAGTACGAGCTCATCCGCTCGTTCCGTCAGGAATCGATCGTTCCTCCGCTCGACCTGGCCCAGGATGACGACGGCAACGCCGTCCTCATTTACGAGAAGCTCGACGGCTTCGAACCGCTCGATCTCGCATTGCTCACCCGCACCCTCAACGCCGACCAGCAGATCCAGATCCTCTCCCAGGTCGCCGACGCAGTGGCCTACGCCCACCGCAACCAGGTGTCCAACCGCGGACTGTCGCCGAGCACGGTGCTGATCGACACCTCGGCACTCGACGGCGCCGGCGAGGTGCAGGTGAGGCTCGCCGACTGGTCGTGGGCCGGGCGCATCCACGCGGTCACGTCCGCGTCGCCAACCCTGGTCGGGTCCCAGATCGCCAACCCCACCAGCGACGACGACGTCTATCAGGCGCCGGAAGATCGCTGGTCGGCCAGCGCCGACCGGATCGCGGTCGATGTCTTCTCCCTCGGCGCGCTGGCCTACTTCCTGTTCGCGGGAGAGCCACCCGCTCGCGACCGCACGGATCTGCGGACCCGGTTGCGCGCACAGGGCGGACTCGACCTCGCCGCGTCGAGCGGACGGTTTGTCGACGAGAAACTGCGCACGCTCGTCCTGCAGGCCACTTGCCCGTCGGTGTCCGAACGCGTCAAAGCCGATGCGACCGGGCAGCCGCAGTTCGGAGCCGCCGAGTTCCGGACCGCGTTACAGGAATACAAGGTGGTCCGCCACCTCGATACCGATCCCGAACCCGACCCGCTCAACCCCTTGCCCGACGACGTTCTCGCCGACGGCCGCTTCACCGTGATCAAGGTGCTCGGTGCCGGCTCCACGGCACGTGGTGTCCTGGTGCACGACCGCGACGCCGACGGTGAACGCCGGGTGCTCAAGGTGGGCCTCGACGACTCCAAAACCGAACGGCTCTACGAAGAAGCCGCCGTGCTCGCCAAGCTAAAGCAGGCCACACCGAAGGTGCCGGGCGTGGTGGAGCTGATCGAGCCGCCCCTGCACATCGGTGATCGCACAGCACTGCTGCTCAGTGACTGCGGTGAGCAGACACTCTCCGACATCGTCCGCCACACCCCGGTCAGCGAATCGCAGTTGAAACGGTGGGGAACACAACTCCTCGACACCGTGGTTGCCCTCGATGCCGCCGGCATCGCCCACCGCGACATCAAGCCCTCCAATCTCGGGATGGCGAAGGTGCCCGGTAAAGGTAGGGGCCGCGCCACCAGCCGGCTGGCGTTGTTCGACTTCTCGTTGTCGCGCGCCGGGGTCACCGAAACAGAGGCCGGCACACCGACCTACCGCGACCCGTTCGTCGGTATGGGCACAAGAACCGCCTTCGACTCGGCCGCCGAACGGTACTCGGCGGCGGTCGTGCTCTTCGAGATGGCCACCGGCACACCTCCGGTGTACGGCGACGGCCAGTCGGACCCAACCGCCATCACCGACGACGTCACCATCGACGTCGACGCCTTCACCGACCTCAACCAGACACTGGCCACCGCACTCGCCGACTTCTTCCGCACCGCGCTGGCCCGCGACGCGCGCCGACGCCACGACACCGCCACCGCCATGCGCGATGCCTGGCAGGCGGTGTTCGCCGCACCGAAGGCCACCGACACCCGCCCCGCCACCCGACGCGACGAGGCCGAACGAGCACCGACCTATCCGCCCGTTACGATCGCCACAGAGACCGGCAACACGGTCACGGCCGGGTATACCTCGCTGGCCGACCTGATCGAGGCGCTGAGGACTCTCGCCGGCCGCCGCCCTACGGTGATGCGCCGCCAGGTGCTCGAACTGCTACTCGGTACCCACGAGGACGCACCCGACGACCCGTTTGTCACCTACAACGATCTGGCCCTGCGCGTACACGTGACCCCGGGACGCATCTCGCAGATCTTCGGAGAGTTCCCGTCGCTGCTGCTCACCGACGATCGGGTCCGCGCCGTCCCGACGCAGCGTGCCAAGGCCACCATCGAGGAACTCCACACCCGCGCGATGACGCTGCTGGCGTCCTCCGGCGGCGCGTCCACTCCGGAGTTGCTGGCCCGAGAGTTGGTGGGGGAGATGCAGATCGGCGACGTGCCCGATGTGCAGCGATCCGCTTTGGGCGTGCTGCGGTTCGTGCTGGCGTGCTCGCCGAAAACCGCCACACCCTCAGACCAGTCCGGCCAGACCGATCCCACCGCGATCGAAACGGTGCGCCGCCACGGCGCCGGAACCGTGGCAATGCTGGCCACCTCGGCCGTCGACCGCAAGCTGCCCGCCATTTTGGCGCATCGAGCTGAACGACTCGTCGCGCAGGCGCAGGAACAGGGCACCGCGCTGGTCACCGCGGAAGACGCCGGGCCGGCGCTCCGCGCTGACGCCGCGACGATGCTGGGTCTCGCGTCGCCGGCCGAGTTGGAAATTCCTGCGCACGTGCTGTTGGGAATCGCCGCCAAATCATCGACGGAGATCGGATTGACGGCCCGCAACGAACTGCACTCCGCTACGACGCCGGTGGAGTCGGCGCTACACGTAGTGTTACAAGGGCTGTCGACGTCGGATTCGTTCGGCCGTGCCGAACTCGACGCCCGTCTACGCGCCCGGTTCCCCGCCGTGCGTGCCACGTTGCCGCGACGTCCCGCACTCGACATCGTGGTGGCGACGGTGGCACCCGGCATGGCGTGGGACGACAGCAGCATGCGGTACCGGTTTCCGGCCAGTGAGGAGCGCCGAGGGTCGACCATCCCGACCTATCGCACCCGCAGCTCGACCACGGCGGGCCGGGACTGGGAGACACGGCAGTCGGATGCGCTCAGGTCGGTGGCGCTGCACGCGCTCGGCAGGGGTGAACGCAGGTTCCGTGCACTCGGCGTGCCGCTGGGGAAGTCCGATGCGGTGGCCGAGGCCCTCTGTGAGAGTTACTCGGCCACCCGGATCGATGTCACCGACGTGCTGTTGGAAGCGATGCGCGCCCGCGCCGCCGAGGTCGGCCTCGACTGGGACTTGATTTTGGCCGCCGACGCCGGCGCGGCCGCCGACCGCGAGGGCTTGAAAGGGTTTGTGGCCCAGGCCGTCCCCGCGGTGATCGAGGCGGTGGCAGATGTGAACGGGCCGGTGGTGCTCACCGACCTGTCCACCCTGGCCGCCTACGGGCAGCTGTCGGTGGTGAGCGCGTGGACGGATCTGGCTGCGCCACCGCCGCACTCGGTGTGGTCCATTGTTCCGCAACCCAACACCGGCGGCCCCGCCGGTCCGCTCGTCGATGGGGTCGCCCTGCCGCTCAACAGTCCGGAGCAGTTCGTCCCGCTCACCGACGCCGATGTCGCCGCACTGACGGCACGTCGTGAACTTCCCGACACGGTGGCCGCCGGCCACGAGTCGCCATAACCCGCCACCACGCCCCTCACCACTGAAGGAGTCCACTGCCATGTCGCTGGCCACCATCGCCGGATCGCAGCTCACGGCTGATCTCAAGCCGCAGCTGGCGCTGATGGTCGAGGACATGCGTGCCGAACTGACGGGCGATGCCGAGCGCACCGCGGCGTGGAAGGCCGAACATCACGAGGCCCGCCGGCAGGAACGTACCGCGGCATCGTGGACCGACTACGTCGAAGATCGTCTGGTGCAGGCCGCCGTCGGCTGGCTGTTGACTTCGGTGTTCGTGCGGTTCTGTGAGGACAACCTGCTGTTGGGTCCCACGTCGGTGTGGATCTCGGGGCCCACCCCCACGCTGCGCGCGAAAGCCCTTGACGCCGAGGACCACTTCTACCGCGCCGAACGCGGCGAGCAGCAGGGCACCCGCTCCTACCGCGAATGGCTGGAACAATCGTTCGCGGCCCTCCGCGCCAACCCGGGAACGGCATCACTGGTCGACGACCATGCCGCGATCGACCTGATTGCACCCTCGTCCTACGTCGTCGAGCAACTGCTCGCGTACTGGCGACGCACCGACGAGAACGGCGACCTGGTCTGGCGTTTCGACGATCCGGCACTCTCCACGCGCTTCCTTGGCGACCTCTATCAGGACCTCTCCGACTACGCCAAGAAGAAGTACGCACTCCTGCAGACCCCGGAGTTCGTGGAGGAGTTCATCCTCGACCGCACGATGGAACCCGCACTGGCCGAACGACCGCTGGATGGGTTCACCCTGATCGACCCCACCTGCGGGTCCGGGCACTTCCTGTTGGGCGCCTTCGGCCGGCTGGTCCGCCTCTGGGAAGAGGCCGCACCCGGCATGGAACGCCGGGCGCGCGTCGACAAAGCCCTAGCATCGGTGCACGGCGTGGACATCAATCCCTTCGCGGTGGCGATCGCCAAGTTCCGGCTGATCGTCGCAGCGATGAAAGCGTCCGGCGACACCGACCTGGTGCACGTGCCGCGGTACACGCTTAACCTCGCGACCGGCGACTCCTTGCTGCACGGGCCCGAACGCGACGGTACGCAGGCCCTCGATTACGGCGACCAGAACGTCGACAAGGACGCTGTCGCAAGCGGATTCGTCTACACCACCGAGGATCGCGCGAAACTCGCCGAACTCCTCACGCTTGGACAGTACGACGCGGTGGTGGGTAACCCGCCCTATATCACCGTCAGCGATAAAGCCCTCAACGCCCGTTACCGGGAACGGTTCCACTACTGCAAAGGCACCTACGCCCTCACCGTCCCCTTTATGGAACGATTCTTCACGCTCGCCAAGCGCGGCGACCGGCCCGGCTGGGTAGGGCAGATCACCTCGAACTCGTTCATGAAGCGCGAGTTCGGTGTTCCGATCATCGAAGAGTTCTTGGCCAAGAAGGACCTGAAGCTTGTCGCCGACACCTCCGGTGCCTACATACCCGGGCATGGCACGCCGACCGTCATTCTCGTCGGCCGCAACCGCGAGAGCAGCGACACTGTTCGGTCGGTGCTTGGCATTCAAGGCGAGCCGGGTGCGCCGGACAACGCAGCCAAGGGAAAAGTGTGGTCCTCGATCGTCGAACACGTCGACGAGCCGGGCTTCGAAGACCAATGGATCTCGGTAGTGGACCTGCCACGTGGAAACCTCGAAACCCACCCGTGGAGCCTCGCTGGTGGTGGGGCCGTGGATCTGTTGGCCGCTATAGACGGAGCTATGGCGTCAGTTCTTGTGGACGTCATCACAGCGCCTATCGGCCGGTCTATTCGCGCGGGTGCAGATGAAGCGTTCATGCGACCAATTGTGATCGCGCAGTCTGACAACAACTTCAGACCGCTTCTCCTCGGAGAAGAAGTGCGCGACTGGAGGTCGCAACCCCGCAACTCGATCTACTACCCGTACGCCTACGGCTCGAGCGATCTTGCTGTCATAGATCCGCCTGACACTTTGTGGTTTGTGCGGCGGCTTCTGCAGGAACGCCGAACGTTCCAGGGAAACATGGAGGCGGCGGGGCTCACGTGGTGGTCGTTTATGCAGCACACAGCGAGTGCCTACTCGACCCCCCTCTCCATTACCTTCGCCTTCGTCGCCACCCACAACCACTTCGTCCTCGACCGCGGCGGCAAGGTGTTCAACAGGTCGGCGCCGGTGATCAAGTTGCCGGAAGGCGCAACCGAGGACGACCATTTCCGGTTGCTGGGTGTGCTGAACAGCTCGACCGCGTGTTTCTGGCTGAAGCAGAACAGTCACAACAAAGGCAGCACAGTCGACTCAAAGGGTGCTCGGACGACGTTGTCAGAGTGGGAGAATTTCTTCGAGTTCACCGGCACGACGCTGAAGGACTTCCCGCTCCCTCGCACGCTATCGCTCGACTACGCGCGCGCTATCGACAACGGTTCATACGAGGCGCGGTCGGTAGAACCCGACTCAGTGCTTGCAACGCATGGTCCTTCGTCGTCGGCGCTGCGGGACGCCCAGGCCGCGAGAAACACACTGCACGCCACCATGATCCGCGATCAGGAGAACCTCGATTGGGAGGTGTACCAGCTCTACGGGCTGATTGATGTGGACCTGAACCTGCCGCAGCACAGTTCGGGACCAGGCCTTGCGCTCGGTGAGCGGGCCTTCGAGATCGCGCTGGCTCGCCGGGTGGCGGCCGGCGAGGCGGAGACCGAATGGTTCAACCGACACGGCTCCACGCCGATCACCGAGATCCCGTCACACTGGCCTTCGGACTACCGCGACCTGGTGCAGCGCCGGCTGGATGCAATCGAGAACAACCCGTACATCCGGCTGCTGGAGCGACCGGAGTACAAGCGTCGCTGGGCGGGGGAGTCGTGGGACACCAAACTGCAGCGCGCACTGCGAGATTGGCTGCTCGACAAGATCGAGAACCCGACGCTGTGGACCAACCCGCAGGGGTTGCCGCAGCCGAAGTCGGTCGGTGAGATCGCCGGCGTCCTCGGGCGTGATGCCGAATTCGTCGATGCCCTGGATATGTGGGCCGGGCACAAAGACGCTTCGGTCACTGCGACGCTGGAGAAGCTACTCGCCGACCAGACCGTGCCGTACCTGGCCGCCCACCGGTACAAGGATTCTGGATTACGCAAACGTGCGGAGTGGGAACGGGTGTGGGACATGCAGCGCGACGAGGATGCCGGGCTGATCGCCGCCACAGACATTCCCGTGCCGCCGAAGTACACCACCGCCGACTTCCGCAAGACCTCCTATTGGTCGCATCGCGGCAAGCTCGACGTACCCAAGGAGCGGTTCGTTCTGTACCCCGACGCAGGACGCGAAACCGACCCCACGCCACTCCTCGGCTGGGCCGGCTGGGATCACGCACAGCAAGGCCTCGCATTGGCGACCATCTACGCGATGCGCGAATCCGAGGGTGTCGACCGCGAGAAACTGGTACCGGTGGTGGCCGGTATCGCCGAGGTGTTGCCGTGGGTCAAGCAGTGGCACAGCGGCCTCGACCCGAACCTCGGTGTGGACATGCACGAGTACCTTCGCGGCCAGTTGCAGGAGAAGGCGCAGGCAATCGGGATTCCGGTCAGCGAACTGGGGCAGTGGCGGCCACCGGCCCCGGTGCGCGGACGAAAGAAGAGGGGATAAGCGATGTTTCCGGGAACAGTGGCGGGCTCTGCACACACACTGCGCGAGGTCTTCGACATCTCCGAGTCGACGGGCGGTAACGATTATGTTCTGCGCCTGTCTGACTCGGTCGAGGACACCCAGCTCACCCAGACCGTCGACTCCTACGTCGTGACACCGGCACTGGCCGAACAGTTCGACACGGCGCTCGGCGTGGTCGACGCGGGCCTGCGCACAGGTGAGAACAAGGCGGCCTTCCTCGACGGCTCGTTCGGGTCCGGTAAGTCGCACTTCATGGCCGTGCTGTACGCGATCCTCGGTCACGCACCGCAGGCGCTGTCAGTGCGCGAACTGCAACCGATCATAGCCAAGCACACTGCGATCGAGCAGAAGAAGCTGCTGCGGTTGACCTTTCACTTCCTCGGCGCCGACACCGTCGAATCGGCGCTGTTCGGCCAGTACCTGCACCAGATCAGTCAGGTCCATCCCGGCACCGCTGGGCCGGTGCTGCATTCCGCCGGCGGATTGTTCGCCGACGCCGATCGTCGCCGCGACGCTGAAGGCGACGAGAAGTTCTTCGCCACTCTCAACGGGTCGTCGACCAGCAGCGGCACCACTGTCGACTGGGGTAAGGCCAGTGTGTCGGTCGGTGCGTGGGACGCCGCATCGTACGCCGAGGCCACCGCGCCCGACGCGAGCACCGAGATCCGCGCACGACTTCAGCAGGCACTGGTCGCGACCTACTTCACCAGCTACTCACGCAACACCGACTGGTTGCCGCTCGAAGACGGTCTCGCCGTCATCGCCGACCACGCCAAGGGCCTCGGCTACGACGGCATCGTGTTGCTGCTCGACGAACTGATGCTGTGGCTCTCGTTCATCATCACCGAACGCGAACGCTTCAACGCCGAAGTGCAAAAACTGACCAAGCTCGTCGAAACCGCCCGGGGGCGCCTGGCGCTGCCGGTGATCTCTTTTGTGGCGCGACAGTTCGACCTCACCCGGTGGGTCGCCACCGGCACCGACTCGGGTGCCACCCAGCAAGCCGCCGAACAAGCGATCCGGCACCAGGCCGGACGCTTCGAGAACGTCACCCTGGGCGACGAGAATTTGCCCTACATCGCGCACAAGCGGCTGCTGAAAGTGCGTGACGACCAGGCCCACCAGTGGCTCGAGGACGCATTCGCCGCCATTGATCGCAACCCCAAGGTGTGGGATGTGCTGCTCGACGGCATCAACACCGACGATCAGCACCGCGGCTCCGATTCCGACGCCTTCAAACTCACCTACCCGTTCTCCCCGGCACTCATCGCCACACTGCGCAGCCTGTCCGGCGTGATGCAACGCGAGCGCACCGCGCTCAAGGTGATGAAGCAGATGCTCGAGGACAACGCCGACCGTCTCACCGTGGAGAACGTGATCCCGGTGGGCGAAGCGTTCGACTACATCATCGACAGCGCCGGCAACACCCCCATCAACGACTCGGTGGCCCAGACCTTCAAGACCGCCCGAACGCTGTGGGTGGAGAAGCTGCGGCCCCTGCTGTTCCAGCAGGCGGGCGTCGACCTGGAGATCGACGACGGGCAGGTGCCTGCCGGACTGCGTGCCGACATCCGGATCGCCAAGACGCTGCTGATGTCGGCGTTGGCGCCGAACGTGCCCGCGCTCAAACAGATCGATGCCTCCCGGCTGGCCTCCCTCAACCACGGCAGCGTGATCAGCCTGGTGCCCGGCGACCAGGTCGGGCAGATCGTCACCAAGGTCCGTCGGTGGTCGGCCGACGCCCCGGAGATTACCGTCTCCGGCGACGCCAATCCGATCTTCTCGGTGACCCTGGAGTCGGTCGACTACGAACGGATCATCGAACGCGGCCGCGAGAACGACACCGACGGTGAACGCCGCAAACTGATGCGCGAGATGCTCAGCGAGTTCTTCGGCGTGGCCACCGCGGAGCAAACCGTCGACGGCGCCTATCTGCGGACCGTCACCTGGCGAGCCACCGCACGCGATGTTGAGGTGGTGTTCGGCAACATTCGCGACCACGGTTACCTCTCCGACACCGCGTTCCGGCCCTCGCGCGACGGCGTCTTGCGGATGATCGTCGACCTGCCCTTCGACGAGGCCGGGCACACCACAGCCGAGGACCACGACCGCGTCGATGCACTGCTGCGCACGGCCAACGATCGCTTCACCGTGTGCTGGTTGCCGGAGTTCTTCCCGGAGAAGATGACTCGGCAGCTCGGCCGCCTGGTGATCCTCAATTACGTACTCGCCGGTGACCGGTGGGCGAGCTTCGCCAACGAACTCGCCGAAGCCGACCGCGCCGCGGCGAGATCGATTCTGCAGCAGCAACAAACACAGTTGCGGAGCCAGATCGGTTCGGCCATCCAGGTGTACTACGGGGTGGCATCGGCAGCCGGTTCCGGCAGTACCGGACTATTTGCCGACCAGCCGCCGCTGCGGTCGCTGCACGCCAGTTTCGTCGCGCAGCCGCCGATCGGTACCACCCTCGGCGAGGCGGTCGACCGTTTGATCGCCGACGCGTTCAACGCCCTCTACCCCGACCATCCGGACTTCACCCCGGCCGACAAGCTCATCGTCCGCCGCGATCTGACGCTCACCCTGGACCGGCTGCGCGACGCCCAATCCGACCCGGAAGGGCGGCTGGCGTTGGACCGCGGCGAAATCCAGACGGTGCGGCGCATCGTCACCCCGCTCGCCCTGGCCAAGACCAGTGAGACCCACCTGATCTTTTCCGCCGATCAGTTTGCCGGATGGCGTTCCCGGATCACCCAGGAACTCAGCCGAGCCGGGGCCGGTGACGAGTCGGGGTCGGGTGCCGAATCGGAGATCCCGGTCGAGGCCATCAGGACCGCGATCATCGCATCGAACCCGCGACGTGGCCTGACCGACGACATCGTCGACCTCATCACCGGTGCTTGGGCTGCGCAGACCCGACGGTCGTGGTTCTTGCACGGGTCCGCCGTCGCCGAACCCGCCATCGGTGAGTTCCGGCGCCGCGGACTCACCTTGCGGCTCGAACCACTGCCGGCACAACAGACCTGGCACGATGCCAACACCCGGTGGACCAAGCTCACCGGACAACATCTCAACGACTTCCTCACGCCGTCGAATGTGGCTGCGTTCGCCGACGCGGTCCGCGCCTACACGAGCGAACGGCAAGGGCAGCGCAACCGGCTGGCCGCCGCGCTGGAACGTGCCTATACCCAACGCGGTATCGACGGGGGTGCCCGGTTGACGACCGCCGCCGCGCTCGACACTGTGATCGCTTCTGACGTGCTTAACCTCGACAATCTGGGCGTCGTCGCTCGGATCGCCGACGCCGACCTCGGCGGAGCAACCGACATCGAGGCCGGCCGTGCCCTCACCAACTCGGCCGCCGTCGCCGACGCGATCGAGGGATTCCCTTTCGCGCGGTTCGACCCGTTGCGCCAACACGCTGAAACGGATCCCGAGTCGGATGCTGGGCTTGATGCGGCGAGCATCCTCCGCGAGCTCGACAACGCACTGGTCGCCCAGGAACTCGTGGTGCCGCTGGTGGCGGCACTGAACCGCATCCGGGAACGTCGGGAACGATGGGCCGACGCCCAGATCGTCAACCCGCCGCAGCCACCGACGCCGCCTCCGGGACCGAGACGAGATGATCCCAAGCCGCCGCACGCCGAGTCGGTGCAGCTCGAGGTATCCGCCGACACCGGGCTTTCCACGGTGGAGCAAACGCTCTCCGCCCTGCTCGAGCGGCACCCCGGTGTGACGTATCGCGTGACGATCGCCGAGTTGACGACTTCCGAAGCCGGGCGATGACCGCGGCAACGGGCCTACCCGAAGCGGATCTGGCGTCGATCAAAGGTCTGCTCACCGCGCTGAAGGACAGAAAGTCCTACCAGCCTGGTCCGGTGGCGGTGGCCGCCGAACCGGCGTGGTCGGGGCCGCACGAGTTCACCATCGGCGGCGACAAGGTGGCGATCGCGACTGCGCCTAGCGTACTGGCGCTACGCGACGTGCTCCGCCGCCGCACCGACACCGACTGGCTCGTGATGCTCACCGACCGGCCGGCGACCGAGATCCCGAGCGGGGTCGCCGAGCACTTGGTAACCGGGCGCCTGGTGAACCTCGACCCGTTCCCTCTGCTGCGCAGTGCGTTTGCCGCGTCGCAACAGGAGTTCGGGCTGCTGGGCAACAACTCCGCGATCGCACGGGCGGTGCTGCGCGAGGTCGGCGAGCATCCGACGCCGGCCCCGGGCGGAGTGCTCACCAACGAGCATGTGTTCACCGAGCTCGCGGTCTCCCGATTCGGCTGGCAACGCACCGACGTCACACCGCATCACGTCGCGGTGTGGTCGGCCGACCCGCTGCACACCCGGCAGTACGACACCTGGGTGGCGCACGCCGACACGGCGCTGGCCGACGAGTTCCTCGACTGGCTGGGCCGACAACTCGGCGAGCTGGGCCCGGTACTGGTGTCGGCCTGGCGGCGACGCGGCCCGGCCGGCATCGTGCCGCTCGGCCTCGTCGCCGGCCTGCTCGCCGCATCCCCGCAGCCCGGAGAAGATGCCGCAGAAGCGATCCCACGGATACGGGCCCGGCTGGAGATGCAGGTCGACGACATCGCGGTGACCGAACGCCAGCTCGGCGCATGGGGAGCTGTCGCATCGGTGGCGGTTGCCACCATCTCGGATCCCGGCCCGGTGCTGACCGCTGCAGAGGCGCTGGTGCCTGAGCTGCAAGCCCGTCCGTTGCTCGCGCGGTCCGATGTTCTCCCGTCCGCATTGCCGGTACGGATCACCACCTTTGCGGTCCGCTTGGCCGCCGCAGCCGGAAAGGTGATCGCCGACGGCGAGCAGGCACGGTCTGTCGACCTGTCGCCTGTGGACAACGCCTGGGCCTCGGTGCGCGCCCACCGCGACGCACACCTCGATACGTACAACGCGCCCAACGACGTTCAGGTGGGAGCGGCGGCGCTGCGCCTGCTGCACCGACTGGTGGCCACACCCGCGCCTGCTGCGGTGTCAATGGCAGGCTGGTTGACCGCGTATCGAGCCGACCTGTCGTGGGTCGACTCCGCGATCAACCGTGCCTACGTCGGCGCGGACGATCCGCAGCTGGCGGCCGCCAACCACCTGCTGCTCGACGCGGTTCGGGTGTGGCGGGCCCGGCTCGATCGCGAGTTCGCCTCGCTTCTCGCATCGGCCGGCGTGCATCGGGAAACCGGCTCCGGTGCACCGTTGTACATCGAGGACGTGCTCGATCGCGTCGTCGCCCCGATCACTGACGCCGAGGGCACCGGCAGTGGACTCGGGCTCTCCGATGACAAGGTCAAGCCGTCGGTGTTGCTCGTTGTCGCCGACGGTATGGATGTGGCGTCGGCCAACGACATCGTCACCGACGCCACCCGCAACCGACGGCCCCAGTGGCAGAACTGCATCCGCGTTGACGACGACGGTCCGCTGACCGCTTTGGCTGCGCTGCCGAGCGTCACCCAGTTCTCCCGGTGCTCACTGTTGAGCGGCGCGCTCGCCGTCGGTGGCCAGGATCGGGAACGGAGCGGCTTCGCGGACTGGCTGCAGCGGCACGGACTTCGTGGCGGTGGTCCGGTGCTGTTTCACAAGGCAGACCTCGAAGCGGTGTCAAAGGGGCACTCGCTGGCCGCCGAGGTCCGTCAGGCCGTGCAGGACACCAGGCATCGCCGCGTCGTCGCCTGTGTTCTCAATGACATCGACGACGCGCTCGATCGGTCCGACCCGATCGGGACCTCGTGGTCGGTGTCGTCGTTCAAGCACCTCGATGCCCTCCTCGCCGAGGCCGCGGCAGTGGGTCGCACGGTGGTCCTCGTCAGCGACCACGGTCATGTGGTGGAGCGCCGCGAACAGCCGAGTGTGCAACGTGGCGATCAGATCTCGGCTCGATACCGTGCTGTGGTTGGCGACGTCGGCGACGACGAGGTGCTCGTCGACGGCGAACGGGTGCTCACCGACGATCATCGGGCGGTGCTCGCGGTCGACGAGCAGCTGCGCTATACGCGGATCAAGGCGGGCTACCACGGGGGCGCAGCCCTGTCGGAAGTGGCGGTGTCAGTGTCGGTGCTCGTCAACGGGACAATCCCCGAAGGCCTGGAGCCATCCGGTTTCGCCCCGCCGGCGTGGTGGGACCTCGACGGCGTCGGAACGCAGGTGGCACAAGGGGACACGCTGGCGGTGACGGCGCCACCGGCCACCTCACGACCGACGGTCAGACCTCCCAAGCCCGTTCAGTCGCGCAGCCAGGGATCGCTGTTCGACGTGGGGGAGCCGACCACCACAACCGACAACGACCCGACGACGGACGATGCCGCGTTCGATGCGGTTGGCCGGTTGCTGGAGAGCGACCTGTTCATTGCGCAGTTCCGGCGTTACGGACGCAACGTCACCAAGCTGGGTGTGGGCGCCTTGCTCCGTGAGGCTGACGCCGCCAACGGGGTGGTGTCCCGTGCGAAGGCGGCCGCGATCCTGCACATGCGACCGTCTCAGGCACGCGGGGCCATCGCGCACATCAGTCAGATCTTCAACGTCGACGGTGTCGCGGTGATCGGCGCGCAGGGCGACGACATCACCTTCGCGCTCCCGCTGATGTTCGAGCAGTTCGGAGTGGCCCGATGAGCGAACTCTCCCCGGTTCGCCGCCGCGAGATCTTGACCGCCCTGCGTCAAGGCAGCGTCCCGTCGGGCAACCTCGACGTACTCGCCGTCGGGATCGACACATTTGCACCGACCATCGATGACGAACTCGACGCGGTGGCCGCGGGCGGGTCGGCATTCAAGGCGGTGCGCGGTGAATACGGTTCCGGCAAGACCTTCTTTGCACGCTGGGTCCAGCAGCGCGCAATGCGCAAGGGTCTCGCCGTCGCCGAGGTACAGATCAGTGAGCTCGAAACGCCGCTGCACAAGTTGGAGACGGTGTATCGGCGGACCACCGAGTCGCTGCGCACGTCTGCGTTCCCGCCGTCGGCGTTTCGGTCGGTGATCGATGCGTGGCTGTTCGAGATCGAGGAGGACGCCGCGGCGTCGGCCGCCGGGGACGAACCGACCGCCGAGGAGGTCGGGGCGCTGCTGGAGCAGCGGCTGGCCGCGGTGGCAACCGCGACACCCGTGTACCCAATGGTGCTGCGCGCGTACCGCACCGCAGTGGAGAACGGTGACGCCGTGACTGCTGACGCCCTGATCGCCTGGCTCGGTGGCCAACCGCACGTCGCAGCATCGGCCAAGCGGGCCGCGGGTGTGCGACAGGACGTCGACCATTTCCTCGCCATGGGTTTCCTCCAGGGGTTGCTCGCGGTCCTCAAGGGCGCCCGGCATCCGGGTCTGTTGCTGGTGGTCGACGAGGTGGAAACGCTGCAGCGGATGCGTTCCGACAGCCGCTCCAAAGCCTTGAATGCGTTGCGGCAGTGGATCGATGAGCTCGACTCGGGCCGCTACCCGGGTCTGTACCTGCTCATCACCGGAACGCCGGCGTTCTTCGACGGCCGGATGGGGGTGCAGTCTCTGCCGCCGCTGGCGCAGCGACTGGCGACGGACTTCACCACTGATGCGCGTTTCGACAACCCCCGCGCCCCCCAGATCCGGTTGCAGAACTTCGACCTCGACCGTCTCGTGGAGGTTGGTGTGCGGGTCCGAGGGCTCTTCGCCGATGGTGCGTCGGACCCTGCACGTATCCGCTCGGTCGTCGACGACGCCTACATAGCTGACTTGGCGAAAGCGGTGGGCGGCAAACTCGGCGGGCAGGTCGGTGTCGCACCACGCATCTTCCTGAAGAAGTTGGTGCTCGATGTCCTCGACCGGGTCGACCTGCACCCGGGTTTCGATCCCCGGCGGGATTATGCATTGACGTTGGCCGACCACGAACTGACCGACACCGAACGGGCCGCCACCACCCCCGACGACGTCGAGCTGTAGTCGATGACCGGTTTCGCGCAGCTCGACCCGGCGATTCAACATCACATCGTCAACTCCCTCGGTTGGCCCGGGTTGCGTCCGCTACAGGAGGAGTCGATTCCGGGCATCGTCGACGGCGACGACGCCCTCCTGCTCGCTCCCACGGCCGGCGGCAAGACAGAAGCCGCGATGTTCCCGTTGCTTACTCGTATGCAGGCGCAACGCTGGGCCGGGACCTCGGTTCTGTATGTGTGTCCACTCAAGGCGCTGCTGAACAACTTGGGGCCGCGACTAGATGACTATGCCGGCTGGGTGGGACGAAGCGCTGCGGTGTGGCATGGCGATGTCGGTCAAGCTGCTCGCGGACACATCAAGCGCGACCGGCCCGACATCTTGCTCACCACCCCCGAATCGATCGAATCGATGCTCGTGTCGGAAAGCGTTGACACCGTTCAGTTTCTGGGTGGTCTGCAGACTGTCGTGGTGGATGAGGTCCATGCATTTGCCGGTGATGACCGCGGCTGGCACCTGCTGGCGGTAGTTGCGAGATTGGAGTCGCTGATCGGGCGGCGGCTGCAGCGGATTGGCATGTCGGCGACGGTCGGCAATCCTGACGAGCTGATGGAGTGGCTGCGCGGGGGAGCCGTTACCGGTGGGCGAGTGGTGTCGCCGATGGCCGAGAACGCCGTGGTCCCAAAGATCACGGTCGACGCGGTCGGCAGTGTGGAGAACGCTGCCAAGGTGATCGCCGCGCTTCACCACGGCGAGAAGCGGCTGGTGTTTGTTGATTCCCGCCGGCTGGCCGAAGAGCTCGGCACAATCCTGCGTACTCGTGGGATCGAGACGTTCATCTCCCATTCGTCGCTGTCGGCGGCACAGCGTCGGGAGTCGGAGGCCGCGTTCGCCGAGGCACGCGACTGCGTCATCGTCGCGACCTCGACCCTCGAACTCGGCATCGATGTCGGCGACCTCGACCGGGTCATACAGATCAACGCTCCGCGGACCGTCTCGTCGTTCCTGCAGCGGCTCGGACGCACCGGCCGACGACCGGGAACCACCCGCAACTGCCTGGTCCTCGCGCTCGACGACGCCGCCCTCGCCCAAACTCTCGGCATGTTGCACTGCTGGGCGTCCGGGTGGGTCGAGCCGGTGGTAGCCACCCCCGAACCGAGACACATCGCGGCACAGCAGATCCTGGCATCGGCCTTGCAGACCAGGCGGCTTCCGCTTGTCGGGTGGGAAAAGCAGTGGGGTTCGTTGCCGTTGTTCGGCGACGACGGGCAGGAGATCCTCGATCACCTCCTCGACAACGGCTTCCTCGACCACGACGCGGGTAGCGCCTTCATCGGTGTGGAAGCAGAGAAGCACTTCGGACGCCGGCACTTCATGGAGCTGCTCGCCGTCTTCACCGCGGCACCCGAGTTTCGGGTTTTGCAGGGCCGCAACGACATCGGCATGGTCGACGTCGGAATGCTCACCGCGGAGGTCGAGGATGTCCGGGTGTTGCTGCTGGGGGGGCGTTCGTGGCTGGTCACCCACATCGACTGGAAGCGGCGCCAGGTGTACGTCGAAGCCACCGACATCCAGGGAATGGCACGCTGGCAGTCGATCCCGGATGGCTTGTCGTTCGAGATCACCCGAGGCGTCCGCAGCGTCTTGCTCGGAGACACACCAACCGGGGTGACGCTGTCACGTCGTGCCGTCGAGGCACTCGACGGCTACTGCGCACAGCGGTCCGGCGACGTCCACGAAGGGTCACTCGTCGTCGAGCGCGATTCGCGGGGTGACTGGCGTTGGTGGACGTGGGCCGGTGTCAAGGCAAATCGCACGCTGGCTGCGTGGGCGCGTGACCTGGTGCCTGCGCGCCAGCGCATCGGGGCGGAATCGATTCGCCTGCATCCGGATCTGAGTGTTGATGACATCAAGCGAAAACTCGCTGTTGTGCGTACCGGTTCCGATAGGCCCACACCTGCTGTCGATCGTGGCGCGATCAGCGGGCTGAAGTTCTCCGCAGCACTTCCAGAGGACTTGGCTCGTCGCACCCTCGGGGTGCGGATGATGGACGCTGAACATGCAGAAGCTGTGCTCGATGAGTTGGTCCGGTTCAGAAGCGTGGTTGCGACCCAACCCTGACTCGGGGAGTGTCTTCGTTCTTTCGGTAGTGGATTGGTAGTCAGTCAGTCGCTCCCAACATGAGCTCAACCCCCATGCACTCTGAATCAGAAAGAGCCAGTTGAGTGGGCGCTCTAAGACTAAGGATCGCTTTGTCTCGTCTCATCTGCCTGCGGTTCGATGAATCTCGAGTCGCAATTCGATCCAACCCGTTGTGCGCTTAGTTGTTCAGCCGAGACAAAGGATCACTCTCAGATACCGGGTTTTCCTAGCCGACTGGTTGGTCTGTCGTCATCACTTTCGACTTCCGATGGACTGTTGCGTTCACATTACGACTCTCGGGGTCGAGCCGGGCAGTCCGCTGCAACAAGAGCCCTCGGAAGGTGCCCGCCAAGCGCGGTGGTGTGCCCGAACAGGAGGGGAAAGAAGTAGTGGCGTGAAACGCCCGCACTCGCAAAACTGGTTCTCAAACGCCGCCTACGAGTGTGGGATTAGATGCGGATTGGCCGGAATGGCCAGCGGTCTGAGGTAGGAAATCTCCAGCTCAGAGCGCTCCGCCTTTCCAGCTGTGATTGGAACCTACAGAGAGGGTCGGACGCTACCGCGACGAGCTGCTCGCGCCGTGAGCCGGGCGATCGGGAGTGACAGGCTCGGTTGTCAGACTCGAGCGCTAGTCTTCTGTTGTGTCGGATACGTCGGGCTCGGACATGCGTCGCCCGCGTCGGTCGCGAGGAGAACTAGCATTTCAGCATTTAGTTTCGGCAATCGCTGGGTCGGGATCGTCGCATTGGGCACACCCCCGCCTCCCGAACCACTGCATAAGATGGCGCTGCGGCTACAGCAGCGTTCGCGGTCACGATCGATCCGCATCGATTCCCAGCTGCAGTTGCGGGCCGACGAACTGCTGCAGTCATTGATCCGCATCCGGCAGCGTATGTCGATAGCTGGACTCGATACACGTGCGAACGAATGCCTGGTCGTCGAGCGAGCGATCCGATCGGGCCGAAAGCCCCAACTGCGGCAGTGGTTGCGCCGCGACATCCAGGCGATCCACGCGCCGAAGCGTCCCGCCGACGCCACCCGCCGGACGCCAGCCACGACGGCGACGCCCACATCCGCCCGGCGTGACGCGCCGCCGCTGGAGGAGATCGTCGCTACCAACTGGGCTGAGTCCTGCCCACGCGCACCGGAGTCGGCGCTGCTGCCCGCGATGCCCGACGCTCTCTCCGCCGAGCTCAAGGCGATCGGCCTCGAATGCGACGACGACGGCCGGCGCTGGGTGCGATGGGCGTGCTTGCACCGCAGCTATGTCTACGAGTCGGTCCCGGACAGTCCGGTCTCCGCCGAAACCCTCGATCTCCTTGCGGCGCTCGGCAAGGGCTGGATGCGGATGGCGCTCCTCGACCGGGTGCGCGTGCAACGCGGCGAGTTCGAATCGAACAACGAGGTCAGCGTCATCCTTGCCTCGGACAAGCAGGTCCGGCAGGCGCTCGCGCGGTGGGTCACCGCCATCGGCGCGCCGTTCTTCGGCCACGGTGAGGCGCAGTTGCTCGCCGCCGGAAGTCGCAGCACCGCACCAGAAGTGGTCGGCTTACAGATTCTCGGCGCCCTGTCGATGGTGGCCGCGTCCCAGGTACCCGCCGACGGGTTGTTGGAGCGGCTCGACTTCGAGCTGGAAACGGCTGAGCCGGAGTGGGTCAACCTCCTGGCATCGCAGCTGAAAGTGGAGCCCACCTACACACGAACCGAGGTCGGGCCCGACCACGACAAACAGTTCACGGTCACCGTCGAGGCGCGGGGACGCTCGGCATCGGGTACGGCCAGCTCGGCCAAGGCTGCACGCAGGCTGGCTGCACGCGCGTATGTTCAAAGATTCCTGCCCGCTGCCGTTCCCTCACGTGCCGCGGGTCGTCGTCAGACATCACAGCCCGTCGCGCTGCCCACTACTCAGCGCGAGCACCATCGCGCACGGCAGTGGGCGCAACAGGCCTTCGAGGTCGCGGGCGGCGGCCTGATGAGCCAAGCGCTGACGCACAGATCCTGGGTGCACGAAAACCGTGAGGTGATAGCACGAGCGCATCAACGCGACTACGGCGTGTTGGCGACTGAAGGTTCCGAAGCGCTGTCGAACGTGGTGAGGCATCATTACGTGCTTCACATTCTCAACCAGAATGTGCGAGTACCGGCCTCGGCGGTGACCTCACCGGCGCTTCCCGGCGAGGTGATCACCCGACTCTTCGACCAGATGCCGGTGGCAGGGGGAATTCTCTGCTCGCGAGGGACGGCGATCAGCGCGGACATCAAAGAAGATGTGACACAGGCCATCGTGGGCGCGGCATGGCGCGCCAACGGGGACCTGCTGATGGAACGTCAGCCCGCCACGCTCGCACGATGGGTGGAGTCGTTCAACCCGCCCCGCGACCCGTCCACGCTCCTGCAGGAGTACTGCGCCCGTCACCTCAAGTCGACGTATGCTGCCGAGTTCGAGCGGCGAGGACCGGACCACCAGGCAGAGTTTCGTGCCACCCTCACCTTTGACGTCGATGGGAGGCCCACGTGGCGTGGAAGCTGGCGCAGTGGGGGCACTCCCGCGAAGCAATCGGCGGCAAGCGGTGTGCTCGACTTCCTACTTGGCGCGCCGGTGGTCGACACGGTCAATTCCGACGACGTCAGACGGTCACTACTGCGCGGCCTGCTCCTGGCCGAACTCCGCGCGAGCGACACAGACAACCTCAGCTACGGCAAAGAGATTGCGTCGGGACGGCTGGGCGTGGACAATCTCGCCGCGGGTGATTACAGCGCCTTTGCCGACTGGGCACGACTACGATCGCCTTTGCTACCGGCCTCGGGTTCGGCGGTCGCGGGCCACCTTTCTGACTACTACACCACTGTCCTCACCGCGCAACGGCGCAGTGATCCCTCCCGGGATTTCC
>NZ_LIYC01000004.1:0-230531 GCF_001418765.1 Gordonia sp. HS-NH1
GGTCAGCATCAGTTGCGTGCGGGGACTGCTGATGCTGTCGATGCTCGCGCCGAGAGCAGCCTGGTCGAGGATCAACTCGAAGGCGTCGGCGCGGCGTTGCTCGGCGGTGCGTCGGTCGTCGGTGCCGTCGGGTTCGGTTCGTGGGCAGGAACGTTCGTCGATCATGGCCAGGGACTTCTCGCCGACGACTTGGGGGAGGTCGGCGCGGATGTCGATGCGGCCGTCGTCGGTGGTGTGGACGTTGACTGTGTTGAGGGATGCGTCGTCCGCCGCGGGGATGCCGCTGTCGACTGCTTCGGCCAGTGTGTTGGCGATCGTGCGGGCGTGTTCAAGCACCTGTGCCGGTGTCGCCCCGGAGAGTGCTCGGCCGAGGAGTTCGGTCTCGCACTCGGAGCGATCGTCGTCGGAAATGGCTGTCGCCGAGCGTTTGTCGATGTGATTCATTCCTCGAACAATGGCGTAGACGACTTCCGACGACAAGCGTCCGTCGGCGGCGTGACGTGCCAGGGCGGGCAGCGTGTGCAGGCCGTCGACGCTGCGCATGATGCGTGAGGCGACAGCTGGCGCGTGTCCCATCTCGATCAAGAGCTGCCGGGTGGTGCCACCTGCCTTGTGTGCGACTTCGAGTTCGTCGAGTTGTGCTGTGTGGGTGGTGATCTGGTGTTCGACGGTGTTGCGGATCAACCGGATCACGTTCAGTGCGTCGAATGTCGCTGTGCCCGTGGGGTCCTCGGCGGGCGGGGTGGTCTCGATGAGCTGATCGAGGAGGCTGGTGAGCTCTGGCATGGGCCCAAGTACATGAACATTCGTTCGATTTCGAGGAGTTTCCACAAGCCCGGAATCGCGAAATATTCGACTGTGCAGGCGATTTCGTCGACTGAGCGTCGATTTTCGTCGACTGTGCGTAAACCGTTGACAGTGGTGAACTTCAGTCACACCAGTTT
Source organism: Gordonia sp. HS-NH1 (assembly GCF_001418765.1). NCBI lineage: Bacteria > Bacillati > Actinomycetota > Actinomycetes > Mycobacteriales > Gordoniaceae > Gordonia > Gordonia sp. HS-NH1. Next base: position 945 of record NZ_LIYC01000004.1, read on the forward strand.
CGAATTTTGACCCAGCAGCGGCGACCCGTCGTTGACTCTGCAACGCCCGCCTCGCCTCCCCGAGCACCGCGTGAAGCCGCCGACGCCCCCGCCGAACTCGGCGCACATCTCGAACCGCAACTACGAGTAGCGCGGACCGAACTGCCGGTCGCCCGCGTCACCGAGCCCCGGCACGATGTAGTTGACCTCGTTGAGGCCGTCGTCGACCGCGGCCACCACGAGACGGCACGGATGTCCCGAATTCTCGAGCGCGGCAACACCTTCAGGAGCCGCCACGACGCAGACCGCGGTGATGTCGGTGGCGTTGCGGGCAACCAGGAGTTCGATCGTGTGAAGCATCGAACCGCCGGTGGCGAGCATCGGATCGAGGACGAACACCGGCCGCCCCGCCAGATCCTCCGGCAGCGACTCGAGATAGGGCACCGGCTGCGCGGTCTCCTCGTCACGTGCGAGACCCACGAAACCGACATGCGCCTCGGGGACCATCGCGTGGGCCTGCTCGACCATGCCGAGCCCCGCACGCAGCACCGGCACCAGGAGAGGCGGGGACGCCAGCCTCGACCCCGTGTGCGACGTCATCGGCGTGTTGATCGCGACATCGGCGCGCGGCGCATCGGCGAGCGCCTCGTAGATCAGCATCTGAGTGAGGTCGGACAGCGCCGCCCGGAATCCGGCGTTGTCGGTGGTCTCGTCACGCATCGTGGTCAGACGCGCGGCCGCGAGGGGATGGTCGACGATCAGGGACTCCATGCCCATCACCCTATTTCCTCGGTGACGATCGCGTGCCTCTTGGGCGTGGCCGGCCCCGCCCGATCTCTCGCGCGTGCGAAACTCGATGGAACCCAACTCGGCCGCGCCGCGTCAGAATCCCATGAGCCCGTCCTCCCCGCACCCTGATCCTGCCCCCGCCCGTCCAGGCCTCGCGGCCGGCAACCGGCTGTCCGTCGATTCGACTGCGTTGCACGATTTCTCCGATACACATCGCACGAACGCCCGGATGCTCGACAGTGACGCCGGGGTCGACGACACCGGGATGGTCGACCTGGCCATCACCTTCGGACTGATCGGAATCGAGTTCCTCGCCGCCGTCGTCGAGTTCCTCGAGCTTCATCGCCGGAATGTCGCTGCCGCCGCGGCACGCGAGGAACGCGTCGGACTGACCACGAGTTCTGCCGCGACGTCCTACGCCGACTGTGACTGCGCGGCCGCCGACGGAATCACGGCACAAGGCGGGCTGACGCTGTGATCCCCGTCGAGCTCCTCATCGAACCGTTGCGTCAGCTGGTGGCCGCGCTGGGCACCGGCGTCCTGGCACCGGGCAACCCCGCGGAACGGGTCCGGGCCGACGCGTCCACCGTCGAGGAGGTGCGCCGCCGATCGGTGTCGGCCACCGAATCCGTCCACACCCGATGGGACGGGGCGGGGTCGGCCGGGGCCGATGCCGCGACCACGGCGATCCGGCAGCAGCTCGCCGAGGTCACCGGGTGCGCCACCGAGTTCGGCCGGCTCGTCGAAGACGCGAGTCGCACCGTCCACGCCGCGGCGACCGGGCTGACCGGACTCGTGGACTCCCTGGAGCGTCATGTGCGCGGCCTCGCCGGTGGACTGGCCACTCCGGCAGGACTTCTCGCGATCCTGCCGATCGCCGTCGAGCACCTGGGCCGGGGCGTGGAGATCGTGACCCGCGCCCGAGCCGAGCTCGGCTCGGACACCGAGGCGATGACCGGCCTCGCCCGGCGAACGGCGCCCGCCGAGGTCACCGGTGTCGCGAGCGGCCTCGAGCAGCTGTCGACGGCGCCCACCCCCGGCGGCATCCCGATCACTCTGCCCGATGGTTCGGTCGCATACGCACCGAATCAACGGGCGGCCACGGCGGTGCGTGCCGCGCTGAGTCAGCGCGGCGTCCCTTATGTATGGGGCGGCACCACTCCGGACGGATTCGATTGCAGCGGCTTCACCCAGTGGGCCTACCGCCAGGCCGGACTCGAGCTGCCCCGGCTCGCGCAGGAGCAGGACACCGCCGGAGTCCCGGTCTCGCGGGCGCACCTCCAGCCCGGGGACCTCGCGGTGTGGTCCGGTCACGTCGCGATGTACATCGGTAACGGTCAGATGGTCGAAGCCGGTGACCCGGTGGGCGTCTCGCCGGTACGGACCTCGAACCTCGACCAGGCGTTCGAGGGCTTCTTCCGTCCACGCTGAGAGCCGGGTGACGCTCGATCCACCAAGCCGGTGCGATGAGTTCATCGAAATGTCGTCGGCGCACCATCGACCGTCTGTGGGGGCACTACTGGATTCGCCGCCGACAATCGCTAGGCTGTGTCCCCATGGCCGGAGACATCGTCCCGATTGAGCTCGGACTCACCGACGGAAACAGCTTCACCCTGTGGGCACCCCGCTGGCGTGAGGGCGATGACGAGTGGGAGGCCTTCCTCGGACTGGACGAGGATCTGTATGTCCTGCCCGGCGTCGCCGAGCTCGCCGCGTTCATCCGGACCAACGAGGACAACGACCTCGTCGAACATCCCGCGTGGTCGACGGTGGTCGGACTGCAGGCCGAAGAACTGGTTCCCGACGAGCGTCACAGCTATGACCTCGTGGGCGTGCCCGAGCTCGCCGCCGAGGACCCGACCCCGGAGGTCATCGCCGAACTCGAGGACGCACTCGAGATCGTCCGCATCCTCGGCGAGGTCTGCGAACTGACGCCGGTCACCAAGTTCTTCAACGGCAACCCGATCCTGGGCGCCGTCACCACGGGCACCCGCAACTTCGACGGCCGCGAGGGCACCGACCTCTGGGTACGCATCGGCCGGCTGATCGCCAAGCACTGGGACGACGTGCTCGACGCCATCGACGGGGTCATCAGCACGCCGAAGGTCGACGCCAAGGCCGTCGAGACCGCGGAGGCCGAGCTGGAGGCCGCCGCATCCGCAGAGGACGAGGACGAGCCCACCGACGACGACATCGAGATCGTCGGTGCCACCGACACCGACGACGAGCCCGCGGAGTCCGACGACGACCTCGAGGACGACGACAAGGACGAACAGGCTGACGACGACTACGACGACGACGATTTCTGGGCGTCGGTCGGCATCGACCCGGTCAAGATCGTCACGAGCGCGAACGAATACCTGACACTCCGGTGCTACCTCGGCGACGATCCGGTCTTCCTCGGCAGCAAGGGCAAGATCTTCGTGTTCACCTCGGCGCGCGCACTGTCGCGGTTCCTCGCCGACGACAACACGCACGACCTCGCCGAGCTGTCCACGTTCGACGAGGTCCGCACCGAGGCCACCAACGGCTCCCTGGAATTCGACGTCATCGACGACAACGTCTACGTGCTGCCGGGGCTCGCCGACGACATCGCCGACGGTCCGCGTCGCATGGATCGTGACCAGCTCGACCTCGCCGTCGAATTGTTCACCGACGCGGCCGACTATGCCGGTGACGACACGGTCACCGAAGCCCTCGGCACCACCACCCCGCTGGGATGGTTCGTGGACTACACGGTCAACCCCGACCCCAAGCGCATGGCGCCGAGCGGCCCGTTCGACAACGAGGCCGAGGCGTGGCGCGCACTCGAGCACGACTTCGAGGCCCGCCTGACCAAGAAGGGCTGACGGGCCGGTCGGCTCCCGTTGCCACGCCGGCCACGACGGTGCTGCTCAGCCGAGCAGCACCGCGTAGCCGGGCTTGATGACGTCGTCGATGAACGCCAACCGCTCGTCGAAGTGGATGAACGCCGATTTCATCGCGTTCACGGTGAACCGTTCGAAATCTGCCCAGCCGTATCCGAACTGATCGGCGAGCAGACCGAACTCCTTGCTCATCGTGGTGTCGGACATGAGCCGGTTGTCGGTGTTGACGGTGACGCGGAATCGCAACCGTGCCAGCACGTTGAACGGATGCTCGGCGAGTGAACCGACCGCGCCGGTCTGGACATTCGAGCTCGGGCACAGTTCCAGCGGAATCCGCTTGTCCCGCACGACGTTCGCCACCTGTCCCAGCTTCGCGCCGGCGAACGACCCCGCCGCGAGATCGACCCCGGCGGGGAGTTCGATGTCGTCGAAGACGCGGACGCCGTGGCCCAGTCGGTCCGTCCCGCAGAAACCGATGGCTTCGTGGATCGACGGAAGGCCGAACGCCTCGCCCGCATGGATCGTGAACGGTGCGCAATTGGCTCGCATGTACTCGAACGCATCGAGGTGACGGGTCGGCGGATGTCCGGCCTCGGCACCGGCGATGTCGAAGCCCACGACGCCCCGCTCGCGGTAGCGGACCGCCAGCTCGGCGATCTCGCGCGACCGGGCGGCATGGCGCATCGCGGTGACCAGACAACGCACGGTGATGCTCCGGCCCTGCTCCGCCGCGACGGCCTCCCCCTCGGCGAACCCCCGCAACACGGCCTCGACGACCTCACCGAGCTCCAGGCCACCTTCGAGATGCTGCTCGGGCGCGTAACGGACCTCGGCGTAGACGACACCGTCTGCGGCGAGATCCTCCACGCACTCCCGCGCCACGCGTTGCAGAGCGCCGGCGGTCTGCATCACCGCGACCGTGTGGGAGAAGGTCTCGAGGTAGCGCTCGAGCGAGCCGCTGTCGGCCGCCCGGCGGAACCACTGCCCCAGTGTCTCGGCGTCGTCGATCTGCCTGCCGTTCTCGTCCGACGGCAGGTCCTCGTAACCCACCTCGTGGGCCAGTTCGAGGACCGTCGCAGGCCGGAGTCCGCCGTCGAGGTGGTCGTGCAGCAGCACCTTCGGGGCGAGGGAGATGTTCGCCGGGGTCAGCGTCGTCATGGAGTGAACCTAACGCGGTCGATGATCAGTGGTCGGGTGCCCGCGCCGACCGCGTGTCCAGGGGCGTCGGGTTCGACCGTCGCCGCCCCGGCCAGACACGAGCGCGCGCCGGCGATCCGGCCCTCATCCTGCGTGTGCAGGGTGAACAACGGTTGACCGGCCCGCACACGATCCCCCGGTTTCGCATGGATGATCACTCCGGCCTCGGCCGCGACCGCCTCCCCCGGTTTCGACCTGCCACCCCCGAGTCGCCATGCGGCGTCGCCCACCGCGCGCGCATCCATCTGGGTGACGACACCGTCACGCGCCGCGGTCACGGTGTCGTGATGGCGCGCCCGCGGTAGCGGCGCGTCCGGGTCGCCGCCCTGCGCGGCGATCATCGCCCGCCAGGTGTCCATCGCCCGGCCGTCGGCGAGGTGGGTTGCCGGATCGGCGTCGACGAGCCCCGCGGCGTCGAGCATCTCCCGAGCCAGGGCCAGGGTGAGCTCGACGACGTCGGCGGGCCCACCGCCCGCGAGGACCTCCACCGACTCGGCCACCTCGACGGCATTGCCGACCGCGAGTCCGAGCGGTGTGCCCATGTCGGTGATCACGGCACGGGTGTCGACACCGGCGTCGTGACCGAGTTCGACCATCGTCGACGCGAGTTCGCGCGCGTCGCTCTCCTCGGGCAGGAAGGCACCCGAACCGGTCTTGACATCGAGGACCAGCGCACCGGTCCCCTCGGCGATCTTCTTGCTCATGATCGACGAGGCCAGCAGCGGAATGGATTCGACCGTTCCGGTGACGTCGCGCAGTGCGTAGAGCTTGCGGTCGGCCGGCGCCAGGTCGGCACCCGCGGCGCAAATGACCGCGCCGACGCGTTCGAGTTGGTCGAGCATCTCGGCCGTGCTCACCTCGGCCCGCCATCCCGGAATGGACTCCAGCTTGTCCAACGTCCCGCCGGTGTGACCGAGCCCCCGGCCGGACAGCTGCGGCACGGCGACACCGAAGGATGCGACCAGCGGTGTGAGCGGGAGGGTGATCTTGTCACCGACGCCGCCGGTCGAGTGCTTGTCGACGGTCGCGAGCGTCTTCCCGTTCCGTCGCAGACCGGACAAATCCATCCGCCGCCCGCTGTCGATCATCGCGTGCGTCCAGGACGCGATCTCCCGGCGATCCATACCGCGCAGGTACACCGCCATCAGCAGTGCCGACATCTGTTCCGGCGCCACCTCGCCACGGGTGTAACCGTCGACCATCCACGCGATCTGCGCGTCGCTGAGTTCGTGTCCGCCGCGCTTGGTGGCGATGACCGACACCGCGTGGATGATCTCGCGGTCCTCGACCGTCATGAGCGGACCGCGTCGAGATCGTCGGGTCCGAAGGCGTCCGGGAGCAGATCCGCGAGCGGCCGGGGACCCTGCGGATGGTCGACGAGGAGCCCGCGCCCGCCGTGTTCGAGGAGCACCTGCCGGCACCGGCCGCACGGCATCAGCACCGCCCCGCGCGAGTCGCAGACGCTGACCGCCCGCAAAGCCCGGTCGCCGCCGTTCACCAGGGCCGCGACCAGCGCCACCTCGGCGCAGATACCCAGCCCATATGAGACATTTTCCACATTGCAACCAGCGATGACACGCCCCTCGGCGGTGATCCCGGCAGCCCCCACCGGGTACTGCGAGTACGGCGCGTAGGCGCGTTCGATCATTGATTTGGCCTTGTCCCGCAACGTATTCCACTCGATTTCAGCAACCACGTGAATCTCCTGTCGCACGGCGTCACCGGCCGTTCATCTGGATTTCATCACCGCAAAGCTTGGGTAAGGCAAACCTAAGTCGTAATGTCTTGTCGCTCAGATCGGTTCGGGCAATTTACCACCGGAATGGGCATGGGTTTAGAGTCTCTTCCTATGGGTCCATGGTCGAGTCGGAGCATGCCGATTCGACGCGTCCATCGACGATGTTGGAGGCCACTTTCCCGATGAGCACCTCGACCGAAGTCGCACCCGACCCGGTGCGCAGACGATCTCTTTATCGCGGCGATCCCGGCATGTGGTCGTGGGTCCTGCACCGCATCACCGGCGTCACGATCTTCTTCTTCCTGTTCGTACACGTGCTGGACACCGCGGTCATCCGCGTCGACCCGAATCAGTACGACGCGATCATCGAGACCTACAAGACGCCGATCATCGGCCTCATGGAGATCGCCCTGGTCGCCTGCGTCCTGTTCCACGCCTTCAACGGTGTGCGCCTGATCCTCGTGGACTTCTGGTCCAAGGGACCCAAGTACCAGCGGCAGATGCTGTGGGTGGCCATGACCCTGTTCGTCATCGCCTTCGGGGCCGGCACGGTCCGCCTGCTGCAGATCCTGTTCAGCCACCTGTAGGAGACACCAGAGATGACCACCTCGGAAGCCACCGGTGTCGCCAAGACCCTCGGCACGCAACACGACCGTCCCGCGAGCCTGGACAACCCGCGCTCGCCCCGCAAGCCCAAGGGCGGCAACTTCGAGAAGAACGCATGGCTGTTCATGCGGTTCTCGGGTCTGCTGCTCGTCGTCCTGACGATCGGCCACATGTTCATCATGCTGGCCTGGGACGGCGGCGTGCACCGCATCGACGCCTCGTTCGTCGCCGCACGCTGGAGCTCGCCCTTCTGGCAGATCTGGGACCTCACCATGCTGTGGCTGGCCCAGCTGCACGGCGGCAACGGTGTGCGCACCGTCATCGCCGACTACTCCCGCAAGGACTCGACCCGTTTCTGGCTGAACGTGCTGCTCGCCGTGTCGATGATCCTCGTCCTCACGATGGGCACCTACGCCCTCCTGACCTTCGACGTCAACAGCGTCGGCTAGAGGAGACCTAGAACATGCAGGAACATCGCTACGACGTCGTCATCGTGGGCGCCGGCGGCGCCGGAATGCGCGCGGCGATCGAAGCCGCACCTCGTGCCCGCACCGCGGTACTGACCAAGCTCTACCCGACCCGCAGCCACACCGGCGCGGCCCAGGGTGGCATGTGCGCGGCACTCGCCAACGTCGAGGAAGACAACTGGGAGTGGCACACCTTCGACACGGTCAAGGGTGGTGACTACCTCGCCGATCAGGACGCCGTCGAGATCATGGCCAAGGAGGCCATCGACGCGGTGCTCGATCTGGAGAAGATGGGCCTGCCCTTCAACCGGACCCCCGAGGGCAAGATCGACCAGCGGCGTTTCGGCGGTCACACCCGCGACCACGGCAAGTCCCCGGTCCGGCGTGCCTGCTACGCGGCCGACCGCACCGGTCACATGATCCTGCAGACGCTGTACCAGAACTGCGTCAAGCACGACGTCGAGTTCTTCAACGAGTTCTACGCCCTCGACATCTGCCTCACCGAGAACGAGAAGGGCGAGCAGGTCGCCACCGGCGTCGTCGCCTACGAACTCGCGACCGGCGAGATCCACGTGTTCCACGCCAAGTCGATCGTCTTCGCCACCGGCGGCTCGGGCCGCATGTACAAGACGACGTCGAATGCGCACACGCTGACCGGTGACGGCATGGGCATCATCTTCCGCAAGGGCCTCCCCCTCGAGGACATGGAGTTCCACCAGTTCCACCCGACGGGTCTGGCCGGCCTCGGCATCCTCATCTCGGAGGCGGTCCGCGGCGAGGGCGGCATCCTGCGCAATGCCGACGGTGAGCGCTTCATGGAGCGCTACGCCCCCACCATCAAGGACCTCGCGCCGCGCGACATCGTCGCCCGATCGATGGTGCTCGAGGTGCTCGAGGGTCGCGGCGCCGGGCCGAACAAGGACTACGTCTACATCGACGTGACCCACCTCGGCGAGGACGTCCTCAACGAGAAGCTCCCCGACATCACCGAGTTCGCCCGCACCTACCTCGGCGTCGACCCGGTCACCGAGTACGTGCCGGTGTTCCCGACCTGCCACTACGTCATGGGCGGCATCCCGACGAACATCAACGGCCAGGTGCTGCGCAACAACGACGAGGTCGTCCACGGCCTGTACGCCGCCGGCGAGTGCGCGTGCGTGTCGGTCCACGGAGCCAACCGCCTGGGCACCAACTCACTGCTCGACATCAACGTCTTCGGACGCCGGGCGGGCATCGCCGCGGCGGACTACGCGAACTCGGCCGAGTTCGCCGAACTCCCCGAGACGCCCACCGAGATGGTCGATTCGTGGCTCGAACTGCTGCTCAGCGACCACGGCCACGAACGCGTCGCCGACATCCGCACCGAGCTGCAGGCCTCGATGGACGCCAACGCCTCGGTGTTCCGCACCGAGGAGACCCTCAAGCAGGCGCTGACCGACATCCACCGGTTCAAGGAGCGCTACGCGCACATCCGGGTCCACGACAAGGGCAAGCGCTTCAACAGCGACCTCCTCGAGGCCATCGAACTCGGCTTCCTGCTGGAGATGGCCGAGGTGACGGTGGCCGGAGCCCTGAACCGCAAGGAGTCCCGCGGCGGTCACGCACGCGAGGACTACCCGGATCGTGACGACGTCAACTACAAGCGGCACACCATGGCCTACAAAAAGGGCACCGATCTCCTGTCAGACATCGAGTTGGACTACAAGCCGGTCGTGGAAACCCGCTACGAGCCGATGGAGCGTAAGTACTGATGACATCTGTTCTGGACAAGCCCGCGCCGTCCTCCGACGAGCCGCCGTTGCCACCGGTGCCCGACGAGGCCACCATGGTGACGCTCAAGATCTTCCGTTTCAACCCGGAGAACCCCGACGCCCAGGGCTTCGAGAGCTTCCGCGTCCCGGCGCTGCCGACGGACCGTCTGCTCAACCTGCTCCTGTATGTGAAGGGCTACCTCGACGGGACACTCACGTTCCGTCGTAGTTGCGCCCACGGTGTGTGCGGGTCGGACGCGATGCGGATCAACGGCGTCAACCGTCTCGCCTGCAAGCTCCTGATGAAGGACATGCTCCCCAAGGACAAGTCCAAGGAGATCACCATCACCATCGAGCCGATCCGCGGCCTGCCGGTGGAGAAGGATCTCGTCGTCGACATGGAGCCGTTCTTCGACGCGTTCCGCGCGATCAAGCCGTTCCTGATCACCTCGGGCAACGAGCCGACCCGCGAGCGCATCCAGAGCCAGGCCGACCGAGCTCGCTTCGACGACACCACCAAGTGCATCCTGTGCGCCTGCTGTACGACGAGCTGTCCCGTGTTCTGGACCGAGGGTTCGTACTTCGGTCCGGCCGCGATCGTCAACGCGCATCGGTTCATCTTCGACAGCCGCGACGAGGGCGCCGTCGAGCGTCTCGACATCCTCAACGACGTCGACGGTGTGTGGCGCTGCCGCACGACCTTCAACTGCACCGACGCCTGCCCGCGCGGCATTCAGGTCACCCAGGCGATCTCGGAGGTCAAACGCGCGCTGATGTTCTCGCGCTGACCCAATCGAACTTCTCTCTGCAGCCCGTCGACGGCCCGCACCCTCAGGGGTGCGGGCCGTCGTCGTCGGGGTCGATCGAGGTGATGTGCGGGCCGAAGACGCCGGCGACGATCGCCTCCGCGCTCCGCGCCTCCTCCTCGGGTTCGGCGGGCCAGAGCAGCATGCCCAGAACCGAGCGGATCACGAACCGTGCGCCCACCACGTCGTCGGGATCGACACCGATCAGATCCGCGGCCACCGCACGTACCGCCGGCGAGGACAGGACCGTCGGCGTCGCGTCGATCAGGTTCTCGGGCCGGAGGAACTGTCGGATGACCCGGTCGGCGCGTAGGGCTCGCAGGGTCTCGACGATCGCCGTCCGGGCACGCTCACGCCCCGTGAGGTCTGAGATCGAGGCCCGGATGGCATCGAGCACCGGCGCCGAGGTCGAGGCGAGCACGGACTCGATCAGCACGGCCCGTCCGCCGGCGTGGCGGTAGATCGTCGCCCTCGAGCAGTGCGCCCGGCGTCCGAGTTCGTCGAGATCGAACGCGTCGAGCCCGCGCCGGGCGATGAGTGCCGCCGCGTGCGCGATGAGGCGTTCGCGCGCGGCGTCTCGCCGTTCGCCGCCGACCAGCCAGTCCTCCGCCACCCATCCTCCGTTCTCATCATGAGACGAATCGCGCCTTGGTTGTGGCCACTCTCTGCTGGTCACGACCATACGTTGAGACATCGATCCGTGATGCTCAATCCTCCCGATCTCGACTTCCGGGAATCGCGTGCCATCGTGACCGATGTCGCCGACGCTGGTGTCATGGACACCACCGAGGACCCCACGACGTTCTACTCGCGCCTGCACACCGACTCCCCGGTGCAACGGATCGGGGACTCACCGTTCTTCGCCGTCGGCTCCTGGGACCTCATCGCCGAGGCGGTCCGCCGGCCCGAGGACTTCTCGTCGAACCTGACCGCCACGATGGTGTGGCACGACGACGGCACGGTCTCGGAGTTCCCCGTCGCCGGTCTGGGCGATGCGATGCACGTACTCGCCACCGCCGACGGTGCCCGGCACCGGGACCATCGCAAGCTCGTCATGCCGTCGGTCGCGCCGGCTCGCATCCGTGAACTCGAGCCCGGCATCCGCCGACTCCTCGACGAGTCGTGGACCGCGAATCTGCACGACGGCCGGATCGACTGGGTGAGCGCTGTCGCGCAACGGATTCCGATGGCGGTCGCCTGTGAACTGCTCGGGCTGCCGCCCGACGACCGAGCCGTCCTCACCCGGTGGGCGATCGCGACCAACGTCCTGATCGACGGGGTCATCACGCCGGAGCAGCTGACGACGGCGACCGCGGCGGTCGGCGAGTTGACGGCGTACCTGTCGGCGGCGTTGACCGGCGCCGGGAGCGGAGCGAGCGGGACCGGGTCTGCGCTGGTCGAGGTGGCCGCGCGCGTCGCGGACGGCCGTCTCGACCACGCTTCCGCCGTGATGATCTTGTTCCAACTGGTCGCCGCGGGCGCCGAGTCCACCACGAGCCTGCTGAACAGTGTCGTCTGGCTCTTGGACCGTCACCCCGAGGTCCTCGAGCGACTGCGCCGGGACCCTGATCTCATCCCGGTGTTCGTGGAGGAGACCCTTCGACTCGAGACCCCTTTCCGTGGACACTTCCGGCACGTCGTCACCGACACCACGCTCGGCGACACACACCTGCCCGCCGGCTCGCATGTCTTCCTGATGTGGGGGGCGGCCAACCGCGACCCGGCCCATTTCGACGATCCCGCCGCGATCGACCTCGACCCGGCGGCCCGCAGGTCGCACCTCGCGTTCGGCAAGGGCCTGCACCTGTGTGTCGGGGCCGCGCTGGCGCGCCTGCAGGCGCGACTGGCGGTCGAGCATCTGCTGCGCGTCGCCACGACCTTCCGGATCGATCTGGGGCAGACACAATGGGAGCCAGGGATTCTCGTGCGACGTTTCACCACGTTGCCGCTGACGGCCACCACCTGACGACGCATCCGACTATCCGAGGGAACCGATCAGCCGCTCGATGCGTCGAAGAGAGACCGAAGGCGACCGGCTGGTCGCCGTCGACCGGCGCTCGTCCACCGAAACGGAGTTTCCATGGCCCGCACCCTGCTGTTCCGGCTGCTGTTGACGTTCGCGGTGAGTGTGCTCGCGTGCCTCCTCGTCTTTGCACCGGCTGCGGCTGCGCCCACCACCGACACCCAACGGATCACGATCACGTTGACCTCCGACCGGCAGCACAACGGCGCGGCAGCCTGGACCGACGCGGACGGACGGTTGCGCACGCAGACCGATGTACCACTGACGCAACGAGATTCGCACGGGAACTGGTCGGCGTCCCTGGTGTACACCCGACTCGCGGGCGATCTTCCGCTCGATGCCCTCTTCCAGTCCGGCGGGCGTCTCGCGCGGTGCGAGATCCGGATCGACGGCAAGAAGGTCGCCGACCACACCGCACACGGCCCCCGCCCCACGAGTTCGTGCCGCACGGGTTGATCCCGGCCGGTTCACTCCGGCACCGCGTCGACGAGAGGAATGGCCGCCGGAACCGTACGCTTGCCACGTCATGAGCACGAGAACAGAGCAGGCCGGGGCCTCGCCGCAGCGACCGCGGGTCCTTGAGATCCGACACGCGGAATCCGAGCCGCCGGGCGCGTACGGTCCCGCGTTGGACGAGACCGCCGAGACGACGACCCTACGGATCTGGCGCGATCCCGCGTCGATCGATCTGACCGACTTCGACGCCATCGTCGTTCTCGGCGGCGCGATGGGAGTGGGTGACGCCGACCGCATCCCATGGATCGGCGACGAGCTCGACCTGCTCCGTCGAGCCCGTGACCGAGGTATGCCCATCTGGGGCGTCTGCCTGGGTGCGCAGATGCTGGCGGCGGCTCTGGGTGGGGAGGTGTACACCAGTGACACACCGGAACTCGGCGTGCACCGGGTGAGCCTCACCGATGCGGGGATGGCCGACCCGGTCTGGGGTGGTGCGGTCACGGCACCCACACCCCGCGAGATCGACACCGTGCAATGGCATTTCGACACCGTCATCCTGCCACCCGGGGCGACCCTGCTCGCGTCATCGGAATCCTGCGTCAATCAGCTGTTCCGCGTGGACAACTGCTATGGCGTGCAGTTCCATCTCGAGGCCGGCGGCGATCTCGTCACCGACTGGCTGTCACACCCGGATTCACGGTCCGCGGTCGCCGGGGTCCTGGGCGAATCCGCCACCGATCGTTTCCCCGGCGACGCGGCGGCGGAGGAGGGCATCACCGCGCCGATGGCGGATGCGGTGATGCGGCGGTGGTTGCGCGAGGTCGTCGGCCACGGGCGATCCCGCTGGTAACGTGCGGCCGATGACCTCGACGTGGACTCGTCGCACCGCGTGCGCGCTCGTCGCCGTGCTGACCTTCGGGGTCCTCGGCATGCTCGTGCGCACCGGCCCGGCGGTCGCCGTCCCGCTCCCGACCCCGCCGCCTGCCGTCACCACCCCGGTCACCGATCACTGTCCGCACAAGGTCGCGACGCCGCCCGCCGTCGACGAATCCGAGGTCGTCGCACCCGGATCGGCGACCCCTACTCCCCTCCCGGTTCCGACCCCGGCCCTCGGAGGTGACGCGCTGGCCGGTTGCGGCGTCATCGCCGACCCGGCCGCCGGCCCTGTTCCGCCGCGCCTGACCTCGGCGGGCTGGCTGATCGCCGACCTCGAGTCCGGGCGGGTCATCGCCGCCAAGGACCCCCACGGCCGTTACCGGCCGGCGTCGACGATCAAGGTGCTGCTCGCACTCGTCGTCCTCGACGAACTCGACCTCGCCGCACACGTCGTGCCGACCGCCGAGGACTGGAGTACCGAGGGCGACTCCTGCGGCATGGGGCCCGGCGGCATCTACACCGTCCGTGACCTGCTCACGGGTCTCCTACTGATCTCGGGTAACGACTGCGCCAATGCGCTGGCGCGTGAGCTCGGCGGCGTCGACGCCGCTCTCGAGAAGATGAACGATCGGGCGAAACTGCTGGGCGCGCACGACACGCGGGCCGCGAGCCCGTCCGGACTCGACGCTGCCGGGATGTCGTCGTCGCCCTATGACCTCGCGCTGTTCTTCCGGGCTGCGCTCGCCGAACCGACCTTCCGCGAGTTGATCGCGATGCGCACGTTCCGCTTCCCGGGGTATCCGCGGCGCCCGGACGTACCGGGTGACAAGGACCATCCGCCCTACGACATGTACAGCACCAACCGCCTTCTCATCGACGGGTACCCGGGGATCATCGGCGGTAAGACCGGCTACACCGACGACGCGCGCAAGACGTTCGTGGGCGCGGCCGAGCGGGACGGTCGGGCGGTGATCATTGTGCAGATGTTCGGTCTGTCCGTCGACGGCGACCTGTACTGGGATCAGGCCGAAGCGATGTTCGACTACGGCTTCCGGACCGACCCCGCCATCTCGGTGGGCCGCCTCGTCTCACCGTCGGCCGACACACCCGTCGTGTCGTCGGCACCGTCACCGCCGCAGAGCGAGAATCGTGCCGCGGCAACGGGTTCCGATCAGGCGTCGTCGACCTCGGTCCAGATCCTCATCGGCCTCGTGGCCGCGTTGGTGGCGGTCGTCCTGCTGCTCCTCGGGCTGCGGCTGTCCGGTCGGCGCTGAGCCCCCACGAGCGACCCCGCTCCAACGGTCCCGGGCGTCACCGTCGCCGGAGGACGCCGACCAGAGCGGCTGCTGCCGCGCCCACTCCGGCAGCCGCCGCGAGTGCACCCGCCCGGGGCGTCGGGTTCACCTCCACGGTCGGCGAGATCACCACCGGCCGGTGGAGTTCGGCGTCGGGCTCCTCGACCACCTGGTAGCGGCTGTTGATCGGGTCGGTGGCACACCACGCGCTGGCGTACAGCACGATGCGCGAAGCCAGGTAGGCGAAGACGAAGACACCGAAGATCGGACCGAACGCAACTCCGGCCGGCGACCCGAGCACCGATTGAAGATACAGTCCGCCAAGCGATTTCATGAGTTCGAATGCGATCGCGGTGACCAGGCCGGCCTTCATGGCATGCGTCATCGGCAACGGCACCAGCGGCAGCCGCGCGAGTACGAAAGTGAAGAGCAGCCAGCTGGCGAACACGGATACGACGATGGCGACCGCCCGCACCACGATCGGCGCCCACGACGCGTCGTCGAGTCCAACCCAGGACAGCATCGTGGTGGTGAGTCCGCTGTTGCCGAGGGTGGTCAGCCCCATGGTCGCCGCGAAGGCCAGGCCCAGTAGAGCGAACGTGAGCAGATCCCACACCTTCGACAGCACCGGGTTGCGGTCGACGCGACCCCCGTACATCTCGGTGAAGGCCACCCGGACGCCGGAGATCCACCCGATCCCCGTGAAGGCGGCACCGATCAGACCGACGATCCCGACCGCTGCGCGTGAGGCGATCGCCGAGTCGATGACCTCACTGAGCTGCTCACCCATCTTGCCGGGCGCGGCCTCCACGACGGCCTTCTGCAGGTCCTCGAGCAGCTGGGGCTGGTTGGCGAGCACGAACGCCGCGATCGAGAACACCACCATGATGATGGGGACGAGCGCCAGGATGCCGTTGAAGCTGATGGCCGCGGCATACACATTCCCGCGCCGGTCGTTGTACCGTTCGACGGTCTGCACCAGATGCTCGACGGCCGGCCACTTCTCGCGCGCCGCAGCGAAGGCCGACTTGCCCTTCTCCACGGTCGACTTCCCTTTGTCCACAGCCGACTTCGCGGTGTCTGCCGGTGATTTCGCCGTGCCTGGCGCGGAGGTCATGCGTGCCTTCCTCGTCGGAGCGCGGGACAGGCGTCCCTGTCAACATCCCGTGCAGGCGTCCTGCGGGTCCGGTCTCACCGGCCAGGCGCCAGGAATCCCACCTTGTCATAGACCGATGCGAGCGTCTCGGAGGCGACGGCCCGGGCGCGAGCCGCGCCCCGGGCCAGGACCGCGTCGAGCTCGGCCGGGTCGGACAGGTACTCGTCGACCCGTCCGCGCAGCGGTGTCACGAACTCGGTGAGCACCTCTGCGGTGTCGACCTTCAGATCGCCGTATCCCTTGCCTTCGTATTTGGCGACCAGATCGTCGACACCCACGCCGGAGAGCGCCGACTGGATGGTCAGCAGGTTGGAGACGCCGGGCTTCTCGGCCGTATCGAAACGGATCTCCGAGCCGGTGTCGGTGACAGCGGAGCGGATCTTCTTTGCCGAACGCTTCGGATCGTCCAGGAGGTTGATCAGACCCTTGTCGGTCTCGGCGGACTTGCTCATCTTGGCGGTGGGGTTCTGCAGGTCGTAGATCTTCGCGAACTCCTCGACGATGTGCGCCTGGGGCACCTTCAGCACCTTGCCGAACCGGGAGTTGAATCGCTGCGCGAGATCGCGGGTCAGTTCGAGGTGCTGACGCTGGTCCTCCCCGACAGGCACTCGATCGACCTGGAACGCGAGGATGTCGGCGGCCATCAGGATCGGGTAGGTGAACAAGCCGACACCCGCCGCGTCCACGCCCTGTTTGGCCGACTTGTCCTTGAACTGCGTCATGCGGCTGGCCTCGCCGAAACCCGTGATGCAGGACAGGACCCAGGTCAGCTGAGCGATCTCGGGGATGTGGGACTGCACATAGATGGTCGAACGCTCGGGATCCACGCCGACGGCCAGCAGCTGGGCAACGCTCAGGCGGGTGCGTTCGGCGAGGACCTTCGGATCGAATGGCACCGTCAGGGCATGCATGTCGGGGATGAAGTAGAACGCCTCGAAGTCGTCCTGCAACGCCACCCACTGTCGGACCGCGCCGAGATAGTTTCCGAGGTGGAAGGAATCGCTGGTCGGCTGGATACCCGACAGCACACGCGGGCGGGTCGGCACCGCCTCGGCCGCCGGGGCTCCGTTGCGCTCTACGTCGCTGGTCATGACGCCCAGTTTGTCAGACCCGGTCACTCGTACCGCACGGTGACCGGGGCATGGTCGGACCAGCGGAGGTCGTACGCCGCGGCACGTTCGACCTCGGCCTTGTTCGCCCGGGCAGCCAGCGTCTTGTTGGCGAGCTGATAGTCGATGCGCCACCCGGAGTCGTTGTCGAAGGCCTTCCCGCGCCACGACCACCAGGAGTAGGGCCCGGCGTCGTCGGGGAACAGTTCGCGCACGACGTCACGCCAGCCCGACTCCAGCAGGTCGGCGACCCAGGCCCGCTCGTGCGGGAGGAAACCGGGGCTCTTGAGATTGCCCTTCCAGTTCTTGATGTCGGCCTCGGCGGGCGCGATGTTCCAGTCACCGCCGACGACGACATGGCGACGCCGGCGGACCAGCCGGCCGAGATGGGCACCGAACTCGTCCATGAAGCGGACCTTCTCGTCGTGCTTGGCGATGTCCTTCTCCGCCTCGGTGAGCGCGGCACCCTTGGGGAGATAGAGACTCGCCGCGGTCAGCGACCCCAGATCGGTGTCGACGTCGACCTCGAGGTAGCGGCCGAGGTCGTCGAACTCGGCGCTCCCGAACCCGACCCGCACCGCCGACGGCGCCTCGCGCGTCAGCACACCGACACCCGCGTGGCCCTTCACGACCGACTCGCACATCGTCAGATGCCACCCGTCGGCGAGGGCCGGGGCCAGCGCCTCGCGCGCGAGCTCCTCGTCGGCGCGGACCTCCTGCAGCAGGACCACATCCGGTCCCGACGCATCGAGCCATGGCAGGAAGCCGCGGTTGGCCTCCGACCGGTGTTTGACCGCTGCGCGGATTCCGTTGACGTTCACCGTGGAGATCGTGAGTGGCACGGGGCCACATCCTACTGACGGGATCCGACAACCCGTGCCCCGGCGATCGGCCACCCAGAGAAAAATAAAGGTAAGGCAACCCTTGTGCGTACCACCCAAGGTATGTAAGCATTACCTAATCCAGGCACGAAGGTGAGTCCGAAGATGTTCGTTTGCATATGCCGCGCCGTGACGGTCGACGAGGTTCACGCACACTGCGACGCAGGTGCGTACACCGTCGATGCGATCAGCGACCGATGTGGCGCAGGCGAAGGCTGCGGAACCTGCCTGGACCAACTGCACGACATCCTGAGCGAAAGGGCGTCAACCGCGACGACCGCTGCATGACCTGACACAGGAAACCGACGAACCTCGCGCGAGACCGCGCGCGGGGGTTTTTGTCGTGTTACGGTTCGATCGGACATCCACGGCGAACCGGAGGCTCACCCATGCGTGGCGACGACGAGGTCATCGAACTGCTCAACGAACAGCTCACCAGTGAGCTCACGGCGATCAATCAGTACTTTCTGCACGCGAAGATGCAGCAGAGCTGGGGTCTGACCGAGATCGCGGCGAAGACCCGGGCCGAGTCGATCGAGGAGATGACGCACGCGGAGATCCTCACCGACCGAATCCTGTTCCTCGACGCGCTCCCCAACTACCAGCGCCTGCTGCCGCTGCGTATCGGGCAGTCGATTCGGGAGCAGTTCGAATCCGACATGGCGATCGAGGTGGAGGTCGTGGAGCGACTCCGGCCCGGCATCGCCCTGTGCCGGTCGAAAGGCGACGTCACGAGCGCGAATCTGCTCGAGCAGATCCTCGCCGACGAGGAAGAGCACATCGACTACCTCGAGACGCAACTCGAGCTGATCAACAAGCTCGGCGAACAGCTCTACCTGTCGAAGACGATCGCCACCCCGCCGACCAACGGCTGAGCACACCCACTCGACACCACGAGGGCCGACCGGAACTTTCCCGGTCGGCCCTCGTCGTCGTCGAGCCGGTCATGCTCCGGCTCAGGAGCCGACGGGATGGTGTCGTGCCTGGCGCCGGGAGGCGGCGAGGGCCAGGACGGTGACCCCGATGCCTGCCACCGCCAGCAACACCCCGACGACCGATGGCGCGAGATAGCCGTAGCCTGCGCCGACCACGACACCACCGAGCAGGGCTCCGGCCGCGTTGGCGATGTTCAGGGCGGAGTGGTTCAACGCCGCGGCCAGCGTCTGCGCATCGGCGGCCACGTCCATCAGTCTGGTCTGCAGGGCAGGCAGCATCGTCGACCCGGTGAGCGCCACGAGGTATGTGAGAATCAATGCCGCCCAAGCATTCTGCGCCAGCACCGCGAAGGCGCCGAGGGAGATCGCGCTGGCCGTGAGTCCACCGAGGATCGCCACCGACACGCTGCGGTCGGCGACGTAACCGCCGACGAAGTTGCCGGTCACCATGCCCAATCCGTAGAGCATGAGCGCGAACGGTACGACCGAGACCGACAGCCCGGTATCGGTGGTCAGCGCGGAGTTGAGATAGGTGTAGAACGCGAACATCCCGCCGAACCCGACGGTTCCGATGACGAGGGTGAACCAGACCTGGGAACGACGCAACGCACCGAGTTCGGTGAGCGGGTCGGTGGTCGTCATCCCGGTGAGCGCGGGCAGCGCACGCATCAGCGCGATGACGGTGGCGACTCCGATGGCGACGACGATCGCGAACGCCGACCGCCAGCCGAACGTCTCCCCCAGCCAGGCGGCAGCCGGCACGCCGAACACATTGGCGACGGACAGCCCGAGCATCACCTGGCCCACGGCTTTGGCGCGATTCCGGGGACCCGCGAGATGCGCGGCGACCAGCGCCGCGACGCCGAAGTAGGCACCGTGCGGCAGGCCCGCCACGAATCTCGCCACCAGCAGCAGTCCGTAGTCCGGCGCGAGGACCGTGGCCAGGTTACCCACGGTGAACGCCACCATCAGTCCGATCAGCAGCGTGCGTCGCGACATCCTCGCGGTGAGCGCCGCGATCAGCGGAGCGCCCACCACCACACCCATCGCGTATGCCGAGATGACGTGTCCGGCTGTCGGTTCGGACACCCCCAGCGATCCGGCGATGTTGGGCAGCAGCCCCATCGCGACGAACTCTGTCGTGCCGATCCCGAAACCGCCCAGCGCGAGGGCGAGAATCGTCCAGCGACGCACCCGCCGGGACACGCCGCCCGAGACGGTACCCCCGGGGTTGGCCTCCGGGGCGGTGGACCGATTCGTCAGCGAGACGTCGGCCGGGGCATCGGTGGTCGAAAGAGCGTCAGACACGGTTCATGCCAACCCTGGCCGGCCGGCACTGATTCCTCACCCGCCGGTGAGTTCATTCACAGGCCCATGCCCGCGAGGTGGTCCCGGCGCCGGCCGGCGTCGAATCAGGCGGTGGCTTCGAGCGGCGGGTCAGGCGCCGCCCTCGGACCCCGTGACCTCGAGGTCACTGCGCTCCGCGCCGGCACCCTGCCCGGACGGCTCCGGCTCGTTCCCCGACGTCTCGCCCCCTGAGGTGTCCTCTTCTGAGGTGTTGTCTCCTGAGGTGTCCTCCGCTGACGGATCGTCCACCGTCGGGTTGTCCGCCGACGGATCGGTGGTGGCCGGAACCTCGTCGGCGCGCGAGGGCGGAGCGGGCTCCTCTCCGGGCTCCTCGTCGCTCCCGGATGCGTCGGCGGGCGCACCGGACGGATCGGCGGTCGGATCGACCGCCGGAGCCGGATCGGTCGGGCCGGGCTGCGCGGTCACCGGTGCAGCCGGGGAGCCGGACCCGGTCGGCGATTCGGCGCGAACCGGCTCGGTGGCGCCGTCGGTCGCGGTCGCGAGCCGTGTGAACGTGGACGATCGCACGCTCGTCGTATCTGCCGCGAGGACCGTGACCGTGCCGGCCCGCGGTGCCACCGGCCCGACGATCGCGCCCGCCCAGTACCGCACGAAGTTCACCGGCAACCAGACGATGCTTCGGAGGCTCGCAGCCAGTGCGGTCGCACCGTCGACGAACCGCGCCGGCGACAGCGTGAGAATCCCCTGGAGGATGTCCTCAAAGACGAAGAGGTCCGGTAGGTAGGCGCCGTACCCGAGTTTCGGCAGCGGCGGCAGCAGACCCTGCACGAGCCTGATCACCGGCTGCAGGTTCGCGAGTTCGATCCCGTACGGCAGCTCGATCGTCGGACGCCCGGACAGGAAGTCCCCGATCGCTCCGCCGTACCCGGCATCGCGCGCCCAATCCCGCACGAGTTCGGCGAACGCGGAATCCGCGGCGACCATACAGACCGCGGACTCCGGCTCGCATCGGACGCTCCGACCGTCGTTCCAGGTCGTTTCGTGGGGGTCGCGATACATCTGGAACGGGTACAGGTTGTGCTTGGTGAAGTAGCCGAGGAGGCCGTCGATGGCGCCGATCGGGTCGTGGATCGGGTCCGGCAGATCACAGATCGGATCGCCGTCGATGCACACGGACACCACCCTGCCCTCGAGCTCCCCGAACCCGCCGTCGGTCTCGGACCCGCCTCGCGACCCCGCCATCGTCAGACCGGGGATGATCCCGATCAACGACAGTTCGATGCCGCGGCCCGTCTTGTCCCCGGCCTGTCGAGGGTCGGCGTAGAGCTCGCCGGAAATCCCGTCCGGATCGATGGTCACGAGGACCGGAGCGCCGTTCTCGTCGAGCATGACCTCGCCGTTCTCGTCGGTCGCGACGACCTCGTCGACATTCCGGCCGTTGCCGATGTCGGCGAGGACGTCGCCGGCGACACGGGCGCCCTGCGAGTACCCGGCGACCACGATGTCGGACTCGGCGCCGCATCGCTTCTGGTACCCCGCGATCGCCGACGCCGTCGCACTCCTGCCCTGGGCGGTACTGTCGTCGTACCCCGCGGCACCCAGGGGCCACAGTGTGGTCGGGTAGTCGACGTGGATCACGTCTTTCGGCTCTGCGAGGTAAGCACTTCCGGGGTCGTCGACGACGACCACCTCACCGTCGCGCACCGTCGGCATCTTCCCGGTGTACCGCTGCTCGACCCCGACGAGATGGGCGCTCTCCGGGTCGTTGGTACCGGCGACGATGACCACCGCGCCCGAGTCGCTGCACTCGGCAGCCGCCGCCGGGGCGGTACCCGACAGACTGAGAGCCGCCACGACCGCGACGGCGGTGACGGCGGCGATCACGAGCGAGGCGCGTCGGGTTCGGAGGTGAGCGATCGCGGACATGGCGCTCCTGGGCGAACCCGGACCACCCGATCGGAACGTTCCGACGCAGCCGGGGCTGGTTCGACGCTAGATCCGCGACCGGGGAACCGACAGCACGCTGAGGGCCGCTAACGACCGTGACCAGGCACTATTGATCTGATCACGCCTGATTTCACTCGGTCGGAGGACAGCACACTCCACCCTCGCGGCGGCCTTCTCAAGTGTTGGGCGCGGTGTGACCGGGACGGTTCTCAGGCCCTCACATCCGTGTTATATCCTTGTCGCCAGGTCATGAGTATCAGCGTCAAGCCCCGGCTGGCTGATCGGCAACCCTCCATCCGCGGTGGGGTGCTCCGGGTGATGACCGGGTTGCGGGATCGCGCTGACGATCCCCGGCAAGCGCGGGTCCGAAGGTCGGACCCCAACAGGGTCGAGTGGGCCCTGCCGACCGTAGAAAGTGATGAATTGCCATGTCTGATGTCCCTGACGGCACCCTCGACAGCAACGATCCCAGCGAGAACTGGAGCTTCGAGACGAAGCAGATCCACGTCGGGCAGTCCGCGGACGCGGTGACGAACGCCCGTGCGCTGCCGATCTACCAGACGACGTCGTACGTCTTCAACGACACGCAGCACGCGGCCAACCTCTTCGGACTCGCCGAACCGGGCAACATCTACACCCGCATCATGAACCCGACACAGGATGCCGTCGAGCAGCGGATCGCCGCGCTCGAAGGCGGCGTCGCCGCATTGCTGGTGGCATCGGGTCAGGCCGCAGAGACCTACTCGATCCTCAACATCGTCGAGACCGGCGGTCACGTGGTGTCGAGTCCGCGGCTGTACGGCGGCACCTTCAACCTCTTCCACTACACGTTGCCCAAGCTCGGCGTCGAGGTGAGCTTTGTCGAGGATCCCGAGGATCCGGCGTCGTGGCAGGCCGCGGTCAAGGACAACACCCGCGCGTTCTTCGGTGAGTCGATCTCCAACCCCAACAACGAGATCCTGGACATCAAGGGCATCTCAGAGGTCGCGCACCGCAACGGCATACCGCTCATCATCGACAACACCGTCGCCACCCCGTACCTGATCAACCCGCTCGCCCACGGCGCCGACATCGTCGTGCACTCGGCCACCAAGTACATCGGCGGACACGGCACCGCGATCGGCGGCGTGATCGTCGACGGCGGCACCTTCGACTGGCGGGTCCAGCGCGACGGGAAAGACCTGTTCCCCGGCTTCACCACCCCTGACCCGAGCTACCACGGCGCGGTCTTCGCCGACCTCGGCGCACCGGCGTACGCGCTCAAGGCGCGCGTGCAGTGGCTGCGCGACACCGGTGCGGCCATCTCACCGTTCAACGCGTTCCTGCTCGCCCAGGGCCTGGAGACCCTGAGCCTGCGCATCGAGCGCCACGTCGCCAACGCACAGAAGGTCGCCGCGTTCCTGGAGAAGCACGACCAGGTCGAGTCCGTCGCCTACGCAGGCCTCGAGTCCTCGCCGTGGTTCAAGCGCGGTCAGGAGCTCGCCCCCAAGGGGCAGGGCGCGATCATCGGTTTCGAGATCACCGGCGGCGTCGACGCGGGCAAGAAGTTCGTGGACGCACTCAGCCTCCACAGCCACGTCGCCAACATCGGCGATGTGCGGTCGCTGGTCATCCATCCGGCCTCGACGACGCACAGCCAGCTGACCCCCGAGGAACAGCTCGCCGCCGGCGTGACCCCCGGACTGGTGCGCCTGGCCGTGGGCATCGAAGGAATCGACGACATCTTGGCCGATCTCGAACAGGGATTCGCGGCGGCCAAGTGAAACAGGTGAGGCAGCTTTGTCGGTGAGTATCGACCTGAACGCGACAGCGTCTGATCAGCCCGACTGGGAGTCACTCCCGGACGGGGAACTCGTCGGCATCCCCATCGGATCGTTGCCTCTCGACAGCGGAGCACGGATCGACGACGTCACCCTGGCGTTCCAGCGCTGGGGGACGTTGTCGCCCTCCCGCGACAACGTGATCCTCACGCTCCATGCGCTCACCGGCGACTCGCACGTCACCGGACCCGCCGATGCCGACCACGACTCGGCCGGGTGGTGGGACGGCCTGATCGGACCCGGTCAGGCGATCGACACCGACGAGTGGTGCGTCATCTCGGCCAACGTTCTCGGCGGATGCAAGGGATCGACGGGTCCGGCGTCCCTGGCCCCCGACGGCCGTCCGTGGGGATCACGCTTTCCGCAGATCACCGTGCTCGATCAGGTCCGCGCCGAGGTGGCACTGCTGGACCGACTCGGAATCCGCAGCGTCGGAGCGGTTCTCGGCGGCTCGATGGGTGGCGCCCGCGCCCTCGAGTGGGCCATCGAGTACCCCGACCGGGTGCGCAGCGCGCTCGTCCTCGCCGTCGGCGCCCGCGCGACCGCCGACCAGATCGGTATCCAGTCCACACAGATCGCCGCGATCAAGGCCGATCCGGACTGGTGCGGCGGCGACTACCACGGTACCGGCCGAGCCCCGTTGCACGGCATGGGAATCGCCCGCCGAATCGCCCACCTCATGTACCGCAGCGAGCCAGAGCTCGACAGTCGATTCGCCAATGACGCCCAGGGCGACGAGAATCCCCTGACCGGCGGGCGCTACGCCGTGCAGAGCTACCTCGACCACCAGGCGTCGAAGCTGATGTCCCGCTTCGACCCGGCGAGCTATGTCGTCCTCACCGAGGTCCTCAATCACCATGATGTCGGTCGCGGTCGCGGCGGAGTCGCGAAGGCGCTCAACGAATGCACCGTTCCGGTGATCGTCGGGGGCATCGACTCCGATCGCCTCTACCCGATTCGGCTGCAGGTCGAACTCGCCGACGAGCTGGGCAACTGCGTCGGCGGTCTCCAGGTCGTCCATTCCGACACCGGCCACGACGGATTCCTGACCGAGTTCGACGCCATCAGCGACCTCCTCAAGCGCACGGTCGAACTCGCCCGTCGCGACGCCTGACCGCGCCTCCGACAGTTCGGCCGCTCTCGTCAGCGAGTCGGGGTCAGCCGGTGTGATCAGCGGCCTCGCAGGCGCGGTTCTGACAGGGCGGTTCGGTCAGCGCGGCGCGGGAACCGTCGGGACCGGACTGCTGGGCGGGGGCGGCGGCGGAACCTGCGACTCCCCTTCCGTGACAACGGTTTTCCCTGATTCGGGAGCGGCGGGGAGCTGAGTCGACCCCTGTGCGCGCGTGCTGCTCGGCCGCACCGAGCCACCGCGCGGAGGCGCCGGTGTCGACGTCGAGTACGTCGGCGGGGGTGGCGTGGGCGCCGCACTGGGCGGACGCAACCCCGGCGGCAACAGGTCCGGCGGTATCGTCGGCGTCGAGCCCGGCGGGAACGCCAGGTCCGGCCATGGGAACGGCGACAGCGTGCGGGTGCTGGTACCCGTCGAGGGTCGCGTCGGCGGCAACTCCGTGGTCGCCCATGCCGGCGGGTCGTTCGACCCGGTCTGCGGTAACGGTTGTTGTGTGGGAACAGGATCCACGACGGTCGGCTCGACGGGTTCGGCCGGGATCCTGGTGATCGGCTGAGAGGTCGGCGTCGGGGTGACCGGCTCGGTGTCACTGGTCGCCGCGGCCGGCGGCACGCTGCTCACCGCGGGCTGCGGATCGACGGTCGGCCGATCGGCGAAGGACGAGCTCACCGCATAGATCGTCATCAGCGTGGCGGCGATGACGGCCCCGGCCACCGCGATGGGTGTCGCGGAAAGCCATTCACGTTGCGGTTTGCCGCCGATGAACGCGAGACGTGCTGCGCCCGAGTAGCTCTCGAGGGCGAGCAGCGCCGCACCGGTGGCCACGACCAGCTCCGGAGCCGTCGGACTGACGACCTCCAGATCATGCTCCGACGCGATCGCGCGCACCGCGGGGAGATTGGCGAGTCCGCCGATGAACACCACGGCGTCCGGTTGCACGCCCCGCGACCGGGCGGCCGCGACGTACCGGGCGAACACTTCTCGCGCGTCACGGATCATCGGCTCGATCGCCTGCTCGACGTGCGTGGCCGACAGCGATACGCGTTCGGAGTTGGCCGACACCGCGACCACGGACTCGGTGGCGGAGGAACCGCCGTAGGCGATCTCCTCCTTCGCGGTCCGGCAGGCGCTGCGCAGTTCACTGCGATCGGCACGTGTGCGGGTGGCCTCGCCGAGGGCCGGGTGGTCGGCGGTCAGCTGATTGACGATCGACCGGTCGAGATGACGCCCACTCAGGACCGTCGAGTGCTCGGGATTGCCGATCCTGCCCTCGCGGGGGTCGACGGTGTAGAGCGACATGCCGGTGTCGCCACAGTCGACGACGACGGCGGCCGAGAAGCGGTCGATCTCCCCGGTGTCGGCGAGGTAGGCGAGGACGGCCTCGTCCTCACCGACGAGACGGACCTGACGTCGCGGGCCACTGCCCCTCGAGCGCAACTGCCGACGCTGGCTGCCCGTGCGTGCGGCGACCCCGATCGGGCCCACCCTCGTCCCGGTCTCGCGGGCGGCGGTCAGCATCACGTCGACGCCTGCGTTCACGCGGCCGGCGGAGTCGAGACCGTCGGTGGGGTCGACGTCGATGACGCGCGAGTCGATCACACTGCGACCGAGATCGTCACGTGTCAGGAGGACGTAATGGATCATGCCAGCACCTGCTGACACGCCCATGGACGTCACTTCACTCACGGTGTCGTCGGTTGGTGATGCAGTGATACAAACTCCAGCGGTCGGTGCGTCTGCGGCAGGGCAGCGGAAAAGTGCCTGGTTGAGCGAACGACCACCTGTCAGGTCACGCTCAGGTCTCTATTGTAATCAATCCGTGCCCAAAGAGTCGATCGACGCTGCCAGCCACAGCATCACGGCGCCGACTGTCGCCATCACCGTGACGTCGAACGGCTTGCCCCTGACCTGCAGCAACCCGGCTTGCGATGACGGGATGAAGGCGCGAAGCACGGCGCCGACGAGCAGTGCCGCCCCGAAGACGAATGATCCGCGCCGCCAGCGGTCGAACATCACGAGCAGCGCTGCGGCCAGCACACCGGCCATCACCAGCAGATATGGGAGTTGGACGAGCACCGCCCGCAGACGCGTGCCGTCGGTGGAACCGTGTTTCCGGCCTCCTGGACGGGATCGGTCGGCACCGCGCGGCTCGGAGTGAGCGGACTCACTCTGGTGCTCGTCTCGGGTCACGCGCCGCTGCCGCTCCCGGAGGCGAGCATCTGCTCCGCGCGTTCGACGACGTTGACGAGCAGGAACGCACGGGTCAGCGGCCCCACCCCACCGGGATTCGGCGAGACGTGGCCCGCCACCTCCCAGACATCGGGATGCACGTCACCGACGAGACGACCCTCGTCGGTGCGGCTGACACCCACGTCGACCACCGCGGCACCCGGCTTGACCATGTCGGCGGTGATGAGATGCGGCACTCCCGCGGCCGCGATCACGATGTCGGCGCGCTCGATCTCGGAGGCCAGATCGGTGGTGCCGGTGTGGCAGAGGGTGACCGTGGCGTTCTCGCTGCGGCGGGTCAGGAGCAGACCGATGGGCCTGCCGATGGTGACCCCGCGACCGACGACGGTCACCCGGGCGCCGGCCAGCGGGACGTCGTAGCGACGCAGCAGATGGATGACACCGCGGGGGGTGCAGGGCAGGGTCGACTCCTTGCCCAGCACGAGTCGCCCGAGGTTGATCGGGTGGAGGCCGTCGGCATCCTTGAGCGGGTCGATCCGCTCGAGGGCGGCGTTCTCGTCGAGCTGTCGCGGCAGCGGCAACTGCACGATGTAGCCGGTGCAGGCGGGATCCGCGTTGAGTTCGTCGATCGCGGAGTTGAGCTGTTCGGTGGTGGCATCGGCCGGGAGATCCTTGCGGATCGAGGCGACACCGATGCGGGCGCAGTCGGCGTGCTTGCCCTTGACGTAGGAGTGCGAGCCCGGATCGTCGCCGACCAGAACAGTCCCGAGACCAGGGGTGACACCCGCCAGCCGGAGCTTCTCCACCCGCTCGGCCAGATCGGCGAAGATCTCGTCGCGCGTGGTCTTCCCATCGAGTCGTATCGCGGTCACGCCCGACATTCTTCCACTCGTCTCCGCGGTTTCCGACATCGGCGGATGGACGCGCCGTTCACCGCCGCCCGCGATCGACGTTTCGCCGCCCTCGGGCGGCCGACCACTAGTGTCGGAGTGGTGACCGTGGTGCCCGTCGACATCGATCTCGCCCGCGCGGCGATCACTCCCCATCTCCGTCGTACGCCGACGCTGCGCACGGTCATCGACACCGTCGACGGCCCGCTCGAGGTGGTCCTCAAACTCGAGTACACCCAGCTCGGCGGGTGCTTCAAACCGCGAGGCAGTCTGTGGGCGACCCTGCACGCGCGCGATCAGGGGGTCCTGACCGACGCCGGTGTCCTCGTCGCCTCCGGCGGCAATGCCGCGATCGGTGCCACGGTCGCGGCGCGGATCGTCGGTGTGCCGGTGACCGTGGTGATCCCCGAGACGGCACCACCGGTCAAGATCGACGCGCTGCGCGCCGCGGGTGCGCGGATCCATCTCATCGGACAGCGCTATCAGGAAGCCGCCGACGCGGCCGAGGAACTCGCGGAGCAGACCGGCGCGCTCGCGCTGCACGCCTACGACCTCCCCGACGTCGTCGCCGGCGCCGGCACGATCGGTCTCGAGATCATCGACGACGTACCCGGTCCGCTCACGACGGTCGTCTGTGTCGGCGGCGGCGGACTGCTGGCCGGCCTGACCGCGACGCTGCGCCCGGGCGACCGCCTCGTCGGCGTCGAACCGCTCGGTGCGTCGAGTCTGCATCAGGCACTCGCCGCGGGGACTCCCGTTCCCGTCGAACTCGAGAGCGTGGCCGCCGACTCCCTCGGCGCGACCCGGGTCGGGGATCTCTGCTGGGACGCCGTCGCCGGGAACCCGGCCGTCGACAGCGTGCTGGTGACCGACGACCAGATCATCGCGGCACGGCGGATGCTCTGGGACTCCCACCGCATCCTCGTCGAACACGGCACCGCCACCGCGGTCGCCGGGGTGGTCTCGGGACGGATTCGACCGCAACCCGATTCGACGCTGTGCATCGTGCTGTGCGGGGCCAACACCACGGTGGCGGTGTGAGGACACGGTCGGGCGAGATCCGCTCCGCATGGCACCGACTACGCTGGCACCATCATGTTCCGAATCATGTTCTACCAGCCGTGCATCCCGCCGAACACGGGCAATGCGATCCGGCTGGCCGCGAATACCGGGTGCGAACTCCACCTCATCGAACCGCTCGGTTTCTCGATGTCCGACGCGCAGGTCAAACGCGCGGGACTCGACTACCACGAGATGGCCAACGTCACGGTGCATCCCAACCTGGTGACCGCCTGGACGACGCTGAAGCCGGAGCGGGTCTTCGCGTTCACCGCCCACGCCGAACGCTTCCACACCGACGTCGACTATCAGCCCGGCGACGTGTTGCTGTTCGGCCCCGAACCGACCGGACTGCCGGCGGAGGTCCTCGACGAACCCGAGGTGACCGACCGGGTGCGCATCCCCATGCTCGCCGGTCGTCGTTCGCACAACCTCGCCAACGCCGCGAGCATCGTCGTCTACGAGGCGTGGCGGCAGCACGGCTTCGACGGTGCTGTCTGACTTGTCAGCCGACGCGGTAGCGCTTCGTGCGTGCTGTGGCGCCGCCGATGAGCGCGACCTTGCTCTTCGGAACCCCGAGGTGGGCGGCGAGCAGTTCGGAGACGGCCCTGTTCGCCCTGCCCTCCGTGGCGGGCTCACGGACGTAGATGGTGATCGCGCCGTCGGGACCCGTCTCGACCAACGGGCCCTTGCTGCTCTTCGGTTTGACGGTCACCACGACCTGTTGCGGCATCGGTTCTTTCCTTGATTCGTCTCGAACACCCCGGCGCATTCCCCGGTCGGGGATCACTGCCAGTCCCTGGATCTGCTCCCCACCCGAAGATCCATGCGCTGCAGACGATCTGCGACGACGGTCACAGCACCTTCGGCGTTCTGCACCCGTCCGCGGACCAGCAGTGCGGGTGCCGTCTGGGCCAGTACACGGTACCGCGCCCACAAACCGACCGAACACACCACGTTGACCATCCCGGTCTCGTCCTCGAGGTTGATGAACGTCACCCCGGACGCGGTGGCCGGTCGTTGGCGATGGGTCACCGCCCCGCCGATCAGCACCCGCGAACCGTCGGGCACCGACAGGAGCCGGTCGGCGGCCAGAACGCCCATCGCGTCGAGCCGGGGACGCAGGAACTGTGTCGGATACGACGTGGGCGTGATCCCGGTGGCCCACGCGTCGGTGGCCGCGAGCTCGACGTCGGAGAGCCCCGGGAGCGTGGGCGTCGCCTGCGCCGACTCCAGGGCGAGCTGGTCGTCGCGCACCGTCGCCGCGGCGCCCGCCTCCCACAGGGCCTGACGCCGGCTGAGACCGAACCCGTCGAAGGCGCCGGCGCCGGCGAGTCCCTCGAGTTCCTTGGTCGTCAGCCGGGCGCGGCGGGAGAGATCGGTGATGTCGAGGTACGGTCCCTCGGCCCGTCGTTCGACGATGCGCTCCGCCGTCTCCGTTCCGACCCCGCGCACCCCGTCGAGACCCAGCCGGACGTCGAGCCCCTCGTTCTCCAGGGTGGCGTGCGCGAGCGAAGCGTTGATGTCGGGACGATGGACCGCGACACCGTGCCGCCGGGCATCGGCGACCAAGGTCTGCGGTGAGTAGAACCCCATCGGCTGAGCCCGTAGCAACGCGGCGCAGAATGCCGCGGGATGGTGCAGCTTGAACCACGACGAGTAGAACACCAGTGACGCGAAGCTCTGCGAATGGCTCTCCGGGAAACCGAAATTGGCGAACGCCGCCATCTTCTCGAAGATGCGGTCGGCGGTGTCCCCGGTGATGCCGTGCAGGTTCTCCATGCCTTCGTAGAAGCGCTGCCGCAGGCGTTCCATCTTCTCCGGCGACCGTTTGGAACCCATCGCCCGGCGCAACTGATCGGCCTCGGAGGCGTCGAATCCGGCCACGTCGACGGCCAGCTGCATCAGCTGCTCCTGGAACAGCGGCACACCCAGGGTGCGCTCGAGCGCCTTGCTCATCGACGGGTGCTCGACCGTCACCGCCTCCTCCCCGTTGCGCCGCTTGATGAACGGATGCACCGAGCCGCCCTGGATGGGGCCGGGCCGGATCAGTGCCACCTCGACGACGAGGTCGTAGAAGCAGCGCGGCTTGAGCCGCGGAAGTGTGGCCATCTGCGCGCGTGACTCCACCTGGAACACGCCGACCGAGTCTGCGCGACAGAGCATCTCGTACACGGCGGGTTCGCCGAGGTCCAGGGTGGCGAGGTCGACGTCGATCCCCTTGTGTTCGGCGACCAGGTCGATCGCGTAGTGCAGCGCGGAGAGCATGCCGAGACCCAGCATGTCGAACTTGACCAGGCCGATGGCGGCGCAGTCGTCCTTGTCCCACTGCAGCACGCTGCGGTTCTCCATCCGCGCCCACTCCGTGGGGCAGACATCGGCGATCGGCCGGTCGCAGATCACCATGCCGCCGGAGTGGATACCCAGATGCCTTGGCATACCGAGGATCTCACCGGCCAGCTCGGCGACGTCGGACGGTGCCGTGTCGGGCATCTTGGCCCAGGCGTCCTGCTGGCCGGGCGCGTACCCGAGCGCCCGGGCCATGTCCCGGATCGCCGACTTCCCGCGGTAGGTGATGACATTGGCGACCTGCGCGCTGCGGTCCCGGCCGTAGTGGCGGTAGACGTACTGGATGGCCTCCTCGCGACGATCGGATTCGATGTCGACGTCGATGTCGGGCGGACCGTCGCGTTCCGGGGCCAGGAACCGTTCGAAGAGCAGGGTGTTGGCGACCGGGTCGACATTGGTGATGCCGAGGGCGTAGCAGACGGCCGAGTTGGCCGCACTCCCCCGGCCCTGACACAGGATGTCGTTGGCCTTGCAGAAGTCGACGATGTCGGCGACCACGAGGAAGTAGCCGGGAAAGGTGAGCGCCTCGATGATGGCGAGTTCGTGCTCGATCTGCCGGTAGGCCTGGGGATGTTCGGCCGGGGTGCCGTACCGCCGGCGTGCCCGGGTCATGGTGAGTTCGCGCAGCCAGCTCGCCTCGGTGTGACCGTCGGGAACGTCGAACGGCGGCAACTGCGGCGCGATGAGGCCCAGATGGAATGCACAGTCCGCGGCGATGCCCACCGCGTTGTCGATGGCGTCGGGATGCGCGGGCAACAACCGGGCCATCTCGTCGCCGCTGCGCAGGTGCGCTCCGGCAACCCCCGGCATCCACCCGGAGATGGTGTCGATGTCGGTGCGGGCCCGAACGGCGGCCATGGCCATCGCCAGGCGTCGGCGCCGGGGTGCGGCGAAGTGCGCGCCGGTGGTGGCCACGGCCGGCACGCCCGCTCCGGCGGCGAGGCCGGCGAGCACCGCGTTGCGTTCGTCGTCGTCGGCCATGCCCTGCGCGGTCAGCTCGACGACGACGTTGTCGTGGCCGTAGGTCTCGATCAGTTCCCGCAGCGCCTGCTCGGCGGCCGGGACGCCGCCGCGATCGAGGGCGCGACGGAGTGCGCCCTTCCGGCAACCGGTGAGGATGAGCCAATGTCCGTCGCCGGCACCGGCCAGGGCCTCGCGGTCATAGCGGAGCAATCCCTTCTCCCCGGCGACCATGTGCGCGTCGGCGATGGTCCGGGACAGGCGCCGATAACCCTCCCCGTCTCGGGCGAGAACCAGCAGATGCTCTCCCGGCGGATCGTTCTGACCCGTCCGCGCGACGTCGGGCTCCAGTGACAGCTCGGCACCGAAGACCGTCGGCATCCCGAACTCGCGGGCCGCCTCGGCGAAGCGCACGATGCCGTAGAACCCGTCGTGATCGGTGACGGCCAGGGCACGGAGCCCGAGTCGTTGCGCCTCCTCGACCAGTTCTTCGGGCATCGACGCACCGTCGAGGAAGCTGTACGAACTGTGCGCGTGGAGTTCGGCATAGGGCACCGCCGAGGAGCCACGGGAGATGTCTTCGGCCTGATAGGCCCCGCGCTTGCGCGACCAGGCCGGGCTGTCGCCGCCGTCGCCGGGGAACGGCGCCCATTCACTGAGGTCGGGGCCGAATT
The DNA here is from genome assembly GCF_001418765.1 of Gordonia sp. HS-NH1. Taxonomy (NCBI): domain Bacteria; kingdom Bacillati; phylum Actinomycetota; class Actinomycetes; order Mycobacteriales; family Gordoniaceae; genus Gordonia; species Gordonia sp. HS-NH1. Next base: position 34,202 of record NZ_LIYC01000004.1, read on the forward strand.
CGGTGCCGGGCCGGTCGGTGCTGCCGGGCGCTCGACCTGCGAGCACCCGCTCCATCTCCGACCACGTCGGTGGTCCTTGATCCCAGCCCACACCCCGAGCTTATCGAACATCCGTTCGATGGGCACCCGCGGCCGGTGGATCGGCCCTCAGCCGGCGGACTTCGGGCGCTCGGCGAGCCCGAGACGCAGGTGTTCGCTGTGGTAGACGGCCTCGTCGAGCAGTTGGGCGACATGGCTGTCATAGAGGCTGTAACTGATCGACCGCCCGGAACGAGTGCCGGTGACCAGCCCGAGATTGCGCAGCAGCCGGAGCTGATGGGACACCGCGGACTGCTCCATGCCGACGGCGTCGGCGAGATCGGTGACCGAGCGCGGACCGGACCGCAGCTCGGTGAGGATGAGCAACCGGCTCGGAGTCGCCAGCGCCTGCAGCGTGGTGGCGACATGCACGGCCGATTCCGGATCGAGCCGTGCAGCCGGCCGCATCCCCTCGTCGATGCCGTGTCCCATGCAGCGAGATGCTACCGGTTCACCATCACATGAAAACCTCTTCATATGAACTGTTACTGTCGGGGCTGACGGTCCGCAACACGACGGGAGACATGATGGACACGGCGGAGGCGACCGGCGCGACGGACAGGGCGGCGCGTGACACCGTCCCGAGACCGGGAGGCGAACGCGGGATCACCGCCCCGCGATCGATCTTCCGGACCGGGCTCCGACTACCCGAGGTGCGCTGGGCGGGCATCGCGCTGGCACTGTTCCTCGCCGGATGGCTGCTTCAGCTCTGCGAGGCACCCGAATGGGCCTGGTGGACCGCGTATCTCGCGTGCTACCTGAGCGGCGGATGGGAACCGACCCGGTCCGGCCTGCAGGAACTGCGGCAACGACGACTCGACGTCGATTTGCTCATGATCGTCGCCGCCATCGCCGCCGCGTCGATCGGGCAGGTCTTCGACGGCGCGCTGCTGATCGTGATCTTCGCGACCTCGGGCGCGCTGGAGGTCGTCGTCACCCAGCGCACCGCGGACTCGGTGACCGCCCTCCTCGGCCTGGCTCCCGAACGGGCGACCCGGTACCACGACGACGGTTCGACCGTCGAGGTCGACTGCCGCGATCTCGAAGTGGGACAACGCATCCTCGTCCGCCCCGGCGAGCGGATCGGTGCCGACGGAGTCGTTCTCCGGGGGCGCAGCGAGGTCGACCAGCAGGCCGTGACCGGCGAGTCGATCCCCGTCCTGCGCGACGCGGGTGACGACGTGCTGTCCGGCACCGTCAACGGCACCGGCGCGCTGATCGTCGAAGTCGCCCGCCCGGCGTCGGAGTCGGTGATCGCCCGGATCGCGACACTCGTCGCCGAGGCCTCCGAGACGAAGGCCCCGACCCAGCTCTTCCTCGAGAAGGTCGAGCAGGCGTACTCCGTCACCGTCGTGGTCGCCACGCTTCTGGTACTGGGCGTTCCGATGGTGTTGTTCGACAACACCTTCGACGAGGCGCTGCTTCGAGCCATCGTGTTCATGATCGTGGCCTCACCCTGCGCCGTCGTCCTGTCGACGATGCCGCCGCTGCTGGCGTCGATCGCCAACGCCGGTCGTCACGGCGTGCTGGTCAAGTCCGCCGCGGTGATGGAGTCCGTCGGACGGACCTCTGTCGTCGCCTTCGACAAGACCGGCACCCTGACCGAGGGACGCCCGCAGGTCGTCGACGTGACAGCACTCGACGGACGCGAGCCGTCGGAGGTGCTGGCGCTCGCCGCGGCCGTCGAACACCCCAGCGAACACCCGCTGGGACGCGCGATCGTGGCGGCCGCGATCGACCGTGGGCTGGACATCGAGACGGTCGAGGACTTCCGGGCACTTCCGGGCCGCGGCGTGACCGGCGCCGTGCGCGGTCACCGGATCACCGTCGAGCGCGCCGACGCCGACTCGACCGGAACCGTGGTGGGCGTGCTCGTCGACGGATCGGAGGTCGGCCGGATCGAACTCGTCGACCGTCTTCGGGACGACGCCGCCGAAGCAGTGCGGCTGATCGGCGACGTGACCTCCGGGCCGGTCCTGCTGCTGACCGGCGACCGTCCGTCCGTCGCGGCGGATGTGGCAGACCGGACCGGTATCGAGGCGGTACACGCCGACCTCCTGCCCGAGGACAAGGTCCGAATAGTCGGCGAGACCGGCGGCCACGTGCTCGTGGTCGGCGACGGCATCAACGACGCACCGGCCCTCATGGCGGCCGGCACCGGCGTCGCCATGGGTCGTCGGGGCGCGGATCTCGCGGTCCAGACGGCCGACGCGATCATCGTGCGCGACGACCTCACCGCGGTCGCCGCGCTGATCCGGCTGTCCCGGCTCGCCCGCCGCTACGTGATCGCGAACCTCTGCATCGCGGGCACCATGATCGTCACCCTGGTGACCTGGGATCTCGTCGGAACCCTTCCCCTCCCGCTGGCCGTCGCCGGCCACGAGGGTTCCACCGTGCTCGTCGCACTCAACGGCGCGCGCCTGCTCCGGCGGTCGGCGTGGTCGGGTGCACAGTCGACGTGATCGGGCGCACAGTCGACGTGTTTGGACGCACGGTCGACGGCGGCGCGGTCATTGCCTTCGATGCAAGTTAGTGTCACCCTGAGTACCAGACACATCCGCGACCCTGCGGGCGCGGACAGCCGGCGGGTCATCGGCCCGCCCATCTGATGGGATCTCTCACATGACGAGCTACTTCATCACCGGGGGCAGCGGGTTCATCGGGCGACGCGTTCTCGAACGCCTCCTGACCGTCTCTCCCGATGCCACGGTCCACGCGCTGGTACGCGAGTCGTCGCTGGCGGCCTTCGTCGCCATGCTCGACGACATGGACGCCGACGACCGGGTGACCCCCGTGGTCGGAGACCTGACCGCGCCGGGACTCGGCATCGCACCGGACGCCGTTCCCGCGATCGACCATGTCATCCACCTCGCCGCCATCTACGACATGGCCGCCGACGCGGAGTCACAGCGCGCCGCCAATGTCGTCGGGACCTCGCGCGCCGCCGACTTCGCGATCGCACACGACGCGCTGTTCCACCACGTCTCGTCGATCGCGGTGGCCGGCGACCACCGCGGTCGCTTCACCGAGATGGACTTCGAAGTCGGACAAGGGTTCCCGACCCCCTACCACCGCACCAAGTTCGAGGCCGAGCGCGTCGTCCGCGAACGCGAGGGACTCCGCTGGCGCGTCTACCGGCCGTCGGTCGTGGTCGGCGACTCCAGAACCGGGGAGATGGACAAGATCGACGGCCCGTACTACTTCTTCGGTCATCTCGGGATGCTCGGCCGGTTGCCCTCGATGCTGCGGCTGCCGATGCCCGACCTGGGCACGCTCAACATCGTGCCCGTCGACTACGTCGCCGCCGCGATGGTCGCCCTCATCGGCGTCAATCCCACACGCAGCGGGCTGGTGTTCCATCTCAGCGACCCGAAGTCGCTCACCACCACCGAGATGTACAACGCCCTCGCACCGGCCTTCGACGCCCCCAAGGGCTTCGATGCCATCCCGCGCTCCGCGGTCGAACCCGTGATGGCGTTGTCCGGCATGGGGATCGCGCGTGTCGGACGCAACCTCGTCGCCGCTCAGCAGGGCATTCCCGGGGCACTGCTCGACGCGGTGACGCTGCCGGTCGACTTCCGCGCCGACACCACCGTCGCGGTCCTGCACGACCTCGGCATCACGATCCCCGACTTCACCGAATACGCCCCGCGGCTGTGGACCTACTGGTCACGGCATCTCGACCGGGCGCGCAACCGTCGCACCGATCCGCGCGGCCCCCTGGTCGGCAAGAACATCCTCATCACCGGTGGGTCGAGCGGCATCGGCAAGGCCACCGCCCGGATGTGTGTCGCCCGCGGGGCCAACGTCATCATCGTCGCCCGCAATGCCGCGGAACTCGATTCGGCGACAGAGGAATTGAACTCGACGACGAGCAAGAAGGGAATCCCGCCCGGCCAGGTGACCTCGTACCAGTGCGACATCACCGACGAGGAATCGGTCAACGCGCTCGTCAAGACCGTCCTGGCCGCACACGGCTATGTGGACGTGCTGGTCAACAACGCCGGTCGGTCGATCCGCCGCGCCACGCTCAATTCCGTGGACCGGTCACATGACTACCACCGGGTGATGGCGGTCAACTACTTCGGCGCGGTCAACCTCGTCCTCGGACTGTTGCCGCACATGGTCGCCAGGCAGGCGGGCCACGTGGTGAACGTGACCTCGGTCGCGGTGCAGTCACGGGGGCCGCGATTCGGGGCGTACGCGGCGTCGAAGGCCGCCCTCGAGGCCTTCAGCGACGTGACCGGCACCGAGACGGTCTCCGACCACGTCACTTTCTCCAATGTTCGTCTGCCCCTGGTGAAGACGCGGATGATCGCACCCACCGAGGCCTACGACAACCAGCCCGGCGCCTGGAACGTCGACCGCGCCGCGGCGCGCGTCCTGCACGCCATCGTCGACCGGCCCAAACGGGTCGACTCGCTCGTCGGGCTGGTCGCCGAGATCGGGCATCGGATCACGCCCGGACTGACCACCCGCATCCTGCACCAGGAGTATCTCGTGTTCGGCGAATCGGCGGCAGCTCTTGGTCGTTCGGACCACGGCGCCGACAGGCGCGACACGTGATCGACACCCCTTATCTCGAGGTCGACGTCGATCGCATGACGCGTAACCTCGCGTCGCTCGCCGATCGTGCGCGATCGACCGGCGTCGAGGTGCGCCCGCACGCCAAGACCCACAAGAGCGCCGAGATCGCCCGCATGCAGATCGATGTCGGCGCCGTGGGCCTGGCGGTGGCGACCATCGGCGAGGCCGAGGCCTTCGCCGATGCCGCCGAGATCACCTCGTGCACCGACATCTTCATCGCCTACCCCGTCTGGCCGACCCCGGCGAAGGCCGCCCGGTTGCGTGCTCTGGCGGCCCGGGTGTCGCTGCGGGTGGGTGTCGAGTCGGTCGAGGGCGCCCGGCATCTCGGGGCTCTGCTCGATGGGCAGCGGATCGAGGCTCTCGTCGAGGTCGACTCCGGGCAGCACCGCACCGGGGTGACGCCCGGGGGTGCCGGCGAGGTCGCGGCCGCAGGAACGGCAGCCGGACTCGACGTCGTCGGCGTGTTCACCTTCCCCGGCCACGGCTACGGCCTCGGCGACACCCGACGGCGTGCGGCGGAGCAGGAGGTGGCGGCGCTTCGCGCGGCCGCGGAGAGTCTCCGGGAACACGGGATCGATCCGCGCGTACGCAGCGGCGGGTCCACGCCCACCATCGAATTCGTCGGCGACCCGGCTCACGCGGGCGTGCTCACCGAGGTCCGTCCGGGCGTGTACCCCCTCAACGACGCCCAGCAGGTCGAGATCGGCGCCTGCGGATTCGACGACGTCGCGCTGACCGCGGTCGCGACCGTGGTACGCAGCGAGCCCGGACGAATCGTCGTCGATGCCGGCAGCAAGATCCTCGGCGCCGACCGAGCTGCCTGGGCCACCGGGCACGGACGGCTCCTCGACCACCCCGACGCCCGTGTCGTGCAGTTGTCCGAACACCATGCCGTCGTCGACTTCCCGGCGGACTCGACGCCGGTCCCGCGGTTGGGCGACGTGGTCCGGGTGGTACCGAACCATGTCTGCACCGCGGTCAACCTCGTCGACGAACTGGTGGCGATCGACGGATCGGACAGCCGGTGGCCGGTCATCGCGCGGGGACGCAACAGTTGAGTCAGGTCGGCCGGATTCCGTGCCGGACCAGGGACTCGCGGGCCCGTCCGAACTTGCGGTCGGTGGAGAAGCCGTACCACTGCTGACTCACACCCGCCTCGTGGACGACATCCCGAAACCGACGGAACGCGCCGCGTCCCTCGATGGCACGCTCCAGACGGCTCCGCAGGTCGGGATCGGAGGTTCGCGTGGCGAAATCGGCCATGTCCAGCCAGCTGTCACGCGAACCGATGCAGTCGAAGCGTAGCCAGCGGTCCGGGTCCTCCTCGACGTCGATCTCCTCATCGAGCACGCCCGGGTCGAGCATCTCGTCGTTGTACACGAAGCCGGTGCTCAGGTCGATGAGTCCGCCGGTTGACCGGTTCGGATCACCCTCCATCTCGTCGCTGAGCATCTCGAGATCCACCGCGATCGGCCGTCCCGGCGCGGGTTCCCCGCGCAGGATCGCGAGTAGTTCCTCGGCGAGTTCGGCGTCGCCGGCCTCTCCCCGTCGATCGAGTTGTTCGACGATCGACGCGGCCACCGGTTCGGCTCGCTCGCGGCGCTTCTGCAGTGCCATCGACACCCCGGCGCCGACCTGCTGGAGTGCGTCGCTTGGGCGAGGTACGCGGGTCGATCGCGTCCTCGGACCCGGATCGATTTCTCGACGCGGTCACCGGGTGCGATGTGCCTGGCGATGTCCACGGGCTCGGAGATCGGGCCGCCGATACCACCGGCCATGTCGGCACCGAGCGCAGCGTCGGCGACCACCCTGCCGTCGTCCAGGGTGAAGTGACAGATGGGAACGATCCCATCGGGCAAACGCGTCGTCGACGGCGGTCGCCAGATCCTTGAAGGTATGCGCCGGTCCGACCGCGAAAACCCTTCCGGGGCAAGGCCATAACTCAATACCACGACCACCGAGCAGTTCCACGGTCACCGACAACCACGTGCGCGCCATGCGGCGTTTCTTCCCGAAGGCCACTCCGCGAGACGCAGTCACTCGTAGACCCCTTCGACGATCCACTCCCCGGCGCGATAGCACAGCAACAGGGCTCGTGAATCGTCGAGCAGCACCTGCGCCCGGGCGATCAGTCCCGTCTCGCCGGCTCCGGCCGACACCGGCGCGCCGGCGGGGCGGTCGGCGCTCCCGACCGGCCAGGGCCCGGCCCACCAGTACAGACCCCAGCTCGATCGGCGGCCCCGGGACGATGCCAGCGCCACGGTCACCGGCTCGGCGGTGAACGCCCCGCGTTCGGTCACCTTCACCGGTTGTCCTGTGGCGTCGAGCACGTGGATCGCGGTTTCCACCAGCACCGTCGGGCTGGGTTGCGGCAGACGCCCGGGCCACGGCGCCAGCGGATCCCGGCGAGGAGCCGGCTCGTCGCCCAGGGAGACCATCGTGATCCGTTCGGCGGGACCGCGGCCACCGCTCAGCACGGGAATGCGAACCGCGTCCCCGCCCAGCAACCCCTGTATCCGCACCAGTGAACGCCGTGCGCGCTCCTCCACGTCGGGCTCACCGGCCGACCCGCCACGGGCGAGATCGTCGGTGAGCTGGTAGTGCAGAGCACCGGCCTCGACGACCTCGACCGGCTCGAGGCGCAACCGGACGATCGGCGAGTCGGGCCGGGTATCCCGGGCCCTTCTCCCCTGCGCTTTGCCTCCGTAGGGGGCTTCGACTCGACTCCTCGCTGCGCTCGGTGCCGGCTCAACCCGCGGGGTAGGCCGCGCCGCGCCGGTCAGCCACCCCTCCAGTTGCCATCGGATGCGGTCCGCGGTCGTCTCCGGCGTCAGCGGCTGGGCACAGCGCCAGGTTCGCGAATGCTGTTGTCCGCGTTCGGTGGTCGCGATGATGGTGAGTCGCGTACAGGCCACTGCGGCATCACGCAGGCGTCGGTGCAGCGCGTCGGCGAGGGTACGGCCGATGAACGCCGCGACGTCGATGCGGTCGACCGGGGGGTCGCAGGTGTGGTCGACGTCGAGTTCGGCAGGCACACCGCGGGACGATGGGACGCGCCCCGGCAACGCGTTGGCGAGCCGATGCGCGACGACCGCATCCCTGGCGAACCGAGTGGCGACATCGGTGACGGACATGTCGGCGAAGGCCCCGATCGTGCCGATCCCCAATCGGCGCAGCAACTCGACGAGATCGGCACGGGACGGATCGCTCATGCTGGGTTCGACGGCGAGATCGGCGACGGGCCGGCCGGCGAGGTACTCCCGGTCGCCGCCGGGCTCCACCTGATGTCCGTGCCGGGCGGCGAGGACGGCGGTGAAGATCTCGTCGGCGATGCCGACCTGCGACTCGATGCCACATGCCGACACCACGTCGACGAGTTCCTCCGCGAGGGACTCCATCCCCCCGAAATAGCGGGCCGCACGGTCGCCGGCGATCACCAGGAGACCTGGCCGGAGCACTTCGAGAGCGGGTATCACCTCGGCGACCGCGGCGACCACCGGTTCGAACAACCGTCCGTCCCGGTTCTCGTCGGCGGTGACCACGGTCATCTCCGTACACGCCGCCTGCGCCTGACGCTTGCGCATCCCGCGACGGACACCGGCCGCACGGGCCGACGCCGAACAGGCCACCACCCGATTCGCCGACAGCACCGCCACCGGATGCAGTGGGGGTAGATCCGCCTCGGCCGATGCCGCCATCGCCGGCCAGTCCGGGCACCAGAGCGCGAGGATACGCCGGGACCCCGGCTCCCCGGGGGGCATCAGTTCGCCACCGCGAGCACCGGTGAGACACTCGTCGCCGCGACCATCTCGACCGTGCGATCGGGGCCGTGCCCCACCGCCCGGAGCTCGACCTCGGTGCTCTCGGATCGCCGGCCGCGGCCGGACACCGTGACCTGCAACCGCATCCCGCCGATGCGGCCGTAGCCACTGCGCGCGGAATCGAGACCGGCTGCGCGGGAAGCGGACCGGCCGGGCAGGTGTGGACTGTGCCGGTAGGTGAGGACACGGGCTTCGACGGCCAGCTGCGCACCCGGCCAGGTGCCACCGGTCACCAGCAGCACCGACGACTGCTTGCGCACGCGGCCCATGACCACCCGCGCACGCGACGGGGCCACCGTCTCGCCCCGCGGGCGTGTCCCCTCCCCGTCGCTTGCAAGGTCCAAGATCACCAGGTCCATACCGTCGAGCAGAACCGCCGCCACCTCGACCGGATCGGGACCGGGCTCGGGGATGGTGGCGATACGGGACAGGTCGGCACCCATCTCCGCCGCCGACAACAGACTCAACCGTGGCAACCCGACGATCCCCACCTGCCCACCCGCACGGGTCACCGCTGCGATCATCGCGACCAGCACCGAGCGGGCACCGTCGAGCCGGGCGACCGTACCGCGAGGAATCCCGTTGTGCGGCAGCACCTCCGACAGCGATTCCGGCATCGGAAGTACGCCCACCGCCTGATCGCGGACCTCGACCACCCGCTGGTCGGGCCGGCCGGACATGGCCGCCATCCGCCGGCGCAACCCCGCCAGCTCGTCCGCCCTGCCACGGGTCGCGACATCGGTCACGACAACACCAGCTGACACATCCATTTCCGGACACCCTCCAGTCGACATGAGGTACTCGAGCGAGCCGGGAAGGTGCGCGCATCAGGGTTCTCGAACTGCCATCCGAAGTGATCCCGAGGGGCACCCTCGGCCGCAGATCGTTCGAACACAGTTTCGATGATTTGAGAGTAGAACCAACCACCGACAAGCGTCAAACGAAGACGAGATCCGTTGTACGACAAAGCATGTGCGTTCCCACGCCGAATCGACGCAGCTCAGCGCGGTGCCGGTTCAGAACGGCAGTGATCAGAACAGGGTGAGTGCGTGCTGCAGCTCGGGCTCGGCGACCGTCGCCGGCGCGTCCCGGCCCGACTGCCGGAGACCACCGGACCCCGCCAGGCCGTGCCGGTGCACGAGAGGTTTCATCCGGTCACGCAGCCACGACGAATACTCCGGGGTGACATAGGCGCCACGTCCGTACAAACCCCGGTAGCGGCGGATGAGCGCCGGATGTTCCTCGGCCAGCCATTCGAGGAACCAGGGCTTGGTCGAGGATCGCAGGTGCATCGGGAACGCGGTCACACCCGAGGCGCCCGCCTCGGCGAGAGCCTCGAGCAACGAATCGAGATGCGAGGTGGAGTCGGTGAGGTAGGGGATGACGGGGGCCACCATCACATGCGGCGCGATGCCGGCATCGGCCAGATCCCGGATCAGCGCGAGCCGCGCCTGCGGCGAGGGTGTCCCCGGCTCGATCTTCTTCTGCAGATCCGGATCGAGGATCGCCAGTGAGATCCCGACGCTGACCGACACCTCGCCCGCGGCCTGACGCAACAGCGGCAGGTCACGACGGATCAACGTGCCCTTGGTGAGGATCGAGAACGGCGTCCGGGACTCGGTGAGCGCGGAGATCACCCCCGGCATGAGCCGATAACGCCCCTCGGCGCGCTGGTAGGGATCGGTGTTGGTCCCCAGTGCCACCGTCTCCCGGGTCCACGACCGGCGTTTGAGCTCCTTGCGCAACACCGCCGCGACATTGAGCTTCACCACTACCTGGGTGTCGAAGTCGTTGCCCGCGTCGAGGTCCAGGTACTCGTGCGTCGGACGGGCGAAACAGTAACGGCAGGCATGCGTACACCCGCGAAAGGTGTTGACCGTGAACTGGAACGGGAGCTGCGAGGCCTCCGGGATGCGATTGAGCGCACTCTTGGCCAGCACCTCGTGGAAGGTGATGCCCTCGAAGTCGGGCGTACGCACCGACCGCACCAGGCCCGAGCGGCTCAACCCGGGAAGCGACCCGTCGTCGACCCCCACCGCCTGATCGGACCATCGCATGGAGCGAGTCGAACATACGTACGAGACGGCTGTCAAGTGCGGCGCCCGCCCCGATGGCCTCGCCGCTATCATCGCCCTATGTCGACCACCGCCGGACACCGTCATGCACCAGGTCCCCAGTACCTGGTGGCCGGCCGATACCGCCTGAAGTCGCGGATCGGCGGGGGCGGCATGGGAACCGTGTGGCTCGCACGCGACCAGCTCCTCGACCGCGACGTCGCCGTCAAGCAGGTCGTCTCCACCGAGGGTCTCACCGAGGAATCCGCGGACAACGTGCGCCAGCGGGCGATGCGAGAGGGACGCATCGCCGCGAAGCTCTCCCATCGCAATGCGATCGCCATGCACGATGTCGCCCTCGACCGGGGTGAGCCCTGGCTGGTCATGGAATACCTACCCTCGCGCAGCGTCGCCCAGATCCTGCATGCCACACAGACTCTCACGCCTGCCGAAGCCGCCCAGATCGGCGCCCAGGTGGCCGATGCGATGGTCGAGGCCCACGCCGCGGGGATCGTGCACCGCGACATCAAGCCGGGCAACATCCTGATCGCCGAGGGCGGCCGCCACACGGGACTGGTCAAGATCACCGACTTCGGGATCTCGCGAGCGAAGGACGATGTCACGCTCACCCAGACCGGCGTGATCACCGGGACACCGGCATATTTCGCCCCCGAGGTCGCGCGCGGAGCCGATCCGCAAGAGGCGTCGGACGTGTACTCGCTGGGTGCGACCATCTACACGATGGTCGAGGGTCAGCCGCCGTTCGGTGTCGACGACAATTCGATCGCCCTGCTGCACAAGGTCGCGCGTGCCCGCATCACTCCCATGAAGAACGCCGCCGAACTCGAGCCGGTCCTGCTGCGACTTCTCGAACCCAGTCCCACCAAACGCCCCACGATGAGTCAGGCACGAGACCTGCTCACCTCGTTCGCGGCCGGCTCACGCGGCACCCGCGACCAGGTCCTGACCGGCCTCATCACCCGACCGGGGACGGGAACGCCGGTGTGGTCGCAGCGGACCAACCGGTCCTCGACGACCGGTACACACCGCCCCGCCGCAGCCACCCTGCCGCCGTACGCCCCGACGATGTCCGCCGATCGCGGCTCCCGCGACCTCCCGCGCACTCGTCAGGGCATGTCCCCGACTCTCATGTCGACGCCGCAACCGCACTCGTCCACATCGAGACCACCTGTCGGACAGTCACAACCGTTTGATCGGCGACAGCCGTCGTACAATCCGCCCCCGCAGCCGCCGGGCACGTCGAGCACCGCACTCGCGGTTTCGATCTTCGTCTTCTTCGCGGTACTCGCGGTAGTCGTCGTCCTCGCCATCGCGCTGTTGCGCTGAGGTGCGAGAGCGGTGGCCCGTCAACCGATGTGACGGGTGGCCGCCCACCGCGTGAGCGCGTTGCGGTTGGACTGCTGGGTCTTGCGCAGGACATTCGACGCATGTGTCTCGACCGTCTTGATCGAGATGAACAGCTCCTCGGCGATCTCGCGATAGGTGTATCCGCGCGCGAGCAGACGCAAGACCTCCAGCTCTCGCCTGGTCAGCGAGTCGAGTTCGGGGTCGAGGGGCGGTTCGGGCGCCGACGACTTCCCGGTGAACGAGTCGAGGACGAAACCCGCGAGCCGCGGACTGAACACCGCGTCGCCGTCGGCGACCCGCCGGACCGCATCGGCGAGTTCAGGCCCGGCGATCGTCTTCGTCACGTAACCCCGCGCGCCGGCACGGATCGTCGCGATGACGTCCTCGGCGGCATCGGACACACTCAACGCGAGGAACACCGGCGGTGTCGAACCGGGCCGTGTCGAACCGGGCCGTGTCGAACCCGGTGCGGCCGAAGCTGGTACGGCCGAAGCTGTTGTGGCCGAGGCGATCCGATCGAGCACACCGCGCAACACCGCCACCCCGCCGCCCGCCGGCATGTGCACGTCGAGCAGGACCACGTCCGGAGCCGTCGAGACGATCCCGTCGATCGCCTCGGGCACCGCACCCGCCTCGCCGACGACGCGCAGACCCGGCTCGTCGGCCAGTTCGGCACGGACCCCGGAGCGGAAGACCGCATGGTCGTCGACCAGGTAGACGGTCACGGGACCGGAGGGGTCGGGACTCGTCGAACTCGCTGTCATCGTGCCTTCCTGTTGTCAGTCGGGGCCACTGCGTGCATGGTCATCTCGGCTGTGCGTTCGGCGTGTTCCGATCTCTCCGCGTCCGATCTCTCCGCGTCCGGTCGCTCCTCGATCGAACCGCCGTCACCGCGCGGCATCATGAGACCGACGTTGGTTCCGCGTTCGGGACTCGAGGTGATCCGCACGTGTCCGCCCATGCGTTCCACCCGCGCGCGGATCGAGCGCGAGATGCCCTGGCGGTCGTCGTCGACGATCTCGGGGTCGAAGCCGACACCGCGGTCGCGCACATACACCTCCACCTCGTCGTCGGTGATCTCGCCGTACACGTCCACCGTGCGCTCGCCGGAGTGCTTGGCGGCGTTGACCAACGCTTCGCGGGTGGCGCCGACGAGGGCCGCCCAGCGTCTGGCGTCCCGGGTGTTGGTGGGGCGCAGATCGCCGACGGTGATGATCTCCACCTCGATTCCGTAGGCGTCCTCGACCTCGGCTCCCACACTGCGCAGCGCTGCCGCGAGGGAACCTCGTTCGGTCGCCGGGTCGCCGAACAGCCACGCCCGCAGTTCGCGTTCCTGGCTCCGGGCCAGCCGCGCCACCTCCTCGGGCCGGCCGGCCTTCTTCTGTATCAGCGCCAGGGTCTGCAGGACCGAGTCGTGGAGATGCGACGCGATCTCCTCACGCTCGGCGTTCCGGATCCGGGCGGCGCGCTCCTCGTCGAGGGTGCGCAGCAACCGCATCCACAGCGGCACGGTCAGCAGGACGACGCCGATGAGCGTCGCCCCGACCGCGAGGATCGTGGAGTTGAGTCCGCCGAAGCTGCGGTCCCCTGCCACCACCACGACGACCAGTCCCCCGACGACGAGCGCGACCCCACCGATCAGCCGGGTCCAGGTGAGCGCCGGGGTGCGCGGTGCCCGAGGGGACGTGTCGAACTCGCGCCACACCAGGCTGGCACCGAGCGCGATGAAGACGAACGGGACCAGGTATTCCGCCGGGGTCCCCGACGCCGCGAAGCCCACCACGGCCATCGCCACCAGCCCGATCATCGCGAGGCCGAGGGATTGCCGGCGTTCACCCCGCGCCGGCGAGGCGGTGTCATCGCCCTGCGGGCAGAAGAACCAGAGCAGTCCGTAGGCGGCGACCCCGGCACCGGCCAGCGCGGCCAGGACCACGAAGACGATCCGCACGCGGAACACCTCGACCCCGAGATGATCGGCGATTCCACCGGCGACACCGGCGACCACGCGGCCGCCGTCCCGGCGCACCAGCCTGGGGACCGGCTCGACCTCCATTCGATTCACTCCTCGATCGTCCCATGCGTTCGGCTCCGCGACATCGGGGTCAACCCCGGTTCATGGGTCTCGATCTCAGGGTGTGTCGCTTCACCACCCCCACGAACCGGGTTCTTCCGGGGGACAATTCAGGGGATCACCCGATGTGTCCGGGGGCGTGCGAGCGGCACGATGATCGTCATGGACACGAAGCAGTTCCAGCAGCAGCTCCAGGGCTTGTGGTCGACCCGCCCGTACCGGCGCGACGATCGGACGATCGCCGGCGTGTGCACCGGCATAGCCGCTCGCTACCGCGTCGACCCGACCCTGGTGAAGGTCGCATTCGTGGTGGCGGCGTTCTTCGGCGGCAGCGGACTCATCCTCTATCTCGCGGCCTGGGTCGCGTTCCCGGGCGCCGGTCGCGCTCGCGCCGACGCGCTCCGCGCAGATTCCTCTCGCGCCGGCCACACCGCGTCGCACAACTCGATGCACGGACTGGGCAACCCGCAGGTCATCGTGCTGGCCGTCCTCGCGATCGTCATCGTCACCTCCATCGGGCCCAACCGCACCTGGGGGTCGGGCGGACTCGTCGGCGCGATCCTGATGCTCGGCGGCTGGTTCCTGCTGTACCTGCGGACCCCGACCCCACCGGTCGGCACCAGCATCGACACGGCGGCGGTCACCGACATCGTCGTCCCGCCACCGGCGGCCGGCCAGTTCGAGCGGTGGGTGCCGCGAGCCATGACCAACCCGACCGGCGGTGGGTCCGTCACCGCGCCCGGTCTCCAGACATCAGGAGCGCCCATGACGGGAACACCGACCACATCCCCGACCACCGGGGACTCGCCCGCCGAACACCCGGCCACAGCAGCGCCACGGGTCGACCTCGAGAAGAGCGCAGCACTCGACGCGACCCCGCCGGCGTGGGATCCGCTGGGGGCGGCACGGTTCGCCTGGGACCTGCCCGAGCCGACCACCCCGGCCGACCCCGCCGTCCGCAGGCGCCGGCGCTCACCTCTCACCCTGATCGTGATCGGTCTCGCGATCATCGTGGGCGCCGTCGGCGCGGGCCTGCACCAGATGGGCGTCGACTGGTTCACCGTGCCGCACATCCTGTCGCTCTCCCTCGCCGTCGTCGGCGCGGGACTCCTGGTCGCGGCGTTCATCCGGCGCCGCACCGGCGAGCACAGCACCGGCCTCGTGCCGATCGCGGTCACCCTCGGGGCAGCCGTCGTCGTCACCACCGTGATCTCCGGCGTGAACGGCCTGTCCAGTCCCCTGCCGCCCGGCGGAGCCGGCGACCGCGAGTGGAAACCATTGAGCGAGAACGACATCGAGGCCGAGTACACACTCGGCGTGGGTGAGATGACCCTGGATCTGCGCGAGGTGGACCTCACCGCCGACCGCACGGTGCGACTCGAGACCGGTGTCGGGACGATCAAGGTCCACGTCCCGGACACGATGAACGTGCGCGCCGACTGCCAGACCGGCATCGGTGACTACACCTGCCCCACCGGACTCGACGGCGGGCGTGACGGCACCGACGGCCCGGTCCTGCAGATCGATGCCCGCACCGGGATGGGAGAGGTTCAGGTCCTGCGATGAACACCCACGACGACGCCTACGGCGCGGACAACCCGGCGGCCGCCGACACCGCCGATCACCAGGGATGCGTGTCCACTCATCGCGCGCCGGGTCTGGGGCTCCTGGGAATCTCCGCCCTCGCGGTGGCCGGATGGGGACTCGCCGACGGGCCGGCACTACCCGATGCCGCCGACCTCGGGTGGGTCGCGGTCGGGATCGGCCTGCTCGTCGGGATCGTGCTGATCGTGTCGGGGACGCGATCTCGAGGCTGACCTCGACTCGCCGCCGGACTCGAGGCGGGCAGTCAGAAAAGCGGCCGGTGGCAGATGCCACCGGCCGCTCTCGTTCGGGTCATTCCCACTCGATGGTGCCCGGCGGTTTACTCGTCACGTCCAGGACCACGCGATTGACCTCGGCCACCTCGTTGGTGATGCGGGTCGAGATGATCTCCAGCACCTCGTAGGGCACACGGGTCCAATCGGCCGTCATCGCGTCCTCGCTCGACACCGGGCGCAGGACGATCGGGTGACCGTAGGTCCGGCCGTCGCCCTGGACGCCCACGCTGCGCACGTCGGCGAGCAGCACCACCGGGCACTGCCAGATCTGGGAGTCGAGTCCGGCGGCGGTGAGTTCCTCGCGTGCGATCAGATCGGCCTTGCGCAACGTCTCCAGACGGTCGCCGGTGACCTCGCCGACGATCCGGATCGCCAGGCCGGGCCCGGGGAACGGCTGACGCGCGACGATCTCCTCGGGGAGTCCCAGTTCGCGACCGACCGCGCGCACCTCGTCCTTGAAGAGCAGCCGCAGCGGTTCGACCAGGCTGAACTCGAGGTCGTCGGGCAGACCGCCGACGTTGTGATGGCTCTTGATGTTCGCGGTTCCACTCCCGCCGCCGGACTCGACGACGTCGGGATACAGCGTGCCCTGCACCAGGAACTCGACCTTCTCCCCCGCCTCGGCCTCCTCGCCGAGGACCTCGCTGACCGCGCCCTCGAACGACCGGATGAACTCCCGGCCGATGATCTTGCGCTTGGTCTCGGGGTCGCTCACGCCGGACAGCTCACGCAGGAAGGTGTCCGCGGCGTCGACGGTGACGAGTTTGGCGCCGGTAGCGCCCACGAAGTCGTGCTGCACCTGCTCGCGCTCACCCGCACGCAGCAACCCATGATCGACGAAGACGCATGTCAGCCGGTCGCCGATGGCCCGTTGCACGAGCGCCGCCGCGACCGCGGAGTCCACACCGCCGGAGAGCCCGCAGATGGCCCGTCCGTCACCGATCTGATCGGCGACCGCGTCGATCAGGGCATCGGCGATGTTGGCGGCGGTCCAGGTGGCCTCGAGGCCTGCGATCTCGTAGAGGAAGCGCGTGAGGATCTGCTGGCCGTGCGGCGTGTGCAGCACCTCGGGGTGGTACTGCACACCGGCCATGCGGCGCTTCAGGTTCTCGAAGGACGCCACCGGCGCGCCGGGGGTCGATCCGGTGACGGTGAATCCCTCGGGCGCGCTCTGGACGGCGTCGTTGTGGCTCATCCACACCGGCTGGGTTTCCGAGAGACCCTGATGGAGCACGCCTTCGCCGTTGGCCGTCAGCGTCGTGCGACCGAACTCGCGTCCACCGGTGTTGGCGACCTCGCCGCCCAGCGTGTCCGCCATCGCCTGGAACCCGTAGCAGATGCCGAACACCGGGACGTCGAGGTCGAAGAGGGCGGGATCGAGGTCGGGTGCGTCCTCGGCGTACACCGACGACGGACCGCCCGACAGGATGATCGCGACCGGGTCCTTCTCCTGGATCTTCTCGATCGGGACGTCGTGGGAGATCACCTCGGAGTAGATGCGCGCTTCGCGCACCCGGCGGGCGATCAGCTGCGCGTACTGCGCCCCGAAGTCGACGACGAGCACCGGCCGCGGGCCCTCGAGGAAATCCTCGGCAGAGGACGAGTTCGCAGAAGAAGTGTCTGTCACCGGGCCGAGTCTAGTGGGCGTGCCGGGGCCCGTACCTGGTCACCCCGCCCGGCGGGTGCGGACCCGCGATGCCCGCGTGAAATACTCCGGAATCGACATGACTGCATCGCCGAAATCCCCCAACCGCTGGTCGCTGAGCATCGGCGACCTCACCCAGGCCGCCGTGTTCGCCGCGCTGATCGCCGCGCTCGGTCTGCCGGGAACCATCAACATCGGCACCAGCGGTGTGCCCATCACCCTCCAATCGCTCGGGGTCATCCTCGCCGGCGCCGTCCTGGGCCCGAAGAAGGGCACGCTGGCCGTGATCATCTTCATGGTCCTCGCGATCGCCGGGCTCCCGATCCTGTCCGGCGGGCGCAACGGCCTGACCGCGCTGTCGTCCCCGACCGCCGGATACTTCATCGGGTTCCTGCCCGCGGTGATCGTCATCGGCGTGCTGACCGCGATCATGATCTCGACGGGCTCAGGCAAGTACCGCGTGCTGTGGGGCATCGGCATCAACGCGTTCGGCGGCATCGTCGTGCTGTACGCGTGCGGGGTCCTCGGCCTGCTCATCCGCACCGACCTGACCGTGTGGGCGGCGATCACCACCAACGGCCCGTTCATCCCCGGCGACATCGCCAAGGTCGTCGTCGCAGCCCTGGTCGCCGCGCAGGTCCACCGCGGCCGCCCCGGTCTCATCGAACCCCTGCGCCCGCGCCGCGCCGGTTCTGTGGCCGGCTGACCGTCCCGCCCCGCCGGCGATGATCGAGTTCACCGACGTCTCCCACGCCTACGGCGACCGCGTCGTCCTGCGCGAGGTCTCGCTGACGTTGGCGGAGAAGCGGATCGGCATCGTCGGCGCCAACGGGAGCGGCAAGTCGACGCTGGCGCGGATGATCAACGCCCTCGTCATCCCGGACTCCGGGACCGTCACCGTCGACGGGCTCACCGTCGCGAAGAACAAGCGCGAGATCCGACGCCGGGTGGGGTTCATCTTCTCCGACCCCGACCGTCAGATCATCATGCCGACCGTCCGTGAGGACATCGAACTGTCGCTCCGCCGAACCGATCTCGGCAAGGCCGCACGCGCCGACCGTGCCCTCGAGGTACTCGCGCGCTTCGGACTCGGCGACCACGCCGACCATCCCGCGCAGCGGCTGTCGGGCGGACAGAAGCAACTCCTCGCCCTGGCCTCGATCTTCGTGACCGACCCCGCGATCATCGTCGCCGACGAGCCCACCACCCTGCTCGACCTGCGCAACACCCGCATGCTCACCGACGTGTTCGCGACACTCGACGAGCAACTAGTCGTCGTCAGTCACGACCTCGACATCCTGGCCGATTTCGACCGCGTCATCGTCGTCGACGAGGGACGTGTCGTCGCCGACGACGAACCCCGACCCGCGCTCGCCGCCTACCGCGAGATGATGTCGTGAACGTCCTCGGAGTCTACCGCCCAGGCACCACCGTGCTGCACCGCCTGCCGGCGGGCGTCAAGTTCGTCGCGATGGGCGTGCTGATCCTGGTGCTCTCACTGACGGTCCGCTCGCTGACCGCGCTCGGCATCGCCACGGTCGCAGTCGCGTGCGTCTACGCGCTGGGAGGCATCGGTCCCCGCGAGGCCTGGCGTCAGCTGCGACCATTGCTGTGGCTGCTGCTGTTCATCTTCGCCTTCCAGGTCGTCTTCACCGACTGGCGACGGGCGGTGGTCGTCTGCGGCGTGCTCGCACTGTCGGTCGCGCTCGCGGCGGTCGTCTCGCTGACCACCCGCACCACCGACATGCTCGACACGATCGTCCGTGCGCTCGGTCCCCTCGCCCGTCTCGGGGTGCGCGTCGACCTCATCGCCCTCGCACTGGCGTTGACCATCCGGGCGATCCCGCTGATGGTCGAGGTGGTGCGGGAGGTCGACGAAGCGCGCAAGGCGCGCGGGCTGAGGCCGGGTCCGCGCATCCTCGTCGCCCCGGTCGTACTCGCCGCGCTGCGTACCGCCGACGGCTTCGCCGACACGCTGACCGCGCGCGGACTGGACTGAGGCGACCCGGGATTCCGTAGTCACAGTGCGCGTCATGTGCGCCTTGTTGCTACGAGATCCGCTGGGCGGTGACCGGTGTGAGCGGGATGATCGGCAACCGCAGAGCGCCCGGTGCGTCGGCCGGGACCACCGGCGACGTCGGCGTGATCGGCTCGATGCGGCGGTACGGCTCGCCCTGCGCCGGACGACGATCCTGTTCACCCTTGTTCGGCCACAGGGCCGCCGCCCGCTCCGCCTGCGCACAGATCGTCAGCGACGGGTTGACACCGAGGTTCGCCGACACCGACGCACCGTCGGCGATGTGCAGTGTCGGGTAGTTCCACACGCGCTGGTATGGGTCGATGACGCCGTCGTCCGGGTCGTCGGAGATCGCGCAGCCGCCGAGATAGTGCGCGGTCAGCGGCATGTTGACGATGTCGCCCCAGGTCCCGCCGGCGACGCCGCCGTTCAGTTTCGCCGCGATCCGGCGAGTTGCCTCGTTGCCCTTGGGAATCCACGTCGGGTTCGGCTCCCCGTGACCCTGCTTGCTGGTGACATAACGCAGCGGTCCGCGCTTGCGGACGAACGTGGTCAACGAATTGTTGTTGTTCTGCATGACCAGCGCGATCACGGTCCGCTCGCTCCACTGCCGCACCACGAGCAACCGCACCAGCAGGAACGGGTTGCGGGCGACCTGACGCAGGAACTGGCCGAACCGGTCACGCCGGCTCCCCCCGTCGGTGAGCAGGGTCTGCAGGTACGCGATCGCGTTGGAGCCCTTGCCATATCGCACCGGCTCGATGTGCGTGTTCGGCTCGGGATAGAACGACGAGGTGATCGCGACACCGCGCGAGTAGTCGTTCTCCGGGTCGATCCGCGAACCCATCGCACCCAGAATCGACTCCGAGTTGGTCCGCGTGAGCCTGCCCATCGCATCCGAGATCCGGGGCAGCGAACCGAGTTTCGCGTGGTGCAGGAGTCGTTGGGTGTTGAACGTGCCGGCCGCCAGGATCACCTGACCAGCGGTGATCGTGCGCCGACGACGTCCGAGCGGCCCCCACGAGGACGAGTGATGCGTGCCCACCTCCCAGACACCGTCGGCGCGCTGGTGCAGCGAGTCCACCGTGGTGCGGTCGATGATGGTGGCGCCGTTGCGTTCCGCGAGACCCAGGTAGTTCTTCAGCAGGGTGTTCTTGGCGCCCACCCGGCACCCGGTCATGCACGCTCCGCATTCGGTGCAGGCGGTCCGGTCCGGGCCCGCACCGCCGAAATACGGGTCGCGGACGGTCTCACCGGGCGCCCCGGCCAGACCCGTCTTCGCACCGAAGAACACACCGACCGGGGTCGGGGTCACCGTGTCGCCCACACCCATCTCGGCGGCGACTTCGGCGACCACGCGGTCGGAGGCGGTGACCGTCGGGTTGGTGACCACACCGAGCATCCGGCGCGCCTGGTCGTAGTACGGACCGAGCTCGTCCTCCCAGTCGGTGATGTGGTTCCACTGGGGATCGGTGAAGAACGGTGTCGGGGGCTTGTACAGGGTGTTGGCGTAGTTGAGTGATCCGCCGCCGACCCCCGCGCCGGCCAGGATCATCACGTCCTTGAGCGCGTGGATGCGCTGGATGCCGTACAGACCCAGCTTCGGGGCCCACAACCACCGGTTGAGGCGCCAGCTGGTCTTGGCGAAGTCCTCGTCCTCGAAACGACGCCCCGCCTCGACGACGCCGACGCGATACCCCTTCTCCACGAGACGCAACGCACTCACACTGCCGCCGAAGCCGGAGCCGACGATCAGGACGTCGAAGTCGGTGGCGCGTTCGGTGGACCTGTCGAAACCCATGGTGACCATACTAACGCGCATTGTCACATAAAGAGACCCAGGTCACCCTAACCCTTCGAGGCTCGTCGCCAGCGCTCCTCGCACCTCAGGGAGCAGACGTGGCTGCGCTGGCGCTCCTCGCACCTCAGGGAGCAGGCGAGGCTGCGCTTACGCTCCTTGCACCTCAGGGGCAGGCACGGAGATCAGGCGTGGACGGACAACCCCACGCGCTGGAACTCTTTCAGATCGCAGTACCCGGCCTTCGCCATGGCGCGACGCAACGCACCGACGACGTTGAGCTCACCGTACGGATCGTCGGACGGCCCGTTGAGGACCCGCTCGAGACTCGGACGGTCCTCACCCGCGGCGACCTGCAGAAGGGCACCGCGCGGGGTGTCGGGGTGCGCGGCGGCCGACGGCCAGTACCAGCCGTTGCCGGGTGCCGAACTCGTTGTGGCGAGCGAGGTTCCGAGCACCGCGGCGTCCGCTCCGCAGGCGATCGCCTTGATCAGGTCGCCCGAGCTGTGGATGTCGCCGTCGGCGATGACGTGCACGTAGCGACCACCCGTCTCGTCCAGGTAGTCGCGACGCGCGGCGGCGGCGTCGGCGATGGCGGTCGCCATCGGGACACCGATGCCGAGGACCTCGCCGGTCGTGGTGGCCCCGGCGGCCGAACCGTATCCGACGATCACGCCCGCCGCGCCCGTCCGCATGAGGTGCAGCGCGGTGCGATGGTCGTGCACGCCACCCGCGATGACGGGTACGTCGAGATCGGCGATGAAGGTCTTCAGGTTCAGCGGTTCCCGCTGGGTGCCGTCGGCGTCGACCTGCGCCACGTGCTCGGCCGAGATGATCGTCCCGTGGACCACCAGGATCTCCACCCCGGCCGCCAACAGAGCCGGGGTCAGTTCCGGCGCGTGCTGGGGGCTGACCCGAACGGCCGTGGTGACGCCGGCCTCGCGGACCTGCGCCACGGCCTCACCCAACAGCCCGCTGTCGAGCGGAGCCGCATGCAGCTTCTGCAGATGCCGAACCGCCGCATAGGGATCCGGATCCCCGGCCGCGATCGCGACCAGTTCCTCGATCTTCGCCTCGACGTCGCGGTGACGGGCCCACAGCCCCTCACCGTTCAGAACACCGAGCGCACCGAGCCTGCCGAGCTCGATCGCGACCGACGGCGACACCAGCGCATCGGTCGGATGACTCAGGATCGGTGAGGAGAAACGGTAGGCATCGATCTGCCACGCCGTGGAGACGTCCTTGGACGAACGGGTCCGACGGGAGGGGACGATGCTGATGTCGCCCAGTTCGTAGGTCCGTCGGGCCGTCCGGCCCATGCCGATTTCGACGAGGTCACGCACCACTGCGCCTTTCTGCGGGGTTCAGCTGCACAACGACCATACGGCCTGGCCCGCCGGACGAATCCGGCGGGAACGACCTCGGGGAGTTCAGCGGGAATAGTAGTTGGGCGCCTCGGCGGTCAGCGTGATGTCGTGCGGATGGGATTCCTTGAGTCCGGCCGCGGTGATCTGGACGAACCGCGCGGTCTGCAGATCCGGGATCGTCGAGGCGCCGGTGTAGCCCATGGCGGCACGCAGGCCGCCGACCAGCTGGTGGATGACCTGGGACAACGGGCCGCGGAACGGCACGCGCCCCTCGATGCCCTCGGGAACCAGCTTCTCCTCCTTGAGGACGTCGTCCTGGAAGTAGCGGTCCTTGGAGTACGACTTCGCCTGCCCGCGCCCCTGCATCGCACCGAGCGAGCCCATGCCCCGGTAGCTCTTGAACTGCTTGCCGTTGACGAGGACCAATTCGCCGGGGGCCTCGGCGGTGCCCGCGAGCAGCGAGCCGAGCATCGCGGTCGACGCACCGGCGGCGAGCGCCTTGGCGATGTCGCCGGAGTACTGCAGACCGCCGTCGGCGATGACGGGGACGCCTGCCTTCTGGCAGACCGCCACGGCTTCGAGGATGGCGGTGATCTGCGGGGCGCCGACGCCGGCGACGACACGCGTGGTGCAGATCGAACCCGGTCCGACGCCGACCTTCACCGCATCGGCACCGGCATCGACGAGGGCCTGCGCGGCCTCACGGGTCGCGACGTTGCCGCCGACCACGTCCACCCGGTCGCCGACCTCGGCCTTGAGCTTGGCCACCATGTCGAGCACGAGCCGGTTGTGCGCGTGGGCGGTGTCCACGATGATCACGTCGGCGCCGGCGTCGGCCAGTGCCATCGCACGGTCCCACTGCGGGTCACCGGTACCGACAGCGGCACCGACGAGAAGCCGTCCGTCGGAGTCCTTGGTCGCGAGCGGATGCTGCTCGGTCTTGACGAAGTCCTTGACGGTGATGAGTCCGGTCAGGCGTCCGTTGCCGTCGACGATCGGCAGCTTCTCGATCTTGTGCCGGCGCAGCAGTCCCAGCGCGGCCTCCGCGGAGACCCCTTCCTGGGCGGTGATGAGCGGCGCCTTGGTCATGACCTCGGCGACCGGACGGCTCTGGTCGACCTCGAACCGCATGTCGCGGTTGGTGATGATGCCGACGAGCTCACCCTTCTCATCGACGACCGGCAGGCCGGAGATGCGGTAGCGCGCACACATCGCGTCCACCTCGGCGAGCGTGTGGGACGGCGTGCAGGTGACCGGATCGGTGACCATTCCGGCCTCCGAGCGCTTGACCGTCTCGACCTGGCCGGCCTGCTCCTCGATGGACAGATTTCGGTGCAGGACGCCCATGCCGCCGGCGCGCGCCATCGCGATCGCCATCCGGGACTCGGTCACGGTGTCCATCGCCGAACTCACCAGCGGGACCCGCAGCGTCACGTTCTTGGTCACCCGCGACGAGGTGTCGACCTCGCTGGGAATCACGTCCGACGCCGAGGGCAGCAACAGGACGTCGTCGAAGGTCAGGCCGAGCATCGCGACCTTGCCGGGATCGTCTCCACCGGTACGAACAGCAGTCATCGGACCATCGTATCGACTCCCCTGGTGCGGCGATCGTCACACAGGCGTCTTCGTGCCGGTGAGACGGCCCGACCCGTCCGCATCACCGGCGTCCGGGACCGGTGAATGCCTGCGGCGCGACCAGCCGCGGATCGGCTACGGTGGTGATGTGCGTGACCACCTGCCACCCGGCCTCCCGCCGGATCCGTTCGCCGACGATCCCAGCGACCCCGCATCCGCACTGGACAGCGTGGAGCCGGGTATCCCGCTGGACGAGAACGAGCGGCTCGCGGTCGAAGAGGATCTCGCCGATCTCGCACTGTACGAGGCGTTGCTGACCAATCGCGGTGTGCGCGGTCTCGTCGTGGTCTGCGAGGACTGCCACGAGGATCACTATCACGACTGGGACATGCTGCGCGCCAATCTGATCCAGCTTCTCATCGATGGCACCGTGCGGCCCCATGAGCCGGCCGTGGACCCACGCCCCGACGCTTACGTCACGTGGGACTACTGCCGCGGCTACGCCGACGCGCGTAGCCATCTCGACGACGAACGCTGACGAACCCGGCGATCCGCCGACTCCCCGACGTCACAACCACGAGTGAGGCCCCGCACCGGTCCGGTGCGGGGCCTCACTCGTGAATCCGGGCTCGTGATCGGCGACCGGTCGTTGCGGAGTCCGGTCAGCCGATCGGCCGACCCGACGCGTCCACGCCGGGCGGCGGGGTCCACGGAATCCCGGGGATCTCGGCCGGGAAACGCGTGACCTTGGTGCTCGACGACGGCGCGGACGGCTGAGCCGGTCCGCTCGACGGCGGTGCGGACGACGGGACCTCCGGCTCGCTCGTCTCCTCGGACGGCGCGGTCGGATCGTCGGACCCGCCACCGGGCGGGGTCGACTCGCCTGGTGCCGACGGATCGTCCTCACGGCTGGTCAGATCGGGTCGAGTCGGCTCTGTCGTGGCCGGTTGCTCCGCGCCGCCCGGCGTCGTGGGATCGGTGACCTCCGTCGGCAGACCCGCGCCCGCGCGGATGCGGTTCATCCAGTCGGTCATCTCGTCGCGCATCTCGTTGTCGCCCATGGGACCCATGCGGTCCTTCGCCTCGGCCAGCAGACTGGCGGCCGCGACCGGATCACCCGCCGCGATCGCGGCCTCGGCACGCTCGAGATTCGTACGGACGTCGTGCGCCGCCTGCGTCTGCGACGCGGCCTCGGAGAACACGACCTGCTTGATGCCCCACAGCGGATCGCCGGGTTGCGAGCCCTCGGAGAGCACGGTCAGACCGGCAGCGGCGACGATGACGATCGCGGCCGCACCCGACACGACGCGTAGGTGCCGCACCATGCGGCGTCCGCGGCTCGCCCGCTCGGTGGTCCCGATCGCGCGCTCGACATCGTCGACGGAGACCAGCTCCGGCTCGGGGGTGGACATGATCTCGGACTTCCAGCCCGACAGCATCTCGGCCAGCTGGTACTCCGCGGCGTCCCGGGTCGGCACAGGCACGTCCCGGGTGAGCGCGTCGAGGAAGTTCTCGTCGAAGTTGACCTCGGAGAGGTCCAGCGAGTCGTCGGCTGCGGAAAAATCGTGGGCGGCTGGATCGAACGCGGGATTCGCGCCCGACGGGACCGGGTCCAGGGGTCCGGGGCCGGTGGGCGCCGGACCGCTCGAACCGGGCGCACGCCGATGGACCGGTGGCTGGCCGGGTCGATTCGGCTGGTCACCGCCGACGACACGGCGTCTACGCCAATCAGACTGTCCGCTCATCGTGACCTCCTGTCCGTCTCAACTCGTCTTTCAACTTCGCCAATGCCCTGTGCTGGGCGACTCGCACCGCTCCGGCGGTGCTGCCGATGGCCTGGGCGGTCTCCTCCGCCGACATACCGACGATCAGCCGCAGGACCAGCACCTCGCGCTGTTTCTCGGGCAGGATGCCCAGCAGGGCTCTCATCCGCCTGCTGCCGTCGGCGTCGATGGCGAACTGCTCGGGACCGCCGGTCACGTGCGAGACCTCGGGGATCTCCTCGACCGGGTCCGACTTCACCCGTGCCGCCACCCGCATGGCGTCGGCAACCTTGTGCGACGCGATGCCGTAGACGAAGGCCATGAACGGTTTGCCCTGGTCCCGGTAACGGGGCAGTGCGGTCATCACCGCCATCAAAGCCTCCTGCGCGATGTCGTCGGCGGAGAACAGATGACGTTCCCCGACCCCGATGCGTCCTCGGCAGTAGCGCAGGATCGGCTCCTGCACGCTTTCGAGAACTGACGTGAGAGCGGCACGATCGCCTTGGCCCGCGGCCCGGACGGCGTCGTTCAACTCACCACCTGTCAATTTCATCGCGCGTAGGAATCCCCGTGTTACAGATCGGCCAACCGGCCTCGCCGCCAGTCCTGGTACGGGCCCCAGCACGGTGACGCCGCCGGTGGCGACCGTCGTGGAACGCGACTGGCGAGCAGCGTTCTCCGACGTCCCGGCGGCGATGACGTGGCAGACCCCAACACACCTTAGCGATCAACCCCCCGGCATCAGCGCCATGCCCTTGCCGATCAGCGTGGCGCGGAGCTCGCGGTGGCGCGCGATGTCGCCCTCGGACGCCGCTCCGGTACCCAGCAGCAGGCTCATCGCCGCCCACTCCAGCGGGAGCAGACCCTCGTCGCGAGCGTCGGCGACGACATCCCGCGCAACCGTGGCCGCGCCGCCCCTGTCCCCTCCACCGGCGGTGGCGGCAGCGGCGATGAGCGCGGTCTTGATGCGATGCCGGGCCGGGACCGGAGTCCCCGCGTCGTGCATCTCCCGGATCAGCGAGGCCCCCGCCCGGGCATGGTCCAGCCCGGTCGAGACGTCACCGCGATACAGACCGAGTTCGGCGCTCACCCATTCCCAGCGCAGTCGGCAGCGGGTCGCCGTCGTCCAGTCCGCGTCCGCCGGCCGCCACGACCAACCGTCGGGGGTCGTTCCCGACGATGGACCGTCCACGGCGTCGAGGACCGCCCTCGCCCGGTCGAGCAGCCGGCGCGCGGCACCGAACCTCAGCAGACCCAGATTGTCGGCCGCGAGCCCGACGAGTCCGTCCGCGACCGCGGCTCGCGTCAGCGACACCTCGGCCGGGTCCGGCGAGCCCGTCGACGGCCGGCTGTCCGGGATGCCGACGGAGAGGAGGGACCGGCCGTCGATTCCGGAGGCGATCCGGTGACGCCCGGCCTGGCGAACCAGCGACGCACGGGTGCTCTGACACAGCGACAACAGTGCGGTCTCCGGGGCGAGGGACGCCGCCGGGCCCGTCGACGGACCGATCACCCTCTCCAGCTCCGTCAGTGCCGTGAGCGCGCCGGCGTACTCCCCGCGCCCACCCGATGAGACCGCGTCGGCCCAGGCCCGAAACAGCGGAGCCACCGCGGGCTCCATCGACGGGTGTCGACGCAGCTCAACGGCATTCTCGAACGCCTGCCAGGTGTTCTTGGTCACTCGAACTCTTTTGGTTTGCATGAATTTAACGAACGATTCCCAACGTTAATTCTCCGGACAGATCACGGGTGCATCATCGGAAGATTTCCGACGTGTAAATCGGTTCGATCGACGTCACCACACCCTCACACTCCGCGCACCGGGGAAAGACTACGTCATGTCGAGTGAATACCCAGCTCAAATGGGGTGGAGTCACCTGATTCGGGGGGCAACGGAATGTCTGGTCACAGCTGTGCTATCCGTCGGAGACGAACTAACCCGCCGTTAACATTTCTGAGACTTTCGCGGCAATCATGTCCCATTTGGGGCCTATTGACGCCATTTCTCAGGCCCGCTTAATGTGAGTTCAGCGTTGCAGGAAATCGACGTTTCTCACCGAGCACCTCGGTGCGGCCCACGACAAGGAGTAGCTGTCATGCCTCAGCCCAATCATCTCCCCGGCCCCAACGCTGACATCTGGGACTGGCAGATGTCAGGACTCTGCCGCGGCGTCGACTCGTCGATGTTCTTCCATCCGGACGGCGAACGCGGCCGGGCCCGAGCGCAGCGCGAGCGGCGAGCCAAAGAAATGTGTCACCAGTGCCCGGTCATCGCGCAGTGCCGGGAGCACGCCCTCGCGGTCGCGGAGCCGTACGGCATCTGGGGCGGTCTCTCCGAATCCGAGCGCAGCATCTTGATGAAGCGCGGCGTCGGCCGCCGTATGGCCAGCTGAGTCCAGGGCGTCGAGCCCACCCGACAGCGGCGAGAGCCGGGCATCCCCGAAAGGATGCCCGGCTCTCGTGTTCTCGTCGACTTCGTGACCTCGAGGGGTCTACGTCAGTGCGCGTGCCCGTGACCGGCGTGACCGGCCGGTTCGTCGGCCGGCCGCTCGGTGATGGCCGTCTCGGTGGTCAACACCATCCGGGCCACCGACGCCGCATTGACGACCGCCGACCGGGTGACCTTCACCGGGTCGATGATGCCCTCGGCGACCAGGTCGCCGTAGGTGAGGCTCGCGGCGTTGAAACCCGAGCCGTCGGCCGCACCGGCGACCTTGTCGACCACGACCGCGCCGTCGAGGCCCGCGTTCGCGGCGATCCAGTACAGCGGCGCCCGCGCCGAGTCGCGCACGACGCGCACGCCCAGGGCCTCGTCGCCGGTCAGCGAATCGGCGAGTGCGTCGAGCTTCTTCGACGCCTGCACGATCGCCGAGCCGCCGCCGGGGATGATCCCCTCTTCGACCGCGGCCTTGGCCGCCGCGACGGCGTCCTCGACGCGGTGCTTGCGCTCCTTGAGCGCGGTCTCGGTGGCCGCGCCGACACGGATGACGGCGACACCACCGGAGAGCTTCGCCAGACGCTCCGCGAGCTTCTCCTTGTCCCAGTCGGAGTCGGACTGCTCGATCTCGCGCCGCAGCTGGGCCGAACGGTCCGCGATCGCGTCCTTGGTGCCGGCGCCCTCGACGAGGGTGGTGGCGTCCTTGGTGACGACGACGCGACGAACCGAACCGAGCACCTCGAGACCGACGGTCGACAGACTCAGGCCGATGTCGGAGGAGACCACGGTTCCACCGGTGACGACCGCGAGGTCTTCGAGGAATGCCTTGCGGCGGTCGCCGAAGAACGGCGCCTTGACCGCGACGGCGCGGATCGTCTTGCGGATCGAGTTGACGACGAGGGTCGACAGCGGCTCACCCTCGACGTCCTCGGCGATGATCAGCAGCGACTTGCCCGCTTCGACGACCTTCTCCAGCAGCGGCAGGAACTCCGGCAGGGAGCTGATCTTGTCGCGGTAGAGCAGGACGAACGCGTCCTCGAGGACCGCTTCCTGGCTGTCGACGTCGGTGACGAAGTAGGGCGAGAGGAAGCCCTTGTCGAACTGGACGCCCTCGGTGATCTCGAGGTCGGTGCTCAATCCGGAGCCCTCCTCGACGGTGACGACACCGTCGGCGCCCACCGCGGTCATGGCCTTTCCGACCATCTCGCCGATCTCCTCGTCCCGAGAGGACACGGTGGCGATCTGGGCGATGGACTGTTCGCCCGCGACCGGGGTCGCAGCGGCCAGCAGCGCTTCGCTCAGCGCATCGGCAGCCTTGCTGATGCCCTGCCCGAGGGCGATCGGGTTGGAGCCCGCGGCCACGTTGCGCAGGCCCGCCTTGACCATTGCCTGCGCGAGAACCGTTGCGGTCGTGGTGCCGTCGCCCGCAACGTCGTTGGTCTTGGTGGCGACGGACTTCACCAGCTGGGCACCGAGGTTCTCGAACGGATCGTCGAGCTCGATGTCGCGCGCGATGGTGACGCCGTCATTGGTGACACTCGGTCCGCCGAATGCCTTGGCGAGGACCACGTGCCTGCCGCGCGGGCCGAGGGTGACCTTGACGGTGTCGGCGAGCTGGTCGATGCCTCGCTCGAGCGCCCGACGCGCGGTTTCGTTGAATTCAATCTGCTTGGCCATATATCACTTTCTTCAACGGGAGCCGGTCGCCGCAACGCACATCGCCCCGGTACCCCTGCACGGGGCGCCGGGGCGATATGAGACGCGAAAAAGGCTCGCGGGGTCTGACTCGGCCGGAGTTCTCGGTACCGGTCCTACTTGCCGATGACGGCGAGGACGTCGCGCGCCGAGAGGATCAGGTATTCCTCGCCGGCGTACTTGATCTCGGTGCCGCCGTACTTGCTGTAGATGACGGTGTCACCCTCTTTGACGTCCACGGGGACGCGGTTGCCCTGCTCGGTGACCCGACCCTCGCCGACCGCGATGACGGTGCCTTCCTGCGGCTTCTCCTTGGCGGAGTCCGGGATGACCAGGCCCGAGGCGGTGGTCGTCTCGGCCTCGACGGCCTGCACCAGGATCTTGTCCTCAAGCGGCTTGATGTTCACGCTCGCCACGATGTGAGTCCTCAACTTTCGTACTGAGAAAGAATCTGCACGTTCACGGCCCTGCAAAACCCCGTCGTCGCGGGTTCCGAGGCTTCAGTCAGTGCCAACTAGCACTCTATACATGCGAGTGCCAGCACTCAAGGGTGGAGGCTGCAAAAACCCGGACGTGTTCGCTCCTCGCGTATCCACCGGGGTCGGTCCGCTACAGCTGGCTGACGCGTACCGACATCGCCGGGTCCGACGCCACGGTCAGCGGCGAGGGGCGCGCTCCCCCGCCGATCACGTGGGCGCCCAGTGTCGCGATCATGACCCCGTTGTCGGTGCACAACCGCGGCTTCGGCACCCGCAGGTCGATCCCGGCGGCCGCACAGCGTTCCTCCGCCAGCGACCGGATACGCGAATTCGCGGTGGCACCTCCGCCGAGGACCAGCGTGTCCACCCCGAGGTCACCGCACGCCCGGACCGCCTTCATCGTCAGCACGTCGGCGACCGCCTCCTGGAACGAGGCCGCCACGTCCGCCACGGGGACCTCCGCACCGTCGCGCTCGCATTTCTCCACGTACCGTGCGACCGCCGTCTTGAGCCCGCTGAAGGAGAAGTCGTGCCGCGTGTCGCGGGGACCGGTCATCCCGCGGGGGAAGGCGATCGCACCCGGATCGCCTTCGCGGGCAGCACGATCGAGCGCCGGCCCGCCCGGGAAGCCGAGACCCAGCAGGCGGGCGACCTTGTCGAAGGCCTCCCCGGCCGCGTCGTCGACCGTGGTGCCCAGTTCGACGATGGGCTCGGCGAGATCGGTGACGTGCAACAGGTGTGTGTGCCCGCCGGACACCAGCAGTGCGATGCATTCCGGCATGGGTCCGTGCTCGAGGGTGTCCACCGCGACGTGACCGCCGAGATGGTTCATCGCATACAGCGGCACATCCCAGGCGAGGGCGTAGGCCTTCGCCGCGGCGACACCGACGAGCAACGCACCGGCCAGGCCGGGCCCGATGGTGACGGCGATGGCGTCGGGACGGTCGATCCCGGCCGCCTCCCGCGCCCGGCGCATGGTGGGGACGATCGCCTCCAGATGCGCGCGCGAGGCGATCTCGGGGACCACGCCGCCGAACCGGGCGTGCTCGTCCACGCTGGACGCCACCTCGTCGGCCAGCATCGTCGCGAATCCCGGGGTGTCTCCCTCGCCCGGCGTCCACCGGACGATGCCGACACCGGTCTCGTCGCAGGAACTCTCGATACCCATGACGATCACGCCGGGCCCTCCTCGGGTTCGAGCGGCCGGCCCGACACCGGGAGCCGCAACATCGTGTAGGCATCCGCGCCGGACGGCTGATAGTAGTTGCGCCGAAGGCCCGCGGTGCTGAACCCGTGCCGCGAGTACAGCGCGATCGCCACGTCGTTGTCGGTGCGCACCTCGAGGAACACCGGGGCGTCGTTCTCGTCGGCGACGGTGAGCATGGCCTCGAGCAGCGCCTTGCCCACTCCCCGACCCCGACGGTCCGGGTCGACGGCGATGGTGTGGATCTCGCACTCCCAGGCGTCGGGCTGGCCGAGCAGGGAGATGCCGGCGTAGCCTATGACATCGGCTCCGGCGCGTTCCCGCGCCGCGAAATAGGTGTTGTACGGCGCGTTGAGCTCGGCCCGGAAAGCGGCGGCCGGCCACGGCGAGTCGTCGGCGAACATCTGCCGCTCCAGGGCCGCGCAGCGCGGAATGTCACCGTAGGTGAGGGCGTCGATCACCAGCTCGGGCGTTGTCATCGCGCCACACCCGCCCGGCGGGCCTTCTGCTCGACGGCGTCGGGGCGCCGGAGATACAGCGGGACAAGCGGTTCGGGTTCCCGGTCGGCGACGATGTCGGCCTGCGCCGCCTCGATCAGCCCCCGCACCGTCGGAACCGTGATCGCGGGAGCCCCACCGGTCCAGCCGGCGAGTTCGAGGTGGGCCGCCGAACCCGCGACCGCACCGATCCGGCCCTCGTCGAGGTCGGCGGCGAGTTCCTCGGCCACCACCGCGGGCGCGGCCACCTCGGGACCGCGCAGGCGCCGGCCGCCCTCGTACACCGCCCAATACACCTCACGCCGGCGCGCATCGGTCACCACGAGCGCCCGTGACGTGGTGTCGACACCCGGAACGGCTTCGGCGGCAAGAGCATCCAGCGAGCACACGCCGTACGCCGGGATTCCGAGCGCGTCGGCGAACGCGGCGCCGGTCGCCATCCCGACCCGCAGCCCGGTGAACGGACCGGGGCCGCAACCGACCACCACCGCGGCCAGATCGGTTCGGGCGGTGCCGGATTCGGTGAGACACTCGGCAATGAGGCTGGTGAGCAGTTCCGCATGCCGACGATGGTCGGTGACCACGCGTTCGGCGAGCACCCGGATGTCCGACCCGGAGGGCCCGGGGTCGGAGCGCAGCTCGGCCACACCGGTCACCACCGAATCGGTGGCCGTGTCGACCGCCAGCACCAGCCGTGCGCCCCCGTTGCCCGGTCCGTCACCCGGCGTCACACTCATTCGGGACTCACCCATTCCCATTCCACTTGTCGCACATCGGTATCGGGGTCCCGGCGCAGCCGGACGACGAGATGCCGCTCGGCCAGCCGCTCGGCCACCCCCTCGCCCCACTCGACGACGACGACCGCCTCGTCCAGGTCGGAATCCAGATCCAGGGCGTCGAGCTCGTCGAGGACTCCGGAACCGTTCCCGGCCCCGCCGAGTCGGTACGCGTCGACGTGGACCATCCCCGGTCGGCCCGGCCGGCCCGGTCGGTGTTCGCGCGCGATGATGAACGTCGGCGAGGTCACCCGTCCCACGATGCCGAGCCCGGCCCCGATCCCGCGGGCGAGGGCCGTCTTCCCCGCACCCAGCGGACCGTCGAGGATCACGACGTCCCCCGCGGCCAGGGTCGACCCCAGCTCGGCGCCGAAGGCCTCGGTGTCGGCGACGTCGGGGAGCTCGCGGGTACCGGCGGGACCCAACCCACTCATCCGCGGCCCCGCTTCCACCAGCGTCGGCGGGGAGCCGGCAGCGCGACCCGCGCCCGATCCACCAGTTCGGCGATCACGTCGCTCACCAGACCCGGCTCCTCCATCTGGACCATGTGCCCGGCACCTTTGGCGACGACCAGACGCGAATCGGCACCGAGTTGTGAGTACATCCGCACCGAGTTGCGCAGGGGCGTGAGGCGGTCCCGGTCGCCGCACACGACCGTGGTCGGAACCTGCGCGATCACCGGCAGGGCTGTCGACTCGTCGTGGATCTCCAAGGCGTGCAGGAAGTTCACGATGGTCTCGATGGGCGTGCTCTGGATCATCTTGTCCACCGCGGCACCGAGCGCCGGACTGTAGAACGTCGGCCCGAAACTCGCTGCGACGAGCACCGGTTCGAGTGCGGAGCGGGTCAGTCCGCGCCCGGCCTGCACCAGGCGTGGCGCGCGGCGCACACTCATCCGGAAGGCATCCACCACCGGATTACGCAGTCCCTCACCGAGTCCGGCGTCGGTGAGACCGCGCGACGCCGTCGCCACGAGACCCACCCCGGCCACCGGGCCATGGGTCGAGAACAGCGCCGGGTGGCGGCGCGCGAGGCCCATCAGCGTCATGCCACCCATCGAATGGCCCACGAGGACAACGGGTCCGACCGGAACGGTGGCACGGACCACGGCTGCCGCGTCGTCGGCGAGCTGGGCGATCGTGCACGTCTCGGTCGGTGCCGGATCGCTCTCACCGTGACCCCGATGGTCGAAGAAGACCAGACGATAGTTGCGGTCGTGCCACTCGGCGGCGAGTTGTTCTCGCTGGAAGTGCCAGCTCGACAACCGAAGGCTGAAGCCGTGCACGAACACGATCGTCAGGTCGGGTGCGGTGTCCGCCGTCACCGTCCCCAGATCGACGATCCGCACCGCGAGTTCCAGACCGTCGTCGGTGGTGACGGTGGTGGCGCGCTCGCCGTAGAGCTCGGTCAGATCGACGTCGGCGTAGGGGTCCGCGCGGCCCACCACGCTCTTGCGAGCGATGTTGCGCGCCGCTCCGACGGCTGCCATCCCGCCGAGGGCGGCGATTCCCGCCACCCCGGCCAGCAGTCCGACGCGTTCGGAATCGTCCACCAGTGGTGCCCCGCTCACTGTCCGGTCCCCGCGTTCTCGGGAGTCACCGTGTCCTCGGAATCTACCCCGGTGGCCCCCGCGCCGAGGTAACGACGGACCACTCGCTGCCCGACCTGGGAAACGATCTCGTAGTCGATGGTGCCGATCGTGTCCGCCCAGTCCTTCGCGGTGGGGCCGCCGGATGCCCCGGTGCCGAAGAGTTCGGCCTCGTCACCCTCGCGGACGCCGGCGCCGTCCGGTCCGAGGTCGACGACCAGCTGATCCATGCAGATCCGGCCCACACCGTCGAACAGCCGGTCTCCGATCCGGACCCGGATCCGGCCCGACAGCAGTCGGGGTACGCCGTCGGCGTATCCGGCGGCGACCACGGCCACCACCGTGTCGCGCGGCGCGATCCACGTCTCGCTGTAGGACACGCCCTGTCCCGCGGCCACCTTCTTCACGAGCGCGATACGCGCGGTCAGGGTCATCGCCGGGATCAGCCCGAAGTCGCCCCGCGCGGGTACCGGGGTGCGGCCGTAGACGGCGATCCCGGGCCGGACGAGGTCACGGGCGAGATCCGGACGGGTCAGTGCCGCGGGTGAATTGGCGATGTGCACCACCTGGGGCGCGGCGCCGAGACGGACCAGGTCGGACACGGCGAGGTCGAGCCGCTGCGCCTGGGCATCGTTGAGCGGGTGATCGGGTTCGTCGCCGCGCGCGAGGTGGCACATCACCGCACGCAGGGTCACCGACCCGTCCGCATGCGCTTTCGCGACCCGCTCGGCGAAGTCCGCCCATTCGTCCACGGCGACACCGCTGCGGTTGAGGCCGGTGTCGACCTTGGCCGTCACGAGGGCGGTCTGTCCGATGCGCCGCGCCGCGGCGATGACCGCGTCGAGCTGCGAGATCGACGAGAGCGCGATGTCGATGCGGTCGGTGATCGCACCCGCGAAGTCGGCACCCGGCGTGTGCAGCCAGGCGGTGATCGGGGCGTCGATGCCGGCCGCCCGCAGTGCCGCGGCCTCGGTGAGGTGGGCGACACCGAGTTCGGTGGCACCCGCGGCGAGGACCGCACGCGCCACCGGTAGCGCCCCATGTCCGTAGGCGTCGGCTTTCACGACCGCCATCACGTCGGTACCCGAGGCGGCACGCAGCACGTCGACGTTGTGGGCGATCGCGCCGAGGTCGACGGTCGCGGTCAGAGCAGGGGAAGTCATCGTCGCCCATTGTCCCAGATCGCCTGGTCCGGCTCGTCCCGGCTGCCCGCAGTGAGAGCGGGGCGTCGTCTTGCGGACGTGGAGTGAGTAGTCACACCGATGCGGGCCGTCCGTCCGGACGGTTGAGTGGACCCCATCGCAGTTCCCGATCCGTCGCCGCAACCCCGGAAGTGACCATGTACGCCACCTCGAATCCGCAGGACAAGGCCGTTGTCGTCCCCACCCGCCTCGCGCCCCCGGCCCCCGGCCACGACTTCGGTGACCACGACTACGACGCCCACGACCTCGCCCACTTCTCGCCCGTCGACCCGCCCACCGTCCCCGCCCGCCCGGGCCTGCGCGCATCGTTGGTGTCGTGGGCGGCCAACACCGTCGCATGGGTGGCGTTCGTCACCGCCGGGGTGCTCTTCCTGCTCGCCCTCGGGCACGCGATGGCCGATGAACCCGCCGACGGCTACGGAGTCGCGGCCCTGATCGCCTTCGGCGTCGCGGTGCTCGCGACGATCGCCGCCTGCGCGGCGCTGGCCGTCTCGTTCACCCAGCGGATCCGGCACGGCGCGCTGCGGCGCGCGGGAACGATCGCCGACGTGATCGTGTTGTCGTCGGTCACCGCGTTCACCGCGCTGACGGCTCTGTATCCGCTCGTGTTCGTGCTGACCGCGTGGTGAACTCGCGGATCGCCGGACGCAGCGCCGACAGCAGCGCCGACGCCCCGATCGGCGCGCCGCGACTCGCGAGCTCGGCCGCCCGGGCGTGTGCGCGCGCCGCCGCCGCACCGGCGATCTGCGGTGATCTCCCGGAGGCGAGCAGCGCCCCGGCGACACCCGACAGCACGTCGCCTGCGCCGGCGGTCGCCGCCCACGACGACCCGGCATCGTTGCCGAGGACGTGACCCGTGGGGTCGGCGACCAGCGTGATGCGCCCCTTGAGCAGCACCGTGACACCCCACCTCGCGGCGAGGCCGGCGACGGCGGTGAGACGGTCGGCCCCCAGCTCGGTGCCGGTCAGCCGGGCGAACTCGCCGGCATGCGGTGTCAGCAGCGTCGGCGCCGCCCGCCCGTCGACCAGCCCCGGATCGCGCGCGATCAGGGTCAGGGCGTCGGCATCGGCGAGAACCGGCAGGTCGGTACCCAGGACCGTGCGCAGGGTCGCCGCCGCCGCATCGTCGGTACCCATGCCGGGGCCGAGAACCCACGCCTGGACGCGTCCGGCGTCTGCGAGTTCGGGCGTGGCGACCACCTCCGGCCACTGCGCCACCACCTCGGCATGCGCCGATCCGACGAACCGGGTCATCCCCGAGGTCGCGGTCACCGCCGCGCCGGTGGCGAGGACGGCGGCGCCGGGGTACCGATGCGATCCGGCGATGACCCCGACGACTCCCTGCGTGTACTTGTCGTCGGCCGGACCTGGTGTGGGCCAATCGATTTCATCATCGTCGAGGGAGCTGAGCGTCGGCTCGGCGGTTCCACCCGATCGGTCGACGAGATCGCCGAGGCCGATGTCGACGAGAACGACTCGCCCGCACTGCGGCGCGGCGAGCAGATGCGCGCGGCGCCGGACCCCGAAGGTGACCGTGATGTCGGCACGGACCGCCGGGTCGTGGACCTCGCCGGTGTCGGCATCGACACCCGACGGCAGATCGACGGCGACGACGGTGGTCTCCGGACCGGTGGCCGCGAAGATCTCCGCGGCGTTCGTCCGCAGCGGACCGCGGCCGCCGAGCCCGACCACTCCGTCGACGATCACGTCGGGTCCGTCGGGTGGCCGCTCGACGGTCCGTCCGCCGGCAGCGCGGAATGCGGCCAGCCCCGCGGCGTGGGCCTTGTCCGGGGCGAGCAGGACCGCGTCGACCCGCACGCCACGACGTCGCAGTTCGGCGCCGGCGAAGAGCGCGTCGCCCCCGTTGTCCCCCGCACCGACGACGAGACAGACCGACCGTCCGTAGCAGCCGCCGGTCCGGTTCAGCTCCGCCACGACCACCCGTGCGACGCCGTGCGCCGCCCGGCGCATCAGGACGCCGCCGGTGAGCAGGTCACCCGTGGCCCGCTCGGCGTCGCGAACCTCGTCAGCCGTCAGATACCGGATCGGCATGCGGATCGGCTATTCGACGGTCACCGACTTGGCCAGGTTCCGCGGTTTGTCGACGTCGTAGCCACGGGCCTGCGCGACGCTCGCCGCGAACACCTGCAGCGGCACGGTCGAGACCAGCGGCTGCAGGAGCGTCGGCGTCTTCGGGATCGGGATGAACTCGTCGGCGACGGCGCGGGCGGCCGCGTCGTCGGGTTCGGCGATGACGATCGTGCGGGCACCGCGGGCCTGGATCTCCCGGATGTTGCTGACCATCTTGGAATGCAGCACCGCGCGCCCGTCCGGGGACGGCATGACCGTGATCACCGGCAGCCCATCCTCGATCAGCGCGATCGGTCCGTGCTTGAGCTCCCCCGCAGCGAAGCCCTCGGCGTGCATGTACGCCAGTTCCTTGAGTTTCAGCGCGCCCTCGAGCGCGACCGGGTAGCCGACGTGACGGCCGATGAACAGCACCGTGTTGTGGTGCGCCAGCGAGCGTGCGAGTTCCCGCACCGGCTCCATCGTGCCGAGCACCTGCGCGACCGAGTCGGCCATCGCCTCGATCGCCGCGAACTCGCGGGCGACCTCGTCGGCGTACTTGGTGCCCCGGGCCTGTGCCAGCGCGAGCCCCACGAGGTAGGCGGCGACGATCTGCGCGAGGAAACACTTGGTCGACGCGACCCCGATCTCGGGGCCGGCGTGCGTGTAGAGAACCGCGTCGGACTCGCGCGGGATCTGCGCGCCGTTGGTGTTGCAGATGGCCAGGACGCGGGCCTTCTGATCCTTCGCGTGCCGGACCGCCTCGAGCGTGTCGGCCGTCTCACCGGACTGCGAGATCGCCACGACCAGCGTCGAGCGGTCGAGCACCGGGTCGCGATAGCGGAACTCGCTGGCGAGCTCGATCTCGACCGGGAGCCGGGTCCAGTGCTCGATCGCGTACTTGGCGAGAAGTCCGGCATGGTAGGCGGTCCCACAGGCCACCACGAACACCTTGTCGACGTCGCGCAGGTCGTCGTCGGTCAGGCGCTGCTCGTCGAGCACGATCCGGCCGTTCTGCAGATGCCCGAGGAGGGTGTCGGCGATCGCCCGCGGCTGCTCGGCGATCTCCTTGAGCATGAAGAAGTCGTAACCGCCCTTCTCCGCGGCCGCGAGATCCCAGTCGATGTGAAAGGGCTTGCCCGCGCGGACGTTCTGGTCGAAGTCGCTGACCGTGTACGAGTCGGCGGTGATCACCACGACCTCGTCCTGGCCGAGTTCCACCGCGTCCCGGGTGTGTTCGATGAATGCCGTCACGTCCGACGCGAGGAACATCTCGCCCTTGCCGACACCGACCACGAGCGGTGTCGACCGCCGCGCCGCGACGATGGTGTCCGCGTGGTCGGCGTGGGTGAACACGAGGGTGAAGGCTCCCTCGAGACGACGCAGCGCGGCGTAGGCGCTCGCCACGAAGTCGCCGGCGGTCGGACCCAGCGCGTAGTACTTGGACACCAGGTGCACGGCGGTCTCGGTGTCGGTCTCGGACGCGAACTCGACGCCGTCCTCCTCGAGTTCGGCGCGGAGTTCCGCGTAGTTCTCGATGATGCCGTTGTGCACGACGGCGAGCTTGCCGTCGTCACTGGCGTGCGGGTGCGCGTTGCGATCGGTCGGCTTGCCGTGCGTCGCCCACCGCGTGTGTCCGATGCCGGTCGTTCCGGCCAGCGACTCGCGACCGACCGTGGCGATCTGCTTCTCGAGGTTCTCCAGCCGGAGCGCCTTCTTCTGGATCGCGGTGTTTCCCTCGCCGTCGAGGATCGCGACGCCCGCCGAGTCGTACCCGCGGTATTCCATCCGTCGCAGCGCGTCGACGACGATGTCCAGGGCATCGCGTCGCCCCACGTATCCCACGATTCCACACATAGCTAGTCAGCGTACCTGCGGACGCGGGAGTGGCAGCGCGGCGCGTCGGGTCCCGCGCCGGGTCACAACAGACCCCGGTCGGGTCCGGTCACACGGCCGTCACTCGATGGTGTCGGGTACCACTGCGTTCGGCAGGCCGGACGGAACCGGGCTCGCGGCGCGGCGTCGTTTGCGATCCTTCGCGCCGAGCAACTTGGCGATCTTGTCCTGGGCCTCCGGCGGATCGTCCAGATCCACCGCGGGCACCTTCCCCAGCTCGGTGTCGGCGTCGGCGAAGACCTCGTACCGACTGTCGTCGTCGAGCGTGTGCAGCAGGAACCCGGTGGTCAGGGCGCGTGCCGCGGTGTGGGTCTTCTTGTCGGCGCCGTTGCTGCCGAGCAGGGACTTGATGGACCGGTGCTCGATCAGTCCACGAGAGGTGGCACCCGGCGGGGTACGCAGCACGGCAGCGGGACGGGGGTCGGCGGCCGACTCGGTTCCGTACGCCTGTGCCAGCGGAAGCGCGTTGCCGTCAATGGTGTCGAGTTCACCGATCGCCGACACGATGAGTCCGGGCGCACTCACCCGCCGGGCCGCGGGCAGCAGCCCGCCGGTCGTCGGCGCCGGGAACAGCGCGACCACCCCGCGAGCCTGCGGTTGCGGCTGGCCGTGCAGCACTCCCTCCGACGCGGCCAGCACCGCGGCGGCGGCACCGAAGCCGTGGCCGGCGAACCCGATCTTGCGCGGGTCGACGGTGATGTCGCCGAAGCCGAGCGGCACTCGGGTCACGATCGACAGCGCCGAGCGCAACTGGGCGGCCATCGTGTCGTCGGACGCCAGCAGACCTCGCTGACCCGCGGGCACAGCGACGACGATGCCCCAGGACGCGAGGTGGTGACACAGATCGCGGTAGCGCTCCACCGACGTCATCCACCCGTGGCCGAATGCGACGGCCGGGAGTCGTTCGCCCTCGGCGGGAGTGAACACGACACCCGGTGTCCCGACGATCCCGAGGTCCCCGCGCAACACGCGATGGGGCCCGCGTCGGGCGAGCGCGGACATCAGCTTCGCGGGCGACTGCGTCGGCTTCTGCTGCTTCTTGCCTGGCACAGCAGACAGCCTATGTGTTCGGCGGCGGCAGATGGGGACTGGCATCGGCCACGTCGGCCGGCAACATGATGCCCGGGGTGGCGTCGGCGGCGTCGGCCGCGTTCTCGAGGTCGTCGCGCATCTGCTGCGTCTCCGACCGCACCGCGGTGCGACGGTGGTCGTCCATCGCGAGTTCGAGGTCCCGCTGCCGCGCGGAGAAGCGGTGTGACGCCTCCGCGACAGCGGCGGTGCAGGAGCGGGCCAGCGCCTCGATCTGGTCGGCGAGGTTCACTGGTCACCTGCCAGAGCCAGATCCCCCGACGACCTGTCCGACGGTGCGTCCGGGGGCGTCCCCGAGTCCGGCGCGGAAGCCGGTCCCGACGAATCCGGTCCCGTCGAATCCGCTTCGCGCTCTTTGGTTCCGGTGGTCACCGCACTCGCCCCGGTCACGCCGTCGGCGGAGGCCGGACCTACGGTTGGAGGGGTGGCGGGTGCGTCGTGCCCCTCGGTGCCGCCCAGCCGGAACGGGATGTCGATGCCGTCGTCGGGTTCGCGGTCGACGCGTGCGGCCTCGACGGGTTCGGGTGGCGGAGCGGATCCGGCCGGCTCCGTTACAGATGAGCCGGTCACAGATGGGCCGGTCACCGCGGACGCGGTGGCGGCCCCGATCTCCGGCGGCGGGTCGTCCGTGGTCGATTCGGCGAGCCAGGTCCGGGTGACCGGAGTGGGCGCGGCAGCGGTCTCCACGGATGTCGCCGCGGCCGGCCGGTCCGGCGGCGCGACCGGACGATCGTCCGCCATCTCGGCCTCCACCGGATAGGCCTCGTCGTCGATGCCGTCGACGGACCGGTTCAGGAGGTCGAGGATCCCGGCGATACCGCGGGTCGTGGTCTCGAGCGACGTGCTGAACAGGGCGAGCCGCGACGAGATGTCCTCGACCGCCACCCCGATCGGTACCCGGCCGGTGAGCACGGCCTGCGGGAGCTCGGCCGGTGGCACGCCCGCTGCGGTCGGCGCCGACAACCGTGCGAGCGTCAGATAGAAGGTGCGGAGCAGGCGGTCGATACCCGACGCCGCGGCCGAGGTCGCGTCGGTGAGGGTGCGCAGGATGTGCAGATCCGACTCGGCACGACGCTGATGATCGATGACCGTCGCGATCGCCACGGTCGCGGACTCACTGTTCCAGCCGTCGTCGAGGCGGACCTGCTGTTCGGGAAGGTGGTGAAGCTGTTCGGAGACGGCCCGATGCGCCGACTCCAGGGCGTGGCTGTCCGCGGACAGCGCCGCGATGTCGAAGGCGTCGACGACGCGGAGTCCGTTGCGGATGGTGGCGTCGTCGGGGGCGCCCACCCCCATCAGACGACCGGCCGATATGAGCTCGATCAGTGTCTCGACACCGCTTCGGGCGTCGGATCTCAGAACCGACAGTGAGTCGGTGCCTCGTCTCACCTGACGTCCTTCGCCGAGGCGGGCAATGCTCGCGCGATCTCGACCGCCGCCCGGCCGTCGCCGTCCGCCATGGCCAGCGCACTGTTGCGCAGCGAGTCGGCCAGGGCCGCGGCCGCCGCGGCCTGCACCCGCAGGCGGTGCGACAGGGCCGTGCTCATCCCGGCGTACGCGGCGGCGAGCGGGCCGAAGGCGACCGAATTCCCTTCCGATACAACGGAATCGCGCGCCCAGGTCCCGAAGTCGCGCGTGGCCAGGTCGTCGGCGACCGCCGACAGCACCAGCGAGGACCTGCGGTAGTACGCCGACACCGCGGACACCTGGGCGGTGTCCATCGAGATCCGGCGCGACACGACATCGTCCGCACCGCTGCCGTCCATGCCATCCCTCCCCGACCTGCTCAGCCGATCCGCTGCCGGTCCGCCGCGATCCCGCACCTGGTGAGCCCGCACATCCGGACCCCGCACACTCGGATACTGCACACTTGGACGCAGGACGGTGCGGTTCGGTTCCGTGTGTGTGCGAACCCGCAGGGAATTGTCGCGTACGCGGGCCCGTGCCGCCAGTGCCCGCGTCGGGCGCAGGCTGGACTCAGCCGCGCAGTTCGACGCCGTGCGAGGTCACCGCGTCGAGCAACGCGGTGGGCCGGTCGGCCGGCGGGACGTCGTGTACCAGCGCGAAGGAGCAACCGAGGGCACGCGCACCGCCGTCGGCGGTCTCGCTGTCCCCGACCATCAGCACCTCCTCCGCCGGCACACCCAGCGGGTCGAGGGCGGCGTGGAAGATCCGGGGGTCGGGTTTGATCGCCCCCACCTCGTAGGACAGCGCGAACGCGCCCACGAGGTCCTCGACGTCGTGCAGCGCCAGGACCTTGCGCAGGTCGAAGGCGATGTTGCTGACGATCCCGACCGGGACGTGTGCCGCACCGAGCTTCCGGAGCACCGCCACGGTGTCGGCGAACGGCACCCAGGACGACGGATCGAGGACTCGGTTGTACAGCGAGTTCGCCTGGTCGGGGTCACTCATCCCCGCCGCACGCAACAGGGCCAGATAGCCGGTGCGATGCAGCGCCGGATCGAGATCCCGGGATTCCCAGGCGTGCCGATCGTCACCGACGATGCCGTCCGGCAGGCCGACGGGTGCGACCATCCGCCGGATGATGTCGGCCTGGCGGTCACGGTCGAACTCGGCGCCGGAGTCATCGCGCAGGTCGGCGAACCACTCGTCGCGGGCC
The DNA here is from genome assembly GCF_001418765.1 of Gordonia sp. HS-NH1. Classification (NCBI taxonomy): domain Bacteria; kingdom Bacillati; phylum Actinomycetota; class Actinomycetes; order Mycobacteriales; family Gordoniaceae; genus Gordonia; species Gordonia sp. HS-NH1. Next base: position 77,776 of record NZ_LIYC01000004.1, read on the forward strand.
TCGAAGCGGAACAGCGTGCCGGAGAAGTCGAACAGCACCGCCCGCGGCGTCGTACCGGTCATGCCCCCGCGCCCTGGACGACCTCGGCCAGACGGCCGGCCACCGACAACGCCTGGTCGGCGGTCGCGGCCTCCACCATGACGCGAACGAGCTGCTCGGTTCCCGACGGCCGCAACAGGACTCGGCCGGTCTCGCCCAGTTCCGTCTCCGCGACCGCGACCGCGTCGCGGACCGCTTGCGACTGCGACACCGCATGCTTGTCGGCGACGCGCACGTTGATCAGTTCCTGGGGCAGCACGGTGACGATGCCGGCCAGGTCGGCGAGGCGTGCCGTGGTGGCGGCCATGCGGGCCATGAGCATCAGCCCGGTCAGGATGCCGTCACCCGTCGTGCCCGAACCCGGGACGACGATGTGGCCGGACTGCTCCCCGCCGATCGAATAACCGCCCCGGCGCAGCTCCTCGAGGACATACCGGTCCCCGACCGCGGTGGTGTGCACGGTGATCCCGGCGTCACGCATCGCGATGTGCAGTCCGAGATTGCTCATGACCGTGGCCACGAGCACGTTCTCCCGAAGCCTTCCCTGATCCTTCAACGACGTCGCGAGCACGGCCATGATGGCATCACCGTCGACGATCTGACCGGTGGAATCGACTGCGAGACAACGGTCTGCGTCACCGTCGTGCGCCAGTCCGAGGTCGGCTCCGTGCTCGAGGACCGCCGCCTGCAGCTTGTCCATGTGCGTGGACCCGCAGTCGGCGTTGATGTTCAGACCGTCCGGCTCGGCGTGGATCGCGATGACGGTCGCGCCGGCGTCGGCGTAGGCCAGCGGCGCGAGCTCCGACGCTGCGCCGTGCGCGCAGTCGACGACCACCGTCAGCCCGTCCAGCCGGGTGTCGATGGCCTGCGCGAGGTGCTGCCGGTAACGGTCGCCGGCGTCGGGCGCCGCGACGATGCGCCCCACCGCGGCACCGATCGGACGGATGAGGTCATCGCCCATCGCCGCCTCGATGCGGTCCTCGACGTCGTCGTCGAGTTTGTGCCCGCCGGCGGAGAAGAATTTGATCCCGTTGTCGGGCATGGGGTTGTGCGATGCGGAGATCATCACCCCGAAGTCGGCGCGGTAGTCCGCGGTCAGGAACGCGACCGCCGGGGTCGGCACGGTGCCGACGCAGATGGCGTCGACTCCGGTGGCGGCCAGCCCCGCGCACACCGCGGCCTCCAGCATCTCGCCGGATGCGCGCGGATCGCGTCCGACCACCGCACGCGGGCGCCGGTGGGAGTCGGTCGCCGAACTCTCTGCGAAAACGACCGCGGCGGCCGAGGCCAGGCGCAACGCGAGCTCGGGAGTGAGCTCGGCGTTGGCCAGGCCTCGGACGCCGTCGGTTCCGAAAAGGCGTGCCAAGATCAGCGCTTGGAGTACTGCGACGCCTTGCGGGCCTTCTTGAGGCCGTACTTCTTGCGCTCGACCGCACGCGGGTCGCGGGTGAGGAAGCCGGCCTTCTTCAAGGCGGGACGATCCTCCGGCGTGACCTCGATGAGCGCACGCGCGATGGCGAGACGCAGCGCGCCGGCCTGGCCCGAGGGGCCGCCGCCGACGAGCTTGGCGAAGATGTCGAACGACTCGGTGCGCTCGACGAGGACCAGCGGCGCCTTGATGAGCTGCTGGTGCACCTTGTTGGGGAAGTACTCCTCCAACGAGCGTCCGTTGAGGGTGAACCCACCGTTGCCCGGCATCAGGCGGACGCGGACGACGGCTTCCTTGCGGCGGCCGACGGTCTGGATCGGACGATCGATGACGATCGGCTCGCGCACGTCTTCGACGGCGGCGGTCTCGTAGTCGTCAGCGGCAACCTCGACGGCCTCGGCCTCCACGACCTCGACGGCCGCGGCTTCGGCGACATCAGCTTCGTCGACGGCCTCGACGGCGTCGTTGATGTTCTCGTTGCTCACTGGGCCACCTGCTTGATCTCGAAGGGGACGGGGCGCTGGGCCGCGTGCGGATGATTCGGGCCGGCGTAGACCTTCAGCTTCGACGCCATGGCGCGGCCGAGCTTGGTCGACGGCAGCATGCCCTTGACGGCCTTCTCGATGACGCGCTCGGGGTAGGTCGCGAGCAGCTCGGTCGTGGTGCGGGACTTCAGGCCACCGGGATGCCCCGAGTGGGTGTAGTTCAGCTTGCGATCCGCCTTGTTGCTGGTCAGCGCAACCTTCTCCGCGTTGATGACGACGACGAAGTCGCCGCCGTCCATGTGCGGGGCGTAGGTCGGCTTGTGCTTGCCGCGGAGCAGGTTCGCGACCTGCACGGCCAGCCGGCCGAGCACCACGTTCTCGGCGTCGATGACATGCCACGTACGCGTGATGTCACCGGCCTTCGGGGTGTAGGTAGGCACAGTTGTCCTCAACTCTTGTCTGTGGGTGCTGGTCGGGTGCACGGCAGAGGTTGTTCCCGGCGACCAGTGGGGACCCGGGCCTCCGCTGACCTGGACACGCTGATGCGGACCAGGTGCCGAGCACCAGCGATCCAGGCTACGCGACCGTGCTGGTCAGGGTCAAAACAGACGGCGTCGGCACCGACGCCGGCCCCGCCACCGGCGGCCACCCGCCTATGACGGCGAGACCCGGACACTGCGCACCGCCTCCGCGCATTCGGCGTCGGTGGGCTCGGCCGCGGTGCCCGCCTGGCAGCCGATCGAGACCTGCAGGCCGTCGTCGACGACGACGTACCAGCGGATCGCCCCGCCCGACGCCGGCGACTCCCGGTAGCCGATCACATCGCGGCCGGCGAACCGGGTGGTGGCGGAGAACTCGGTGACCACGTCGTCGCCGCGCTGCTCGATCCGGTTGCGGAGGCTGTCCGCCACCGACGCCGGCGTGGAGCCCTCGCGTACCTCGGTGAGGACGGCGATGATGCGCCGACCGTCGTCGGGGTCCACGAACACCGCGCGGGTGGTCGACGGGTCGTCGGCCGCGTCGGTCGGGGTCTCCTGTTCGGCCTGTCGCCAGTCCCCCGGCACGGTCAGCGTCGCGCGGCCGAGCCGGACATCCGTCGACGACGTACCCGACGCGGGGTCGCGCTGCCAGAGCCCCACCCCGACCGCCCCGCTCACGACCAGAGCCGCCACGACGGCGGCGGCGACCAGTGATCGTGGCCGTCGGCGTGTACCGCCTGCCGGTACCGCACCCGGCGGGCCGGGATCACGTACGGGGGCCACCGCGTCATCGGCGGCGCCGCCGGTGCGGTGACCGAGCCGGACACCCAGATCACGGTCGACGGCGACGACCCGCCCCGCGACCGCGTGAGCCGAGACGAGATCGATCGCCGCGGACACCTCGTCGCGACGATCCCCGTCGACGAACACCGCCTCGACCGAGTCGTCGATGACGTCGATTCCGTCGACGACGACCGAGGAGTGCGACCGATCACCGGGACCGGGCCGGATGACCCCGGAGCGCTCGACGGCCCACCCGTCGGGACCGCGACCCACGATCTGCACGTCCCACCACGACGGACGCGGATGGGCGGGATCGGCGGGCGGCCGCGGTAGATGGGTGGTCTCGACGACGGCACACCGCTGCACGGTCAGGTCGGCATGGCTGCGTGCGACGAGCACCGCCCGCGGCACCAGCTCCACCGATGAGCGCGCGTCGCCGACATCGGCGAGAGTCGACGCACGCCGTGGTCCCCACGTGCTCGGGTGCCCGACGACCATCGGTCGTCCCGCGGGCAGGCCGAGATCGGCGAAGACCCGCCGCCACACCTGCCGCAGGTGATCGCGCCGACCGTCGACCACGACGCTCGTCTGGTCCACCGACTCGAGCAACGTGCGCACGTCGCGATCCACCCGCCGCAGACCGAGGTCCGGCTCCCAGACCAGCGGCGTCCCGAACGCCAGATCGACGACGGTCGGGCGGGGGTTCCCCTGTTCTGTCAGGTGCGCGGGTCCCGCGTCCGATCCCTGCGCCCCGCCCGCTCCAGTCATCCCGGCCCCGACCTAGTCGCCGATCGGGAGATGGGCGACCTGGATCATCTCCTGCGGCCGGACCCGCGACACGAGCTCGCCCCGGCCGGGCACCAGTGACTGCAGGCGCGAACGGCCGGTGATGAATCCCTCGTCCCGGTCCCCGCTCATCAACAGGATGTCCGACGACAGGTCCTTGAGGCGGGCGATCAGCGGATCGAACATCGCCCGTCCCAGACCACCGGAACGTCGGGCGAGCACGACGTGCAGCCCGATGTCGCGCGCATGGGAGGCCAGTTCGACGATCGGCAGCATCGGGTTCCCCGTCGAGGTGACCACCATGTCGTAGTCGTCGACCACGACATACACCTCGGGCTGGCCCTCGAGCCAGGTGCGGTCCCGCAGCTGGGCAACCGTCACGTCCTCCGGTGGCATCCGGTTCTTCAGGTAGGCCGCCAGCTCCGTCATCATCGACGCCGCCCGGTCAGGCGAACTCGCGTAACCGGCCAGATGATCGCCGTCGATGATTCCCAGCATCGTGCGGCGGTAGTCGACGAAGACGATTCGCACCTGCTCCGGCGAGGCACCGGCGACCAGCCCGGTGACGATCGTCCGCAGCAGGTTGGTCTTGCCGTGCTCGACGTCGGCGAACGCCATGAAATGCGGCTGCGCGGTGAAGTCGAGGACCACCGGCGCGAGTTCGAGCTCACCGACACCGATCGCCACCTGGTTGGGCGCCAGCGTCAGCCCGGCGTCGGCGACGGCGCGCTGCACCGACGCGTAGTCGATCTCGGTGCTCAGTTTCCGCACGGCCATCGCCGAACGGCCCGGATAGGCGGCGGTCAGCTTCTCCACCGACTGGGCGACGCCGGCGGGTAGCGACTCGGCACTGCTGACCGGGTCCAGTCGCGGCAACGCGATCAGCATGTGCAGTTCCTGCCCGGTCAGACCACGACCGGGACGGTTCTGCGGGACCAGCGCGGCAGCGCGGCGGCCCATGTCGGAATCCATCGGATCGCCCAGCCGCAGCTCGATCCGGGTACCCATGAGATCGCGGACGGCCGGGCGCACCTCGGCCCACCGGGACGCGGTGACCATGACGTGGACGCCGTAGCTCAACCCCTGCGCCACGATCGCGGTGATCTGTTCCTCGAGCGATTCCAGTTCCGTACGCAGCACGTTCATGCCGTCGAGGACGAGGAACACGTCCCCGAACCGATCCTGGGCCAGCGGGTCGGCCGCCGACGAGGTGACGCCGGACCGGAACCAGGACGCGCGACGGGCCCGATAGTCGCGCATCGACTCGACCCCCAGGCGGGTGAACAGCAGTTCGCGGGACCGGACCACGGCCGCGACCTCGGCAACCGTGCGGCGGACGGCGTCCATGTCGCCGCGCGAGGCGACCGAACCGACATGCGGGAGTCCGGCGAGGCCGGCCAGACTGCCGCCGCCGAAGTCCAGACAGTAGAACTGCACCTGCTCGGGCGTGTGGGACGCCGCGGCCGACATGATGATCGTGCGCAGAGTCGTCGACTTGCCCGACTGCGGACCGCCGACCACCGCCACGTTGCCCGCGGCGCCCGCGAGGTCGATGACCAGCGGGTCACGTCGCTGGTCGTAGGGCCGGTCGACGATGCCGATCGGGACGGCGAGATCGCCCGGCTCCGCCGGGTGGGACCAATCCCGCTCGCCGAGAAGGTGTTCGACGGTCGGCGAGGAGTCCAGCGGCGGCAGCCAGACGCGGTGGGCGGGCGGGCCGGCGCCTGCGATGCGTTCGACGATCGTCTCCATGAGAGTGGGCACCGGCGCCGAGACGGGTTCGAAGTCGGCGGGCGCCTCGGGAGCGGGCGGTTCCTCGTCGAGCAGACTCTCGGCCTGGTCGAGCAGGGACCGGGACGCACCCTCGTCCAGCGGGACCGGAAGCGCGGTGAACACTTTCAGGTTCCCGCGCCCCGGCGACGCGGTGGTGCCCGGGTCCGACGATTCGGTGACCGTCGGCGAGTAGTAGGCCCCCGACACGTAGGACGTGTTGAACCGGATCGGGTCGGCCGAGTCGCACTTGAGGTACGCCGAACCCGGAACACTCGGCAGGTGGTACGCGTCGGGAACACCGAGAACCGACCGGGACTCGTTGGCGGAGAAGGTCTTCAGGCCGATCCGATAGGACAGGTGCGAGTCCAGGCCGCGGAGCTTGCCTTCTTCCAGACGTTGCGAGGCGAGGAGCAGGTGGATGTGCAGCGAGCGGCCCAGGCGGCCGATCGCGACGAACAGCTCGGCGAAATCCGGCTTCTGCGCGAGCAGTTCGGAGAACTCGTCGACGACGATGAACAGTGCGGGCAGCGGATCGAGGCGCACCCCGGATGCGCGTGCGCGCTCGTAGTCGGCGACATTGGCGTAGTTGCCCGCCGCGCGCAGCACCTCTTGGCGCCGGTTCATCTCACCGGAGAGTGCGTCCTTCATGCGGTCGACCATCGACAGTTCCTGCTCGAGGTTGGTGATGATCGCGGCGACGTGGGGAGCGGATTCCAGACCGAGGAACGTCGCGCCGCCCTTGAAGTCGACGAGTACGAGATTCAGCTCGGACGGCGAATGGGTCGCCAGCATGGCCAGCACGAGAGTGCGCAGGAACTCCGACTTCCCCGATCCGGTGGCGCCGATACACAGCCCGTGCGGACCCATGCCACCGTGTGCACTCTCCTTGATGTCGATCTCGACGGGGGCCCCGGTCGGCGTGTACCCGATCGGCACGCGCAGGCGCTCCCGGCCCGTCCGCCCGCGCCAGGCGGTGGCGGGATCGAACCGCGCCGCATCGTCGATGCCCAGCAGTGCGGGCAGGCCCGGGTCGGCCGAGGTCGCCTCCGACTCGAGGTGGGCCAGCGTCGCGGCGGTGGCGAGCCGATAGCGCGCCATGCGCCGGGCGATCGCCTCGGCCTCGGGGATCGTGAGCGAGTCCATGTCGGCGAACTCCTCGACGCCGGCCGCGCTTCGCGCCGAGACCTTGCCGCCGCGGACGACGAGTTGCAGACCGCGTCGCGCCGCGAGACCGTCCGGCGGCGCGGTCAGGTCGAGGATCGTGACCCCCTCCATGCCCGCGTCGTTGATGATCCGTTCGTCGCCGGCGACATAGCCGTCGTCGATGATCACCACGAGGTGCGCGCGGTTGGCGTTCGGCGGCGCGGACCGGCTGAACCGGCCGCGCTCCAAGAGGTCGGCGGCCATCGAGTTCTCCAGGTCGGCCAGCGTCGGGTAGATCATCCGCATCGCGCCGACACCGTCCCGGAGCGTCGGATGTCCCACGTGCGGAAGCCATTTCGCCCAGTCCCAGGCCTCCCCCGCGGGGTCACCGGTGACGATGCCGATGTGCAGGTGATCGGGACCGTGGAATGCGCACAACTCGACGATCATCGACCGGATGAGCTCGCGGGTCTCCTGCCGGGCACCCTCGATGTTGACGGCCGGGAAGCCGCGCAACGAGATCGAGGTCGGCAGGCGGTACACCGCGGAATGTGTGCGCACGAATCGGCGCAGGGCCACCATCGACACCGGCTCGATGTCCTCGAGGGGTCCGGTCTCCGGGGGCATGAGCCGAGTGGCCAGGCGCTGGACGCCGACACCCACTCGCACATGGGCGAAGTCGGCGTCGCTGGGGCGCCGCTCCCACATCCGCCTGCTGCCGATCACGTCGAGCAGCGCTCGCGGATCCGGGTGACTCCAGGTGCGCGCCGCGCGCTGGTTGTCGACCGTCTCGAAGACCTGACTGCGCAGCTGGCCGAGGTAGCGGAAGTAGTCCTTGCGCTCCTCGTTGAGTTCGCCCGCGCGTTTGCCGCCGCCGCGCCCGCCCGCGGCGAACATGCCGAACATCGACATCAGCATCATCAGCGGGAACATCATGAACAGCGGGTTGGACAGGATGTTGCGTCCACCGGTGACGACCATCAGCGACACCATGCCGACCACCGCGACGACCATCACCACCGGGAGCAGCCTCATCAGGAGACTGCCCGGCACCACCCGGGGCACGTCCGGCGGCGCCTGGATGTTGACCTCGCCGCCGGGCGTGCGCGGCGGCGTGATGCGCGGCCGACGCACAAATCCCTCGGTCGTGGTGACCACACGTCCCCCCTGACATGTCGCGCTGTGTATCCCCAGGCGGTCGAACCCGCTGAGGTTGGCTATGTTAGCTGCTGAACCCAGGGGGAGGATTGACCTGATGACGTCTGTGGACGGATTCGCGCCGGGGTACCCGACCACCGCTGCCGGTGCGGACACCGGGGACCGTCGGCGGGGCGAGGCGGCCGTCGAACCTCAGCTCGTACGGGTGTCGGTACTGGGCGGCAACACCCAGCTCGACGTCGGCCTGCCCGCCGGCATCCCCATCGCGGGACTCATCGGCGACCTCGTGGCGCAGATCGAGTCGCGTAACCCCACGCGGTCGGACCCCGACGATCCCGACGCCGACGCGCGCAACCCCGGACGCCCGCACGATCGCCAGAACAAGTGGACCCTCGCCCTCGTCGGACAGGAACCGCTCCCCCTGCACAGGTCGCTGTCCGAGTCGGGCATCCGCGACGGCGACCTACTGCTGCTGACCTCGACGCGCACCGGGGAGTCCCCGGTGCTCTTCGACGACGTGGTCGACGCCGTCGCCCGGCTGAACGAATCCCAGTTCGTCGACTGGACCGCGGCGGCCGCCCGACGAGTCGGTTACGCACTGGCTCTCGTCGCCGCGGTCGCGGCGGCGGCATCGCTGGCCGCGGTCCGGGCCGACACCGGCGCCCTGTGGTTCGCGGGCCTGTCGGGCCTGGCGGTCGTCGGATTCGTCACCGCCTCGACCATCGTGTCCCGCTACTACCGCGACGAACAGAGTTCGACCGTCCTGTCGTTGTGCGCCGCACCGATGGCGTTCGTGACCGGGATGATCCTCACGCCCGGACAGTTCGGCGCCGCGCATCTGACGCTGGGATTCGCGTTCACACTCGTGGCCGCCGTCGTCAGCTACCGCATGACCGCCGTCGGCGCCACCGCGCACAGTGCCGTGACCAGCGCGGCGCTGCTCGGCGCGGCCGGCGCCGGGGCCCGACTCCTCATCGATGCACCGGTGCCCGACGTCGCCGCCGTCATCGCCGCGGTCGGCCTGCTCCTGATCGGGCTCGCGCCCCGCACCACCATCCTGCTCGCCAAACTCCCACTGCCCCCGGTCCCGACGGCCGGTGCCGCCATCGACGTCAAGGACATCGAACCGCGCCCGGCCATCGAGGGCATCGGGGCGATCGGCGCGACCGCACTCCCCAAAGCCGATGCGCTGGAACGTCGTTCCTATCTCGCCAATGCCTATCTGACCGGTATCGTCGGCGGGCTGACCGCGGTCACCGCCATCGCGGCGGTCCTCACCGCCTCCCCGCTCGCCGGATTCGAGTGGCGCAACGCCGTCTACGCCGCGATCATCGGCGTCGTGCTGTGCCTGCGGGGCCGCTCCCACAGCGACCTGTTCCAGGCCGGAATCCTCATCGTCGGCGGATCGCTCGTGGTGATCACGCTGATCACCGGTCTCGCCTTCGGCGACGACCGATGGCCGGTCATCGGTTTCGCACTCGGCGTCGTCGTCGTGATCGCCGCATTCGTCTTCGGCGTCGTCGCCCCGAACCAGGACTTCTCCCCCGTGATGCGGCGCTGGGCGGAGATCGGCGAGTACATCCTCGTCGCGCTCATCGTGCCCCTGCTGCTCTGGCTGCTCGACCTGTATCGAATCGTCCGCGAGATCTGATGCGCGGCATGCGCACCCGCAGCGCGGGGGTGTTCGCGACGGCCCTGGTCGCGGCGCTGGTCGGGACGTCGGCATCGCCGGCCGCGGCGGTGACCCCGCCGCGGATCGACCCCGGCGCCCTGATCCGGTCGGCCCCGGTCGCCCCGCCGGAACCGACCGAGCAGAGCCACCTGTGCAACACCGCGGAATTGACCCGCAATGTGTCGAAACCGACTGCGGCACAGTCGATGATGAATCTCCCGGAAGCGTGGCGGTTCAGCCGCGGGCAGGGTCAGCGGGTCGCGGTCATCGACACCGGCGTCACACCGCATCCGCGGCTCGGCCGTGTCGTCGCCGGCGGCGACTACGTCTCGGGTGGCAACGGACTCGACGACTGCGATGCACACGGGACCCTGGTGGCCGGCATCATCGCCGCACGTCCGAGCGCCTCCGACGCATTCGCCGGGGTGGCGCCCGCAGCCTCGGTCATCGCCATCCGCCAGTCGAGCAGCGCCTTCCGGAAGAAAGACGATCGCGCACGGGACGACGGCGCGCCGGTGGTCGGGTCCGGGTACGGCTCGGTCCGGACGCTCGCCCACGCGATCGTGCGCGCGGTCGATCTACGCGCCACCGTCATCAACATCTCCGAGGTGGCGTGTGCCCCGGCGTCGGACTCGGTCGACGATCGCGCACTCGGCGCGGCCATCCGCCACGCCTACGAGCGCGACGTCGTGGTGGTCGTCGCGGCCGGCAATTTGACCCGCGACGGCGCCTGCCAGAACCAGAACCCGGCCCCTGCCGCCGACGACCCCGACGGCTGGCGGTCGGTGTCCACCATCGCCAGCCCCGCGTGGTACTCGCCGTATGTGCTGACGGTGGGCTCCGTGGACGCCGACACCGGCTCCCCGAGCGACTTCAGCCTGCACGGGCCGTGGGTGAGCGTCGCGGCCCCGGGGACCGACATCGTGAGCCTCGACAGCCGACGTGGCTCGAGACGACTGGCGTCGGCGCAGGAGAGCGACGCCGGACCGGTTCCCCTGATCGGTACGAGTTTCGCCGCGCCGTATGTGGCCGGTACCGCCGCGCTGATCCGCTCGCGATTTCCCGAGCTGTCCGCGCGCGAGGTGATGGACCGCATCATCGAGACCGCGCATTCGCCGGGTACCGGCCGCGATCAGCGGATCGGCCACGGCGTCGTCGACCCGGTCGCCGCCCTGACTGCAGAGTTGCCCGTCGAGGACCAGCCGGACCGCGCCTCGGCGCCGATCGCCGCCCCGCCGGTTGCGCAGCCGCCCGATCACACCGCCCGCGACGTCGCGATCATCGGCAGCGCCGTCGCGGCGATCGTCATCGCAGCGGTCCTCGCGATCGCGCTACCTCATCGGCGCGTGCGCAAGCTCGACCCGGACGAGTTCTGACGCTCGCGGCCACCGCGGGAGTAACGGTCTGCGCGGCGTCAGCTCGACGTGCGTGCCGGGCGCAGCTCGCGCGGAAGCGCGAAGGTGAGGGTCTCGTTGGCCGTGTTGACGGTCTCGACCGTGCCGTAGCCGCGCTCGGCCAGGTAATCCAGGACGCCGCGGACCAGGACCTCGGGCACCGACGCGCCGGAGGTGACGCCGACGGTCGTGACACCGTCCAGCCACGACTCGTCGATCTCACGCGCGTAGTCGACCAGGTGGCCTGCCCTCGCGCCGGCCTGCAGGGCCACTTCCACGAGGCGTACCGAGTTCGACGAGTTCTGTGACCCGACGACGATCACCAGATCGCACTCGGGCGCCATGGCCTTGACCGCCACCTGGCGGTTCTGGGTGGCGTAGCAGATGTCGTCGCTGGGCGGGTCGTTGAGCAGCGGGAACTTCTCCCGGAGACGCCGGACGGTCTCCATCGTCTCGTCGACCGAGAGGGTGGTCTGCGACAGCCAGACGAGCTTCGACTCGTCTCGGACCGTCACCGACTCCACGCTGTCGGGGCCGTCGACCAGCTGGATGTGCTGGGGAGCCTCACCGGCGGTGCCCTCGACCTCCTCGTGGCCCTCGTGGCCGATCAGCAGGATGTCGTAGTCGTCGCGCGCGAACCGCTTGGCCTCCTGGTGGACCTTGGTGACCAGCGGGCAGGTCGCGTCGATGGTCCGCAGGTTGCGCTCCGCGGCGGTCTGGTGCACCAGCGGGGAGACGCCGTGCGCGGAGAACACGACGATCGCACCCTCGGGCACCTCGTCGGTCTCACCGACGAAGATCGCCCCGCGCTCGGCGAGGGTCTCCACGACGTGCCGGTTGTGCACGATCTCCTTGCGCACGTAGACGGGAGCGCCGTGCTTGTCGAGGGCACGCTCGACCGTCTCCACCGCACGGTCGACACCAGCGCAGTAGCCGCGGGGTTCGGCGAGGAGGACACGCTTCGTCTCAGACATGCTTCCCAGGGTACGGGTTACGCGACGTTGCTCGTGATGGCAGAGTGTTGGCATGGATCGCGCACCGTACCCTGCCCGGATAGCCGCTGGTCTGATCGTCACCGCCCTCGAGGAGACGCGGAAACTCCCGGCCCTGCTCATCACGTTGCCGATGACCGCGGTCAGCCAGACCCTTCAGGCCGGCATGCGGGCGCAACAGAACATCGCCGAACTGGCCATCAAGGGCGACGCCGCCCTGGAGATGTTCTTCGACCGGCCCGACGAACAGCCCGAATGGGCGCGCTTCGACGAGGACGAGCCGGAGAGCCCCGCACCGGTCTCGCCGCCCGCCCCCGCCGCTAAGGCACCGAGTCCCGCACCGGCCACCCCAGCACCGACCACACCCGGCCCCACCACCATCGACGACGAGGTCGAAGAGGCGGCCACCGACGCCGATCTCGCCGCGCCGCCGCGAGCCGACGCGGGTCGGTTCGCGCTGTACAGTTCCACCCCCGACGAGGCCGTCGCGGCCGAGGTGCCGGGCACCGAGGCGGTCACGTCGTCCGACGGTTCGGGACCCGAGATAGTCGAACTCATCGACTACGACACCCTGACCCTCGCGCAACTGCGCGCCCGGCTCCGGACGGTCGCCATCGAAGACCTGATCGCGCTCGTCGACTACGAGAAGGCCGGTCGTGCCCGCGCGCCGTTCGTGACGATGCTCGAGAACCGGATCGCCGCGCAGAACAAGCGCTCCACCGAAGCGTGACTGGAGCCGACACGAGCGACACACCGCGACGTTCCTCCTCACCGAACTCCGCCGAGCACCCGTGGCCGGTCCGGACGGTCAACACCAAGATCGCCGACTGGATCCACCGGCTCGGACAGATCTGGGTGGAGGGTCAGGTCACCCAGATCAGCCGGCGACCCGGCACCCGGACCGCGTTCCTCACCCTGCGCGATCCCGCCGCCGACATCTCGATCTCGGTGACGTGCAGCCCGGATCTATTGGCGCGCACCGAGGTTCCCCTGACCGACGGCAGTTCCGTGGTGGTCCTGGGCCGTCCGAGTTACTACACCGGTCGCGGCACCGTGTCCCTGCGCGTCAGCGAGATCCGGGCGGTGGGCATCGGCGAGCTCCTGTTGCGCATCGAACGACTGCGCCAGCTGATGGCCGCCGAGGGCCTCTTCGACTCGCGCCTCAAGCGGCCCCTGCCCTTCCTGCCGCGGGTGGTCGGGCTGATCAGCGGGCGGGCGAGCGCCGCGCAGCACGACGTGGTGAGCGTGGCCACCGCGCGCTGGTCGGACGTCCGTTTCGACATCAGGGAAGCCCCCGTGCAGGGCCCGACGGCCGTCGCCCGCATCCTCACCCATCTCGCCGAACTCGATGCACACCCGGATGTCGAGGTCATCATCATCGCGCGCGGCGGGGGCAGCGTCGAAGACCTGCTCCCCTTCTCCGACGAGGCGCTGTTGCGCGCGGTCTCGCGGTGCCGGACGCCGGTCGTCAGCGCGATCGGGCACGAACCGGACAATCCGTTGCTCGATTTCGTCGCGGATCTGCGCGCGGCCACCCCCACAGACGCCGCCAAACGAGTGGTCCCCGACGTCGAGGCCGAGCTCGCCGGCATCGCGGACCTGCGCCGCCGCAGTGCGCAGGCGCTGCGCAACTGGGTCCGGCGGGAGTCCGGCGTCGTGGCGGCGCTCCGGGCGCGTCCGGTGCTCGCCCGTCCCGGGGTGCTGGTGGACTCCGAAGCCGCGCGGGTGGCCGAACTGGTCCGCGTATTGCGGCGGGATGTGTTGCGCCACATAGATTCCGAGGAGCGTCGCAGCGAGCACCTCGCCGCGCGGTTGTCGACCCTCGGTCCCGCGCAGACCCTGGCGCGCGGTTACGCGGTGGTGCAGCGCACCGACACCGATCCCCCGCATGTGGTCGGCACCCTCGCGGACCTGCCGCCGGGTGCGCAGGTGCGGATCCGGGTCGCCGACGGCGCCGCGACCGCCCGGGTCGACGGGCCCGCCGCACGCCGCTCCCGCGCACGATCCCGGACGGGCAGCGCGACCGAACCGACGAACGCGCACGAAGACGGAGGAGACGCGTGAGCACCGACGAGACATCCACTCCCATCCAGGAACTCGGGTACGAGGAGGCACGGGACGAGCTCGCCGAGATCGTCACCACCCTCGAGCACGGCGGGCTCGATCTCGACGCCTCGCTCGCGCTCTGGGAACGCGGAGAGGCCCTCGCCACGCGCTGCGAGGAACACCTGCGCGGGGCCCGGACGCGCATCGAGGCGGCGATCACCGACAAGGGCGCCGATCCCGGCGATGAGGACGACGACTGATCACTCGAACCGCGCGAGCAGGTCGTGGTCGAGGGCGCTGACGCGGGCATGTTCGGCGGTCGGGCGCGCACCGGCTCGCGCGAGGACAGGCCGCCGATCCTCCCCGCCCCTCACCGGGGAGGAAAGCGGCCACCCGACGGCGTCGTCGGAGGTCGGCCCGACGACGCCCGGATCGGGTGCGGTCGCCGCGATCGGCGCGGTCCGGTTCACGGTCGCGCCGACGCTCTGCACCGGCACGGTCACCACCAATGGCACCAGGACCGCGACCAACGCGAGCCTCGCCCACACGAAGTGCGGGCCGAACCCAGATCCCCCAGCCATGAGCGCCTCCTGGAGACGACGCTAGGAACTCGGGACCCGGTTCTCACGAGTAGTGCGCTACCCCAATTGCAACGGCGCCTGGGTGACGACCGACGACGCGATCGTCTCGATGTCGGCATCGTTGCCCCGCGACAGCACCGCGATGCGCACGTCGCCCAGATCGGTGATCCAGAACTTCTTGCCCTCCGCGGTCTCGTAGGTCACCCACTGGCGCCCGCCCGCCTGACGGGTACCGGTGCCGGAGATGTCGCCGAAGTCACCTCCGTTGCCGCCCAGATAGGGCACGAGCACGTCCTCAGGCGCATCGGACTGGCTGAGCTGTACGTAGGCGCCGCTGCTGCTCAGCCACCCCACCGTGCTGACCCGATGTCCCTCGATGGCGTCCGACGAACCCGAGTTGGGTCGCCATCCCTCCGGTGTCGGCGGGCGGCGGATCGGGAACGCCAGCTGACTGGCATCCGCGTTCAGTGCGCTGACCACGTCGAACGGCGGCAGCTTGCTGTCGGCCACGTCCTTGGACGCCCCGACCGAGCAGTTCCCCGAGGCGATCAGCACCAACGCACACAGCGCGAGCAACGGCACCAACGACCAGAACATGTCCTTACCGTTGATCAGGATGCGGGGTTTGTCTGCCATGGCGCCGAGTATCCCACCAGCAGGGTCACTGACCGAATGGCCGGTGTGACATGCAAGGATGGTCTTCGAGACCACCGCCACGATCACTCGGCGCCGCCCAGGCGACCAGCGCCGTACAGAGGAGTCGATTGCCCATGACCGTCAGCACCCACCAGGCCCCGGACCGCAACCTCGCGATGGAGTTGGTCCGCGTGACCGAGTCGGCTGCACTCGCGGCCGGGCGCTGGGTCGGCCGGGGCGACAAGAACGGCGGTGACGGCGCCGCGGTCGACGCGATGCGCGAGCTGCTCTCGTCGGTGTCGATGCGCGGTGTCGTGGTCATCGGCGAAGGCGAGAAGGACGAGGCGCCGATGCTCTACAACGGCGAGGAGGTCGGCAACGGCGAGGGACCCGACTGCGATGTCGCCGTCGACCCCATCGACGGCACCACCCTGATGGCCGAGGGACGCCCCAACTCGATCTCGGTGATCGCGGTCAGCGAACGCGGCACCATGTACGACCCGTCGGCCGTGTTCTACATGGACAAGATCGCCGTCGGCCCCGACGCCAAGGGCGCCATCAACATCAACGAGTCCGTCGAGTGGAACATCAACTCGGTCGCCAAGGCGAAGGGCATCGACGTCGCCGATCTGACGGTCATCGTCCTCGACCGTCCCCGCCACGCCGATCTCATCGGTGAGATCCGGGCGGCCGGCGCCAAGATCCGCCTCATCTCCGACGGCGACGTCGCCGGTGCGGTCGCGGCCGCCGACGACTACTCCACCGTCGACATGCTCATGGGCGTCGGCGGCACCCCCGAGGGCATCATCACCGCGGTGGCGATGAAGTGCATGGGCGGCGAGATCCAGGGCAAGCTGTGGCCGCGCAACGACGAAGAGCGGCAGAAGGCCCTCGACGCCGGCCACGACCTGGACCGCGTGCTGACCAATGACATCCTCGTCAGCGGCGAGAACGCCTTCTTCTGCGCCACCGGCGTCACCAACGGCGACATGCTGCGCGGCGTCACCTACCGACCCAACGGAGCGACGACCCGGTCGCTGGTGATGCGCTCGAAGTCCGGCACCGTCCGTCGCATCGAGGCCGTTCACAAGCCGGCCAAGCTCCGCGGCTACTCCCGCATCGATCTCTGAGACCCGATTCGGCCCCATGCCGGTGCCGGGAGCGAAGCGAGCGGGCGGAGATGTCCCGGTGCCGGGAGCGAAGCGAGCGGGCCGAGATGTCCCGACCCCGGCGACTTCACGAGTCAACCTGTGGCGTGGGGCCGTTCGGGCGGGCGATACGATGCGGTCCGTGAGTAAACCAGCCTCAGCCCCCGAGTTTCTCTACTCCGATCTGCTCCCCACCGGCGCCGACGAGACCCCGTACCGGTTGATCACCGCAGACGGTGTGTCCACCTTCACCGCCGGCGGCCGAACTTTCCTGCAGGTCGACCCGGAGGCCATCCGGCGGCTCACCGCCGAGGCCATGCACGACATCAGCCACTACCTGCGCCCGGCTCATCTCGCGCAGCTGCGCAAGATCATCGACGACCCGGAGGCCTCGGGTAACGACCGGTTCGTCGCGCTCGACCTGCTGAAGAACGTCAACATCTCCGCGGGGGGCGTGTTGCCGATGTGTCAGGACACCGGCACCGCGATCGTGATGGGCAAGAAGAGTGAAGGGGTGCTGACCGGCACTGACGACGCCGAGGCCATCTCCCGGGGTGTCTACGACGCCTACACCCAGCTCAACCTGCGCTACTCGCAGCTCGCCCCGCTGACGACCTACGAAGAGAAGAACACCGGCTCCAACCTGCCCGCCCAGGTCGAGATCTACGCCACCGAACAGGGACCCAAGGGGCCGGAGTACAAGTTCCTGTTCATGGCCAAGGGTGGTGGCAGTGCCAACAAGTCGTTCCTGTTCCAGGAGACCAAGGCGATCCTGAACCCGAAGAGCATTCTGAAGTTCCTCGACGAGAAGATCCGCTCGCTCGGCACCGCGGCGTGCCCGCCGTACCACCTTGCCGTCGTGATCGGCGGCACCTCAGCCGAATTCGCACTCAAAACCGCCAAATACGCGTCAGCGCACTACCTCGACAACCTGCCCACGCAGGGTTCGATGTCGGCGCACGGTTTCCGTGACCTCGAACTCGAGGACGAGGTGTTCAAGCTGACCCAGTCCTTCGGTATCGGTGCGCAGTTCGGCGGCAAGTACTTCTGCCACGACGTGCGTGTCGTGCGGCTGCCCCGCCACGGCGCGTCGTGCCCGGTCGCGATCGCGGTGTCGTGTTCGGCCGACCGTCAGGCACTCGGCAAGATCACCGCCGACGGCGTCTTCCTCGAACAGCTCGAGACCGATCCGGCCAAGTACATGCCCGCAGCCGGTGTGGCCGAGGACATCTCGGGCGGCGAGGTGGTCGAGGTCGACCTCAACCGTCCGATGCCGGAGATCCTCGCCCAGCTCTCGCAGTACCCGGTCAAGACCCGCCTGTCGCTGACCGGGCCACTCGTCGTCGCGCGAGACATCGCGCACGCCAAGATCAAGGAGCGCCTCGACGCCGGCGAACCGATGCCCGACTACCTCCGCGACCACCCCGTCTACTACGCGGGACCGGCGAAGACCCCCGAGGGCATGGCCTCCGGATCGTTCGGGCCGACGACGGCCGGCCGGATGGACAGCTACGTCGAGCAGTTCCAGGCGGCCGGCGGCTCGATGGTCATGCTGGCCAAGGGAAATCGGTCCAAGCAGGTCACCGATGCGTGCGGCTCGCACGGCGGTTTCTACCTCGGCTCGATCGGCGGACCCGCGGCGCGTCTGGCGCTCGACTGCATCAAGAGCCAGGAGATCATCGAGTACCCCGAGCTCGGCATGGAGGCCGTGTGGAAGATCGAGGTCGAGAATTTTCCCGCGTTCATCGTTGTTGACGACAAGGGCAACGACTTTTTCACCGACCCGAGCGGGGCCGTGAACGTCCCGCTGAGCGGCATAAGGATTCGATCGAAGGAGTAGGACACCGATGACCGGAGCACAGGGCAATGAGCAGCGGTACCGCACCGAGCACGACACCATGGGCGAGGTGCAGGTACCCGTCGACGCCCTGTGGCGGGCCCAGACGCAGCGCGCCGTCGAGAACTTCCCGATCAGCGGACGGCCGCTCGAGCGGACCCAGATCCGTGCGATGGGACTGCTGAAGGCGGCCTGCGCCACGGTCAATGCCGACCTCGGTCTCCTCGACCCGGAGAAAGCCGATGCCATCGTCGCCGCGGCCACCGAGATCGCCGACGGCCGCCACGACGACCAGTTCCCGATCGATGTGTTCCAGACCGGTTCGGGCACCAGCTCGAACATGAACACGAACGAGGTCATCGCGTCGATCGCCAAGTCACGCGGCGTGGACGTCCATCCCAACGATCACGTCAACATGTCACAGTCGTCGAACGACACCTTCCCGACGGCGACGCACGTCGCCGCCACCGAAGCCGCGGTCACCGACCTGATCCCGGCGCTGGAGCATCTGCAGAAGGCGTTGAGCGACAAGGCAACCGAATGGCGTGAGGTCGTCAAGAGCGGCCGCACGCATCTGATGGACGCCGTGCCGGTCACGCTGGGCCAGGAGTTCGGCGGCTATGCACGCCAGGTCGAGGCGGGCATCGAGCGCATCACCGCCACCCTCCCCCGCGTCGGCGAACTGCCCATCGGCGGCACCGCCGTCGGCACGGGCCTCAACGCGCCGGACGGTTTCGGCACCAAGGTGGTCGCCGAACTCGTGCGGCTGACCGGCGTCGAGGCCCTGACGCTCGCGAAGGACAACTTCGAGGCGCAGGCGGCCCGCGACGGGCTCGTCGAACTCTCCGGCCAGCTCAAGACGGTCGCGGTGTCGCTGACCAAGATCGCGAACGACGTCCGCTGGATGGGCTCCGGTCCGCTCACCGGACTCGGCGAGATCCTCCTCCCCGACCTCCAGCCGGGCAGCTCCATCATGCCGGGCAAGGTCAATCCCGTTCTGCCCGAGGCGGTCACACAGGTGGCGGCGCAGGTCATCGGCAACGACGCCGCGGTCACGTGGGGCGGCGGCTACGGCGCCTTCGAACTCAATGTCTACATCCCGATGATGGCCCGCAACGTCCTCGAGTCCCTGAAACTGCTCGCCAACGTCTCGCGGCTGTTCGCCGATCGCTGCATCTCCGGCCTGCAGGCCAACACCGAGCGATTGCGCACCCTCGCGGAGAGTTCACCCTCGGTCGTCACCCCGCTCAACAGCGCCATCGGTTACGAGGAGGCGGCCGCCGTGGCCAAGCAGGCCCTCAAGGAGGGCAAGACGATTCGCGAGACCGTCCTGGATCGCGGGCTGGTCGGCGACACGCTGACCGAGGCCGAACTCGACGCCCGGCTCGACGTGTTGAAGATGGCCAATCTCGACCGGGAGCGCTGAGAACCGTGGCGGCGCAGTTGCTTCCCTTCCCCACCGACTGGCAGACCGCACTCGTGCTCGTCGCCCACCCCGACGATCCCGAGTACGGGATGGCCGCCGCCGTCGCCCGATGGACCGGCGAGGGCAGACGCGTCGTCTACGCGCTGGCCTCGAGCGGTGAGCGGGGCATCGAGGGTCTCTCACCCGCCGAGTGCGGGCCCCTCCGGGAAGCCGAGCAGCGCGCGTCCGCCTCGATCGTCGGCGTCGACGAGGTCGAGTTCTGGGGCTTCCCCGACAGCGACATCCGCAACGTCCCCGAGTTGCGGGCCAAGATCGCCGAGACCGTCGAACGCGTCCGCCCGCAGGTGATCGTCTCGCTGTTCGGGGGTCCCGAGTGGGCGCCGGGAATGCCCAACCAGCGCGATCACATGGAGTTCGCCGCGGCCGTGCTCGACGCCTACGACGCCCTGGAGTCCCCACCGTCGTGGTTGTTCGAGAACGGTCCGGCGGCGACCCACGGCGTCGACGTCGAGGATCAGATCGACACGGCCGTCCACGCGCTGGCCGCGCACGACCGCTACCTCTCCGTCCTGGATCCCGACACCCCGGTCCTCGACCAGGCACGAGCGCAGATCGAGATGGCGACAGCCCCACGCACCGATGATCCCCACGGCCACGTGGCCGGCTTCGAACTGAAGAGGGGCCACACCGGCTGATGTTCCTTGGCCCTGCGCATCGGTGACCTTCGGCCTCTCCCGCCAGGCGAGCCGTCGGTGGATGGTGTGGGGGTCCACTTCTCCGCACGCCGCCGGAGGAATCCGCTCCGACAGGGGGACCGTCATCACTCTCACATCCGTTCTCGTCGCACTGCTCGCCGCATTCACCGTGTGCGCACTCATCGGATTGTCGGTCTGGCTTCTCGTCCTGTTCGGGGTGCTGACCGGACTGCACTCGGTGGCATGGCTGTCCGAGCGCACATCGGCCTGGCGGCTGCCGGCCGACGCCGACGCACCCTAGAGGGGCGCCGACCAGCGCAGTGCCAGACCACGGCCGTTCGGTGGCGTGGTCAGCGTGAACGAACCACCGAGCTTCTCGGCCCGGAGGGCGAGATTGCGGAGGCCGCTCGGCGTCACATCGGCCGGCAGCCCGATGCCGTCGTCGACGACCTCGACGACGAGTTCGTCGGCAATCGCGAGCGACACCGTCACGGTCGTGGCCCGGGCATGCTTGACGACGTTGCTCACCGCTTCCCGCGTGACCGCGACGACGTGCTCGGCCAGCGGCGGCGCCACCACCGACAGCGGGCCCGACGTCCGGACGTGTACCTGAATCGGCAGATCGTCGATCTGCTGGTCGATGGCCTCCTGCACGCGCTGCCGCAGCCGGGTGATCATCATGTCCTCGGCCTGCAGATCGAAGATGGTCGTCCGTACCTCCTGGACGATGTCCTGCAGATTGTTGATGGAGCGGGTGAGGCGCGAACGGACATCGGGTGAATGGGTGCGCTGCAGCGTCGCCTGCAGACTGAGTCCTTCGGCGAAGATCCGCTGGATCACGTGATCGTGGAGGTCACGGGCGATCCGCTCGCGATCTTCGAGGACACGCATCTGATGGGTCTGCAGCGTGGCAGTGGCCAGCTGCATGGCCAGAGCGGCCTGGTCGGCGAAGTCCGCGCTGAGCTCCAGGAGGTCCCGCGTGAAGGGCTCTCGCCCCTCGGCCCGCATGGCGATCAGCACGCCCCGGGTGGAGTCGACCGTGCGCAGCGGCGCGGCCATCACCGGCCCGAAGCGCGTCGACGAATCGCCGATGTCGTATTCCAGGTGCTCACGCAGAACGGGGCGTCGCTGGACGAATGCGGTCCCCGACGTCGACCCGACGATGGGGATGCTCTGGCCGCGGAAGACGTGGCCCTCGGTGCCCTCGGCCACGGTGATCACGAGTTCGTCGATCGACTCGACGGGCTCCTCGGTGTCGTGGGGCTCGGCGATGAAGACGAGGTCGGCCTCGGCGAGGCTCAGCACCTTGCGAGCGATCTCCTCGAGAACGTCCTGGTGATCGGCGCCGGTCAGCAGCTCGGTCATCACATCGCGGTTGGCCTCGATCCAGGCCAGCTGGTTCTGCGCCTGCTCGTAGAGGCGGGCGTTGTCGATCGCGATCCCGGCCGCGGACGCCAGAGCCTGGATCACCACCTCGTCGTCCTCGGTGAAGACGCCGCCGTTCCTTTTCTCCGTCAGATAGAGATTGCCGAAGATCTCGTCACGGACCCGGATGGGTGTACCCAGGAAACTCGTCATCGGCGGGTGGTTCGGGGGGAACCCCACGGATTCGGGATGCTCGGAGAGGTCGGGAAGGCGCAGCAGTTCGGGTCGGTCGATGAGCAGTCCGAGGACGCCGCCGCCGGTCGGCAGCCTTCCGATGCGCACGCGGGTCTCGTCGTCGATGCCCTGCGACAGAAAGGCAGACAGGTGGTGCCCGCGCCCGAGGACGCCGAGTGCGCCGTACTCCGCGTCGACCAGCCGGATCGCCGACGCCACGATCGATTCGAGTGTGGTTTCCAGATCGAGTCCGGAACTGACGACGAGCATCGCCTGAAGGAGTCCATCGGTCTGATCACGCACGTCGGCGATCTGGCCGACCCGGTCGGCGACCTCGTCGAGCAGCTCGCGCAAACGCATCTGCGACAGCGCTTTCTGCAATTCGAGCGATCTCGGGTCGAGTTCCGAGAATTCGGAAGCCATCTCTCGGATCATAGTCAGGCACGAATTCCACCGCGCAACTTCGGTCCAACGTCGCGCTCCCACGCGCCATACGACGAGAATCTTCTCGATTAGTTAGGCGTGCGGACATTTACGAAATGCGATCGGAAAGTCTTACAATTCGATGCAGGTGTCCGATGCCGGAGGGAGACGGCATGATCAGGGTCTTCCTGGTCGACGACCATGAAATCGTCCGACGGGGTCTCGTCGAATTGCTCGAGTCCGACCCCGATCTCGAGGTGGTCGGCGAGGCCGCCACCGTCGCGCAGGCGCTGGCCCGGGTACCGGCGGTACGACCGGATGTCGCCGTGCTCGACGTCCGACTCCCCGACGGCAGCGGCATCGAGCTGTGCCGGGAGCTGTTGAGCAGTGTCGACGGCCTGCACTGCCTGATGCTGACCTCCCTGACCGATGACGAGGCGATGATGGACGCCATCCTGGCCGGCGCCAGCGGATACGTCATCAAGGACATCACCGGAATGGAACTCGCGCGAGCGATCGCCGAGGTCGGAGCAGGGCGGTCCCTGCTGGACAACCGCGCCGCCGCGGCGCTGATGGATCGACTGCGCGCCCGGCAGGATGCCGAAGAACCGCCCCACGACGGCCTCAGCGAGCAGGACCGCACGCTCCTCGCCCTGCTCGGGGAGGGTCTGACGAACCGACAGATCGCCGCGCGGATGCACCTCGCCGAGAAGACGGTCAAGAACTACGTCTCGCGACTGCTCGGCAAACTCGGGATGGAACGGCGGACCCAGGCGGCGGTGTACGCGGCGAAGTCCGCGAATCGCGAACGACGCCGCTGAACCACGCCGCGCATGGGTCCTTGGTCCTCGATGTGCGGGATCTTTGGCGCATGTGCGACACATCACCCCGGGTGTGTACTCAGTGAATGGACCCCATGGGGTCACCGGTGTGCGACCTGCGGAGGGGGCAGCCGCGTTGACTGCGTCCACGATCGTCGGGATCGACGGTTCGGCCACCGCCCGGGCGGCGGCGTGCTGGGCCGCTCGCGATGCCCTGTTGCACCATTCGCCGGTCGAACTCATCTCCGCCGCCTGTCCGTCGGCCGGCCTCGTCGCCGAGAGCCCGCACTCGCTCGATCCGTTGCGAAGGCGGGCCGAGCGGGCCTTGTCCGAATCGAACCGTGCGATCAGGGAGTCGAGCGGTGCGGCTGCGGAGTCGCCCGTCCGGATCGCGACGCGGGTGGAATGCGCACCTCCGATACCCACTCTGCTCGAGGCCTCGTCGGCGGCGAGGGTGCTGGTCGTCGGCAATCGAGGCCATCGCGCGGGCGACCGCGTGGCACTGGGGTCGGTCGCTCTCGCACTCGCCGAGCACTCCCGATGCCCGTTGACCGTGATCCGCGACCCGGGTTCGACCCCGCCGGAGCGGACGTCGGCCGCGGTGGTGGTCGGGGTGGACGGGTCACCCGCGAGCCGCCTCGCGGCGACGTCCGCCTTCGAGCAGGCGGCGGTTCGCGGCGTCCCCGTCACGGTCGTCCATGCCTGGCGCGACTCCGACGGGTCCGATGTCGATCCGACAGCGCCCTCCCCCGAGCACGGGCTCGCCTGGCGGGCCCTACGCGCCACCGTGGCGACGTGGCTCGACGACGAGCTCACCGGGCTGCGACACGACCATCCGGCGGTCCGGGTCCGATGTGCGATCGTGCGGGATCGCCCGGCGCGGGCATTGCTCGATCACGCGCAGGCCGCGCAACTGGTGGTGGTCGGTGCCCGCGGCCGCGGTGGCTTCGACCGCATGCTGGTGGGGTCGACGACGCTCGCCGTTCTCCAGCGGGCCCGGTGCCCGGTTCTGATCGTTCCGCATGACCGGTGACACCGCCTCGGCGGGACCACCGCCGAACTGTGTGTCATTCGGCCCTTGAGATCTGCATCACATCTTCCGACACTGGAATGGTCGCTCGTCCGAGGAGAGGGGAGGCCCCTGGGACGAGCGACCCGACACCCGGTCAAGCGACAGAACGATCAACTGACCGAAAGATCTACACAGAAGGCTTCGCGA
Organism: Gordonia sp. HS-NH1; assembly: GCF_001418765.1. Taxonomy (NCBI): domain Bacteria; kingdom Bacillati; phylum Actinomycetota; class Actinomycetes; order Mycobacteriales; family Gordoniaceae; genus Gordonia; species Gordonia sp. HS-NH1. The sequence goes on from NZ_LIYC01000004.1 coordinate 102,340, forward strand.
TGACAGTTGTTTCCGCACCCGTGGAAACCGAACGGCCGCCCGTCGACCGTGACTGCGACAGCTGCGGACGGAGATTCACCGTCCGCGCTCCCCTGCGCCGGTCCGATCTGGACAACCTCGCCCGGGTGAACGGCTGGGACATCGGCTCCGGGGCCACGTGGTGCCCCGGGTGCCGATGCGCCCGGGCAATCCTCTCGAGTTCGTAGTCACGGCTCGACGAGCAGGTCAGCCCGCCTGACCGCCGAGTCCGAAGAGCGCGGGAACCACACCGACGAGCTGCGAGAGCAGGCCGGTCAGGACATCGGCACCCGGGACACCCGACGTAGCGGGTGGTGTCGTCCCCGGCGGCGTCGTGCCCGGAGCGGTCTGAGGGGTCGCTCCGGGCGCCTCGCCCGCGGGTGCCCCCTGGTTGACGCCGATGGTGATCTTGGGGTTCTTCGCCGGGTCGAGCCACACGAGGATCTGCTTCATCAGTTCACGGTCGATCGCGACGCAGCCCATGGTCGGCTCACCGTTGGTGACGTGCAAGAACATCGCCGAGGCCCGGCCCGGGGTCCGTTGCGGGTTGTGCGCGATGTTGACCGCGTAGTCGTAGACCGGCCCGGAGTTGTACAGGTTCTCGCTGTCGCCACCAGGGCTCTGCGGCTGCCGCACGTGGGTGTTGTAGGTGGGCGACTTCATGTTCGAGTCCCACCAGTCCTGCTGGTCGACCTTCAGGTAGGGCATCTTGGTCCCGGGGTTCGCGGCGCGACCGAAAGCCTGGTCGAGCGGGAAGGTGCCCTGCGGCGTCCGGTGGACGTTGTCCTTCGGCTCGCCCATACCCAACGATCCGAGGAACGCTTTCGTCGGGCCGATGACCGGTTTCCAGCTGCCGTCGGCGCCCCGGTCGAAAGCCGTCAGGGTGGCGGTGGTGTCGGATGCCCTCGGCGCCGTCACGACGATCATCTGGCTCGTCGACCCGGCCGTCCCGGTGCCATCGGTCCCGTCGGCCGAGCCCGTCCCGCCTGCCAGCTGATCGAGAATTCCGTCGAGAAGAGGGATTCCCGAGCCCGGCGCCGCCCCCGCACCCGGCGGGGGTGTCTCCGGTGTAGTCGTCTCTGGGGCGGCGAGCGCCTGGCCTGCACCGCCGACAGTCGCGGCGAGTACCGCGATCACCAGTAGTCCCAGCAGTCTCAATTGCCTCATCAGTAACTTCTGCACCACATCAGTGTGACAGCGCGCAAGAGTGCGTGAGTCACGTCCTGGTCACGGTGCGGTTCGGATCGGGTGTCGGCCGGCCCCGGCGACACACCGGGATCCGGCGGTGTCACCCCGGATTTCCCGATACGAAAACAGGTGATTGTCATATTTCGCGATGCAGGGCAATAGAAGTTTCACGAAACCATTAAGCAAAAGACCCGAAAATTCCGCGATCTTTGTTTGCGCGCTTGTCAGCAAATCATTAGTGTCGCAAATGACAGTGCCGGATCAAGGCGCTCGTCGACCGGATAGCCATTCGATAAAAGGGAGAACAATGACATCCTTGGAGAACGTCGAACTGCTCACCGCCATCGTCGACCTCCTGAATTCGCTCCGCGACTTCACCCCGATCGAACCGCCGACCGCCTGATCCGACACCGAAGGCCGCGTCGACTCCCCCTCTCGGGTGAGCGACGCGGCCTTCGCGTATCCGGCGAAATCTGGTGCACCGCAGAATTACCGATACCTGGACGAGTGCCGACCTACTGGGGCGCGAACTCCTCGAGCATCTCGGTCACGAGGGCGGCGATCGGCGACCGTTCGCTACGGGTGAGCGTGATGTGCGCGAAGAGCGGGTGGCCCTTCAGCTTCTCGATGACCGCGGCGACACCGTCGTGCCGGCCCACCCGGAGGTTGTCGCGTTGGGCGACGTCGTGCGTCAGGACCACTCGCGATCCCGACCCCAATCGCGAGAGAACGGTCAGCAGCACGTTGCGTTCGAGGGACTGCGCCTCGTCGACGATGACGAATGAGTCGTGCAGGGACCGTCCGCGGATGTGCGTCAGAGGGAGCACCTCCAACATCCCGCGGCTCAAGACCTCGTCGATGACCTCCGGGGACGCGAGCCCTTCGAGGGTGTCGAAAACCGCCTGCGCCCACGGGCCCATCTTGTCCGACTCACTACCCGGCAGGTAGCCCAGCTGCTGCCCGCCGACCGCGTACAGCGGACGGAACACGACCACCTTGCGCTGGGTACGCCTCTCCAGGACCGCTTCGAGTCCCGCACAGAGCGCCAGCGCCGACTTTCCGGTCCCCGCCTTGCCGCCGAGCGACACGATCCCGACGCTGTCGTCGAGGAGCAGATCGAGAGCGACGCGCTGTTCTGCCGACCGTCCGTGGAGCCCGAACGCCTCCCGGTCACCGCGTACCAACTGCACCCGCTTGTCCGAGTTCACGCGACCGAGCGCACTCGACGTGGCGCTGAGCAACCGGATCCCCGTGTGACACGGGAGCTCCCGGGCATCGTCGATGTCGACGACACCCTCGGCGAACAGCGTGTTGATCGCAGCGGTCTCGACATCGAGCTCGGTCATCCCCGTCCACCCCGAGACGACGACGTCCTGGGCGTGGTATTCGTCGGCGGCCAGCCCCACCGCGCCGGCCTTCACACGCAACGGCGTGTCCTTGGACACCAGCGTCACGTCCTTGCCCTCGGCACGCAGGTTGAGGGCGCAGGCGAGGATGCGGGAGTCATTGGAGTCGGTGCGGAATCCGGCGGGCAGCACCGCGGGGTCGGTGTGGTTGAGCTCCACCTGGAGGGTGCCGCCGTCGTCGCCGATCTCGAGCGGCAGGTCGAGTCGTCCGTGTTCGAGCCGCATGTCGTCGAGCATGCGCAACGCCTCACGCGCGAACCAACCGAGTTCGTGGTGGTGACGTTTGCCCTCGAGTTCGCTGATGACCACCAGTGGCAACACCACGTGGTGTTCGGCGAAGCGCATGACCGCCCAGGGATCGGACAGCAGCACGGAGGTATCGAGGACGTAGGTGCGTGTGGTCACGTGGGGCTCCTACGTTCGTGCGGCACCCGCACAAACCGGTGTTGGTCGACCGGCGGTCCAGTTGTCCGATGTCCCGGCGTCAGCCGAGGTGGACGAGGACCGGGGCCGGCCCCCTCGCGTTGCTCGCACAAACCACGATGTGAACCTCCCGAACGAACCGCTTCCCCGCGGTCCGTCACTGGCCAACGTACGCGCGAAAATCCGTGGCGGCGCGCCGGGATCAGGTGTGTCGGCGTGAATTGTGGGTAAACCGCCGTATCGTCTGGAGTGGAGACGCAACACGGCGCCACCAGGACTTTCGTCGTCCCGGTGGCGCCGTGTTCACGGTCGCGACGCCCTCGCGGTGGGCGCGTCCGTCAGCGTCCGGCGCGCGCGAGGATCCGGGTGCGCGCCGCCTGAGCCTCGTCGCCGAGACCCGAGACGGTGTCGAGCCTGACCGCGTCGGCCAGGGTCGCTGCGATGGCCGCCTTCACCTCGTCGTTCTCGTAGTCGGCGATGAGTGCGCGTTCGGCGTCGAAGTCGGCGATGTCGTGGCCGATGGGCTCGTCGAGCGCCAGCGCGCTGTCGATCGCGAGGACGGTGGCGTCCTGGTCGGCGACGATCCCGGCGTTGAGGAACGCCCCGAACGTGGTGGCCTGTCCCTGGTCGTCGGCCGCGATCCTCGTGAGGATCTCGACGAGCGCGTCGTCACCGGCGACCGCCGACAGCCGCTTGACGAAATGCACACACTGGTTCTCGTGCACGGCCATCAACGCGAGCACGTCGAGCGGACCGAGCGGGTCGATCTGCTCCGGGACCTGGCGGTAGCCCTGGGTCACATGGATGCGGCGACGCTCCTCGGCGTCCACCGGATCGATCGCGCGCCGGACGACGAGGTAGTCACGCAGCACGATGGCATGGCGGTTGTCTTCGGCGGTCCACACGCCCACGAGCTGCCGCCAGTCGGAGAAGGCCGGGAAGTGTTTGGCCAGCACCCGGTGATACGACGGCAGGTTGTCCTTGGTCAGCAGGAGGGCGAGCAGCCCCGCACGTGCCTCGTCGGACAGGAAGGCCTCCGACGGGTCGAAGTCCTTCCCGCCGAGGAACCCGAAGTTGCGGCCGTCGTCCCACGGCACCCAGTCGTGCGGATTCCACGGACTCGCGGCCGACTGGTGGTCTTCGGCGATCTCGGGAAGAGCCTTCTCGAGCGCGGTGATCAGGTCGTCTTCAGTGAGGGCGTTCATCGCTGAAAGGATACGGACGCCGGGCCCGGCCGGGCAATCCAGGTCAGATCCGGCTCATGAGGCCCCACTCCTCGAGACCCTCGTAGAGCGGGAAGTCGAGAGCGAGCTTGGACACACGCCCGCGCAGCGCCGAGACATCGGCGGCGTCGCCGGCGGCGAGCGCACCGGCGATGATGTCGGCGACCTCGGCGAACTGTTCGTCGCCGAAGCCGCGGGTGGCCAGCGCAGGGGTGCCGATGCGCAGACCCGAGGTGACCATCGGCGGGCGGGGGTCGAACGGCACGGCGTTGCGGTTGACGGTGATGCCGACCTGGTGGAGCAGGTCCTCGGCCTGCTGACCGTCGAGGGCGCTGTTTCGCAGGTCGACGAGCACGAGGTGGACGTCGGTGCCGCCGGTCAGGACCGAGACGCCCGCCTCGGCCACGTCGGATCCGGTGAGACGCTCCGCGAGGATCCTCGCCCCGGACAGGGTGCGGCGCTGGCGCTCGGCGAACTCCTCGGTGCCGGCGATCTTGAGGGCCACGGCCTTGCCGGCGATCGCATGCATCAGCGGCCCGCCCTGCTGACCGGGGAACACCGCCGAGTTCAGCTTCTTCGCCCACTCCTGCTTGGCGAGGATGATCCCCGAGCGCGGTCCGCCGAGCGTCTTGTGCACGGTCGAGGACACGACGTCGGCATGCGGCACCGGCGACGGATGCAGTCCGGCGGCGACGAGACCAGCGAAGTGCGCCATGTCGACCCAGAGGTGGGCGCCGACCTCGTCGGCGATGGCGCGGAAGGCCTCGAAATCGAGGGTGCGGGGGTAGGCCGACCAACCGGCCACGATGACCTTCGGCTTCACGTCGAGGGCGATCTTGCGCACCTCGTCCATGTCGATGCGGAAGTCTTCCTTGCTCACGCCGTAGAAGGCGTTCTCGTAGAGCTTGCCGGAGAAGTTCAGGCGCATGCCGTGGGTGAGGTGACCGCCATGGGCGAGGTCGAGACCGAGCATGGTCTCCCCCGGCTCCATCAGGGCCTGCAGCACGGCGGCGTTGGCCTGGGCACCCGAGTGTGGTTGCACATTCGCGAAGTCGGCGCCGAACAGTTCCTTCGCCCGGTTGCGGGCGATGTCCTCGACGACGTCGACGTACTCGCAGCCGCCGTAGTAGCGGCGTCCCGGATATCCCTCGGCGTACTTGTTGGTGAGCACGCTGCCCTGGGCCTGCAGGACCGCGCGCGGCACGAAGTTCTCCGAGGCGATCATCTCGAGGGTGTCTCGCTGGCGGCTGAGTTCACCGTTCATGGCGGCGGCGACGTCGGGGTCGAGCTCGGCCAGGGACATCGAGTTCACGGATGACGGGTTCGCGGTCATGCCCCGATTCTAGGCACCGAGTTCGCGACGCAGGCTCGCCGGGATGAGTGGCTCGTCGAGCAGGCGTCCGAAGGCGGCCGCGCGGTCGGCGGCCGAGTCCAGCCACTGCTCGAGCAACCGATAGCCCTCGACGTAGGTGCTGATGTACGCGCGCCACAGCGGTGAGGTGAGGAATCGCAGCATCTGCCGGGCCCGTTCCTCGGGGGCGAGGAGCCAGCGCCGGAGGTGTTCGGCGACGGCGTCGGCGTCGGCGTGGCGGTCGTGCAGCATGAGCGCGGCGTCCTGGCGGACGGGCAGGAGTCCGGCGGTGGCACGTCCGACGCTCATCGCGCGCTCGGCGTCGAAGCGGAGCCCGAGGTCGGCGTAGATCTCCTGGGCCCACGACTGCCAGTCGGGACCGACGATCGCGGCGAGGGCGTGGTCGGCGAGGCCCTCGGCCATCAGGCACTGCGGGGTGTTGACCAGGAAGATCGACTGCTCGGACTGCCCGGCGCCGACGAGCAGCTGTTCCTTGCGGCAGTGTTCGGTGTGATGTCCGGGGTAGGCCTCGTGTGCGATGAGGGCCGGCAGGGAGGACATGTACTGCGTGAGGTCGGCGTTGATGGCCACGCGTGAGCGGTAGTTCCCGAGGTAGTAGTTGAATCCCGACCACGGCTTGTCGGTCACGACCTCGAATTCGACGATCTCGTTGTCCGGCAACGGATATGCCGATCGAACTCGTTCGCGGAGCGCACCGCTGAACGTGCGGACGCATTCGTCGACCCGCTCCGGCGGGACCTCGTCGACGCGCCGGTGCGCGGCGTAGGCGTTACGGAGTTCGTCACCCGTCGCGCCCGGGACACCGAGCGCCTGCGCCAGGTCGGCGTGCGCTTGCCGATATCGGTCCGGGTCGGCCATCTCGATGTCGACGTCGAAGTAGGCGCGGACCTCGTCGACGAATCCGACTTCGTCGCCGGCGAACTTGCGGGCCGAGCATTCCAGGGCGCGCAGATGGGCGCCGACGAACTCGGCGCGCGCCGCGACGAGTGTGCCGGGCAGGTCGGCGAGCAGGCCGCGCGCACGTTCGGCGAGCCGGACGGGATCGGGTGCAGGGCCGTTCTCGACCTCTGCTTTCAGTGCCGGATCGCCGGTGTAGGCGTCGACGAAGCCCCGTTCGAGGCGGTCGAAGCCGAGCCCGAGTCGGAGGTACTCGGTCACCAGCGGGTCGGGGGTGGTGGCGGCGTCGGCGACGGGCGAGGACGGCATATCGGCAGGCTACCGATCGACGCCGTTCCACGCCGCCCTAAGCTGTACGCATGATCACTCCGGGAGCGGCGGATCCGACATCGGCGGAGCTGCCCTGATGGCCCGCAACGCCACCGATCGGGATCCGAGTCTCTACCTGGAACTCGACCGGAGGCAGTGGCGTGAACTCCGCGAGTCCATGCCCCTGGTCCTCAACGAGGACGAGCTGGCCGAACTCGTCGGCCTCGGTGAGCAGATCGACCTGGACGAGGTCGCCGATGTCTATCTGCCGCTGTCGCGTCTGATCCACCTGCAAGTCGCTGCGCGGCAACGGTTGTTCGCCGCGACCTCCACCTTCCTCGGCGAGCGGCAGACCAACCGTCAGGTGCCCTTCGTCATCGGGATCGCCGGCAGCGTCGCGGTCGGGAAGTCGACGACGGCACGTGTGCTCGCCGCCCTCCTCGCCCGATGGGAGTCACACCCCAAGGTCGACCTGGTCACCACCGACGGTTTCCTGCTCCGCACCGCCGAGATGCAGCGCCGGGGCATTCTGCACCGCAAGGGGTTTCCCGAGTCGTATGATCGCCGGGCGCTGCTCCGCTTCGTCACCGAGGTGAAGTCGGGTGCGCGCGAGGTCGCCGCGCCGGTGTACTCGCACCTCGCCTACGACATCGTGCCCGACGTCTATCACTATGTGCGCCAGCCCGACATCCTCATCCTCGAGGGCCTCAACGTGCTCCAGACCGGAGAGACGCTGATGGTGTCGGACCTGTTCGACTTCTCGATCTACGTCGACGCCAAGATCGACGACATCGAGTCCTGGTACATCTCGCGCTTCCTGCAGATGCGGACGACCTCGTTCGCCAACCCCGACTCGCACTTCCACGCGTACGCGTCGCTGACCGACAAACAGGCGACGGCCGCGGCACGGGATCTGTGGACCTCGATCAACCGCCCGAACCTGATCGAGAACATCCTGCCGACCCGGCCCCGGGCGTCACTGGTGCTCCGCAAGGACCACGACCACTCGATCAACCGGGTGCGTCTGCGGAAGCTCTGACCGACGACGCGGCTCGGCGCTCGTCGAGTCCGGCCGGGTAGGCCCCGGCGAGTGCGATGCGATTCCAGGCGTTGATCATCACGATCGAGGCCACCAGCTGACCGGTCTCGGCGGCGTCGAAATGTGCACGCACCGAGTCGAACACGTCGTCGGGAACGCCGTGCTCGCCGATCCGCGTGACACTCTCGGTGAGTGCGAGTGCGGCCCGCTCGGCGGGGGTGAACGCCGGACCGGCCTCGCGCCACGCGGCGATGAGCATCAGTTTGTGCGTGTCGATGTCCTTGGCGAGGGCATCGGAGGTGTGCATGTGCAGACAGTATGCGCACCCGTTCAGTTGCGACGCCCGGATCACGATGAGTTCGGCGAGTTCCGGGTCGACGCCGGCCGACGCTGCCCGCTGCAGTGCGACGAGAGCCTTGTAGACGGACGGGTTGTCCTGCGGTATCCACATTCTCGTCGCCGGTCGGGTGCCGGAGCTCATCGCCGGCCTCCGTCCCGGGCGCGCTCACGACCGGCCAGCCACCCGTCGAGCGTCGTCGTGGTGACCACGTCCGGATGAGCGGGCACGAGCCCGCCGCCCCGGATCGCCGGCCCGCCGAACCGGACGCCCAGCACCCAGCGCGGCGAGCCGGTCTGCGCGGCAACCGCTTTCGCGACATCGACGAGGTCCATCTCCACCGGCCCGCCGATCTCGACCTTCCGCTTGCCCGATGGTCCCGCGGTCACCTCGTCGACAACGGCCACGGCCACGTCCGCAACGGCCGCGGGGGCGCAGCGCAGCCTGGGCACCGCGGCGACCGGACCGAATCTCATCCTCGACATCATCTGCTCGGCGAGTTCGAACCACTGCACCGAGGCGAGGACGGTGAGCGCGGCGGGGTCCACGACCTTCGCGTAGGCCGCTTCCTGGGCCGCCTTTCCCTGGTAATAACCGAATTTGGCATTCACCGCGGGGACGTCGGCATTGACGATCGACACCACGACCACGTGTTTGACGCCCGCGGTCGTCGCGGCGCGCCCGATATGGGTCGCCGTGGTCTCGAAGAAGTCGATCGCCTCCGCGGCCTTCAACGTCAGGAGACTGAGGCAGTCGACGACGGCGTCGGCACCGTCGAACGCCGCCGCAAGGCCGGTTCCGGTGTAGGCGTCGACGCCGCTCGCGCGATTTGCGCGCACCACCTCCTGCCCACGCTCGACGAGAAGGTCGGCGACCCGACTCCCCAGTACACCGCTGGCGCCCACGACCACGATCTTCATCTCGTTCCTCCTCAAGGACGGACATCTCGTTGTTCCGGGTTTAGGCTAGGCCGCAATTAGCTCAAGAAAGTGGTCCAATCCGATGGCAGAAAAACGGGTCAATTCGACGGTGGCCGATCCGTGGGCCGAAGTCGCCGAGCGGCTCGGGGCGGACCTCTTCCTGGATCTGCAGCCCGATCCCGGCGCGGGCGCGCGAGGGCGGGGCGCCACCCGGCGCCGGGCCCTCACCGAGGCGTTGCGCTCGGCGATCCTCGACAGCCGTCTGCCGGCGGGCACCGCACTGCCGCCCTACCGGTCCCTCGCCGCCGACCTCGGCCTGGCGCGCGGCACCGTGTCGGCGGTGTACTCCGAACTCATCGCGGAGGGATGGCTGACCGCTCGACAGGGATCGGCCACCAGGGTCGCCGAGGGTGCCGCGCGCCCACCGGAGGCCCCCGATCCCGGCGCATCCACCGCGCTGCCCGCACTGCGCCACGACTTCTCACTGGGGCGCCCGTGTGCCGGGATGTTCCCGCGCAACGAGTGGATTCGCGCCACCCGCCGCGCCCTCACCGAAACCCCGGACGAGGTCTTCGGACCGGCCCATCCCCGCGGACGCATCGAGCTGCGGAGCGCGCTCACGAGCTACCTCGCCCGCACGCGGGGGGTCCGCACCACCCCGGACCAGATCATCCTCGGCACCTCGGTCCTGTCGGCGCTGGAGTTGTTGGCGCGGACCGTGATCGGCGAAGTCATCGCCGTCGAGAGTCACGGCCTGCCCTTCCATCGGCACGCCCTCGAACGCGGTGGTGCACGGGTCGTGCCGGTGCGCATCGATTCCGACGGCATGGTGATCGACGAGCTCGAGCGCACCGGGGCCTCCGCGGTGCTGCTGACCCCCAGCCACCAGTTCCCCACCGGCGTCGCCCTCTCGCCGGCCCGGCGGATGCAGGTGGTCGACTGGGCGCGGCGCTCGGGCGCCGTCATCGTCGAGGACGACTACGACGGCGAGTTCCGCTACGACCGCGAACCCGTCGGCGCGCTGCAGACACTCGGACCCGACGTCGTCGTCCACACCGGTTCGCTGAGCAAGAGCCTGTCACCGGCCGTCCGCGCCGGCTGGCTCGCCACCCCGGCACACCTGGTCGAATCCGTGTTGCGCGGCAAGGGATTCCGCGAATCCGACGCGAGTATCGTCGACCAGCTGACGCTGGCCGAGCTGATCGGCTCCGGCGCCTATGACCGGCACATCCGCCGCAGCCGACAGGCCTACCGCACCCGGCGCGACGCGCTGGTGGAAGCCCTGGCCGGGATCGGCCTGGAAGTGCCCGGCATCGCCGCGGGCCTGCACGCGCTGATCCCCGTCGCGCATGCCGACGAGGGGGCGATCGTGCACCGGGCGTACGAACGCGGGATCGCGGTGACCGGGCAGTCCCTGTTCCGCCATCCCGACGCCGATCCGCTGCCCTCCGGCGGACTGGCGGTCGGCTTCGGGACCCCCGCGGCATCGACCTTCGGCACCGATCTCACCGCACTGACCGGCCTGCTCGCCGACTCCGTCGCACACTGACGGCCCGGCCGGGACCGACACCGCCAGTTGGCTACTTGCCGAACCGCCGACTCCGCGCCGAGTAGTCGCGCAGTGCGCGCAGGAAGTCCACCCGGCGGAACTCCGGCCAGTAGGCGTCGGTGAACCAGATCTCCGAATAGGCGCTCTGCCACAACAGGAATCCCGACAGCCGCTGCTCCCCGGACGTCCGGATCACGAGGTCGGGGTCGGGCTGGCCCTTGGTGTAGAGGTTGGCGTCGATCGCCTCCACGGTCACCGCATCCACCATCTCGGCCGCGCTCGCCCCCGCCGCCACCTTCTCCTCGAGCAACGCTTGCACCGCGTCCACGATCTCCTGCCGTCCGCCGTACCCGACGGCGACGTTCACGTTCATCCCCCGCCGTTCGGCGGTGCGCTCGGCGGCCGCCCGCAGCCGTCCGGCGACCGCATCGGGCAGCGAGTCCAGGGTGCCGACGATGCGGATCCGCCACTCGCCCTCGGGCGCGGAGATCTCGTCGACGATGTCCGGCACGATCTCGAGGAGCGCGTCCAGCTCGTCCGAGGAACGGTTGAGGTTCTCCGTCGACAGCAGATAGATGGTCACGGCTTCGATGCCCAGGCCGGCACACCAGCCGAGCATGTCCGCGATTCGCTGAGCGCCCACCCGGTGTCCGTGGCTGACGTCCTCGAACCCGGCCTCGCGCGCCCATCTCCGGTTGCCGTCGCAGATGATCGCGACGTGCCGCGGCAGGCGCTCGGTGTCGAGGAGCTGGATGAGCCGGCGTTCGTAGACGGAGAGTACGGGTCGTCGAAGCCGGTCCGGCAGCAGCTTCATCGTCGCGTCGTTCCGGCGTCGTGTCGGCCTCGTGTCACGCAGGACACCTTACGCGCCGAGACGCACCCCGCTGATTCCCCCGCATCGGCCCGGGTGACTCCGTCCGTGCATGCCGGTCACGCCGCCGATGCGTGAAGTTACGGTACCGTAGGTTCGGTGAGCACGTTGCTGAATTCGCCGGCCGACGTCCGCCCACGCCTGCGCGGAGTGATCCACCACTACTCGGCCTACGTCGCAGCCGTCGCCGGGCTCGCCCTGGTCATCGGCGCCGCGACGGTCGGCGACCCGGTCGCCGTCGTGCCGTGCGCCGTCTACGCGGTCACCGTGCTCGGACTCTTCGCGATCAGCGCGGGCTATCACCGGATCCCGTGGAAGACCGCACGCGCCCGGACCCGTATGAAGCGCGCCGATCACGCGATGATCTTCCTGTTCATCGCCGGCACCTACACGCCGTTCTGCGCCCTGGGTCTTCCCTCGCCGACCAGCTGGTGGGTCCTCGGCATCGTCTGGGCGGGCGCGACGGCCGGCGCGGCGCTCAAGATCGTGTGGCCCGGCGCGCCCCGCTGGCTCGGGGTCACCCTCTACATCGTGCTCGGCTGGGTGATCGTGGCCGTCGCGCCGGCGCTCGTGGGCGAGACCGGCGTGCTCGTCATGGTCCTGCTCGCCATCGGTGGCGTCTTCTACAGTGTCGGCGGCGTCCTCTACGCCGTGCGCTGGCCCGATCCGTGGCCGGAGACCTTCGGCCACCACGAGGTGTTCCACGCCTGCACCGCGGTCGCGGCCCTGTTGCACTACGTCGCCGCCTGGCTCGTCGTACTGGGCTGACCTGCCCTTTCGATGACCGCGCGTGGTCTGGGCCGGTTGATCATCGCTATGCTCCTCGCGTGAACCCGGACATGCGCGCCATCCACCGCCTCCGCGGTGGGGTCGTCGGCGCGCTGTCGGCGAGCACGGCGGTGGGGGCGCACGGCCTCGCGGCCGGGTCCTTGCCCGCCACGACGTCACTTCTGATCATGACCGCCGCGTGCACCGCACTCGGCTGGGCGATCGGCGCGACGTCCCGTCGTCGTCCCGGGTGGTTCACCACGATGGGACTCCTCGCGTCGGGGCAGCTGCTCGCGCACGCCTCCCTCACCGCACTCGACGCCTCGTCGAGCCATCACACCGCCGCGGCGGCACTCACGCATGCACCCAGCCACACCATGCTGCTCGTGCACGCGATCGCGACACTGCTCACCGCCGCCGCGATCGGAATCGCCGAACCGGCCCTCCTCACCATCCTGACCGCGATCGTCGCGCTCATCCGGGCCGTCCTCGACCCACCCGCCGACGACGTCACCGCACTCGTCCCTCTCTCGGCACACGACGACGCGCGGCCCCGGCTGCGCGCCATCGCCGCACTCGACACCCGCGGCCCCCCGGCCCTCAGCCGCTGATCCATTCTCCGCCGACCCGTCATCCCGACGGGCCGGTCGGTGCGCGGTTGCCATCCCACCCGATCGTGGTCGATTCCGCGTGCCGTCTTCCGCATGAGAGGCCAACACGTGTCCTTACCCAACCTGTCCCGTCCCGCCGACAACCAGGACGGCGACGCCCCCGTCCGCCGGTCCACACCGGCCGTCTGGCAGCCGTTGCTCCGACGCCTGCACTTCTACGCCGGCATCTTCATCGCCCCGTTCCTGGTCGTCGCGGCCATCACGGGCGGGCTCTACGCCATCGCCCCGTCGGTCGAACAGGTCGTCTACCGCGACCAGCTCCACGCCGAGAGCACCGGCGATGCCCGTCCGGTGTCCGAGCAGGTCGACGCGGCGGTCCGGCTCCGCCCCGACCTCACACTGTCCGCGGTACGTCCGGCGACCGAGGCCGGCGACACCACCCGGGTCCTCTTCGACGACCCGGACCTGGGGGCGTCGAAGCGCCTGGCCGTGTTCATCGACCCGGTGACCCTCGACTCGACCGGTGAGCTGGTGTCCTACGGCAGCAGTGCGTCGTTGCCGCTGCGGACCTGGCTCAGCGAATTGCACCGCAATCTCCATCTCGGCGAACCGGGCCGGATCTACAGCGAACTCGCCGCCTCCTGGCTGTGGGTGATCGCCCTGGGCGGTCTCGCCCTGTGGATCTCGGCGTTCCGCGCTCGGCGCGAGCGGCGCCTCGCTGAGCTGGTCACCGCGGACCGGTCGGCGACCGGACGCACCCGCACCCGTAACCGGCACGGGGTGATCGGCGTGTGGATCGCGGTGGGACTCGTCTTCCTGTCCGCGACCGGACTCACGTGGTCGAAGTACGCGGGCGACAACGTCTCCGACCTCCGCACCGCCCTGAGCTGGACGACCCCCGGCATCGACACCGCATTGTCCGAGCCGCGGTCGGCACCTGCCGGGCACGGGGACCACGGCGGCCACGGGGACCACAGTGCACCGGGCGACCACGAACCGGATGTGCCGACGACGTCCGGCGAAACGGTGTCGCAGCTCGACCGTGTCGTCGAGACCGCGCGACGTGCAGGTGTCGACGGCGAGGTCGAGGTGTCGATTCCCGCCACCGCGGACACGGCGTTCACCGTCGCGCAGACGAGGCAACCCTGGCAGTTCGGCCAGGACTCGATCGCGGTGAACGGTGCCGACGGTGTCGTGGTGGACGAATCCCGGTTCGCCGACTGGCCGCTCGCCGCGAAACTCACCACCTGGGGTATCGCCCTGCACATGGGGATCCTGTTCGGCTGGGTGAGCCAGCTCGCGCTCCTGCTCCTGGCGGCGGCGCTGGTGATCCTCATCGCCCGCGGCTATCAGATGTGGTGGCAGCGCCGGCCGCGACGCTCCGGGGCGCTCGCGGTGGGCCGGCCCCCGGCTCGCGGTGCGCTGCGCCGGGCGTCCTCACCCGCGGCCGTCGCGGTCGCCGTGGTCGCGGTGGTCGTGGGCTGGTACGTGCCGCTGCTGGGACTCAGCCTCCTGGGTTTCGTCGCGGTCGACGCCGCACTCGGAATCCGCCACCGGCGCAGGGAGAGCGGTATGTCGGCGTAACCGGGGCCGGCGGCCGGCGGGGACGTCGTGGCGCGGTGGTTGGAGATTTCACCTTCCCATCACGTCCCCGCCGCCTGGGCGTGGAACCCAGGTCAGGTGATCCTGGTCGGGTGAGGCCATGGGCACATCGCGACGACGATTTCTCGGCTGGTCGGCGCTGGTGGCAGGTCTGGCGTTCAGTCCGGATGTCCTCGGGGGCAGGTCACCGGCCGTACCCACCCCGGCACAGTCCGCAGGCGTGTTCGGCCTCGGCGTCGCGTCGGGCGATCCCCTCCCCGACGGCGTCGTGCTGTGGACGCGGCTGTCGCGCAACCCGTTCGCGCCGGGCGGCGGCATGGAGCCGAGGCCGGTCCGGGTCGACTGGGAGGTCGCCGCCGACGAGTCGATGACCCGGATCGTGCGTCGGGGAACCGTCCACGCGACACCGGAGTGGGGACACAGCGTGCATGTCGACGTCCGCGGACTCGCGCCGGCCGCCGATCATTTCTATCGGTTTCGAGCACTCGGTGAGATCTCCACCGTCGGACGAACCCGCACGGCACCAGCACCTTCCGCACACGTCGACACACTCACGCTGGCCGTGGCGACCTGCCAGAACTGGGCCGACGGCTACTACCATGCCTACGCCGACCTGGCCGCACATGCGCCCGATGTGGTCCTCCACCTCGGCGACTACATCTACGAGAAGCCGATCCCCGCGCAGGGCGGCGCGAGAACCACTGCCGCCCTTCCTCTCTCGGCGATCCGGGAGGCTGTCGACCTCGACGACTACCGGGAACGGTACGCGCTGTACAAATCCGACCCGGACCTGCAACTCGCTCACGCGATGGCTCCGTTCGTGATCACCTTCGACGATCACGAGGTGGACAACAACTGGGCCGCAGCGGTTCCCGAGGACGGCACACCGCCTGTCCCGTTCGCGCTGCGCCGGGCCCGCGCCCTGCGCGCGTGGTGGGAGAACACCCCGGTCCGGGTCACGGCCCGGCCGAACGGAACCGTGGTGCGCGCGCACCGGCGGCTGGGTTTCGGCGACCTCGTCGACCTCACCCTCCTCGACACCCGTAGTCACCGCAGCGATCAGGTCAACGGGGACAACGACACCGGGCAGAACGAGCACACCGCGGACCCGTCCCGCACCATCCTCGGCGCCGCGCAGGAACGATGGTTGCTCGACGGCTTCGCGTCCTCACGGCACCGCTGGGACGTGCTCGGCCAGCAGGTGCCGATGGCCGACCTCGCCCGGACCGTCGGATCGACCCGTGCGGTCAGCATGGACGGCTGGAGCGGCTACGAGGCGTCTCGCGCCCGGATACTCGACGGCGCCGCCGACCGCGGCGTGCGCAACCTGGTGTCCCTCGCCGGTGACATCCACCGCAGCGTGGTCGCCGACCTCCGGACCTCGTACACCGATGACTCAGCGGTGCGCGGAGTCGAACTCGCCGCGACGTCGATCACCTCGGGCGGCGACGGGGAGGACAGCGACGACGGCGACCGCCGGCTGAAGGAGGCCTCACCCCACGTCCGGTTCGGCAACTCACAGCGCGGATACCTGCTCAACCGGATCCACTCCGACCGGTGGGAGGCCGAGTTCCGCGTGACGCCGTCCGTGCGGTCGCCCCGGGGAACGCTGCACCGTCGAGCGCTCATCACGATCCCCGACTCGACCGCCGAAGTCGACGTCGTGTGACCCCCGGTCTTCCACTCCCCAATCCGAAAGAACCACGAAACCCCTGGTCCCCAATCCCAAAGAACCACAAAACTCCTGGTCCCCAATAATCCGAAAGAACCACAAACCCCCTGGTCCCTGAGGTGCGAGGAGCGATAGCGACGAGCCACGAAGGGCGAGCGAGGGACGTCGCCATACCCTTCGTGGCTCGCTCGCTCGCACCTCAGGGAGCAGAATTCGGCCACTGGCACCCGCGCGGGGTTCTTTCGTGGTCTACGACGGCCGCCCCCGCAGACACCGAGGTGCGAGGAGCGCCAGCCGCCGGGCCGAGCAAGCGACGCCGGAGCGCGTCGAGGTCGACAAGACTCGAAGGATCAGCCCCGCGCGAGCGCCGCCAGGACCTGAGCGCTGGCCTCCCAGCCCATGCACTTGTCGGTGACGGACTTGCCGTACACCAGCGGGGTGGCCTCGGTCGACTGCGCGCCGGGCTCGAGGAAGCTCTCCAGCATGACGCCGCTGACGGTCGAGGGCTCACCGGCCTCGCGGGCCGCCCGGAGGCGGGTGGCGATCTCGGTGGCGACCTCGGCCTGGCGGACGTGGTCCTTGCCCGAGTTGGCGTGCGAGCAGTCGATCATGACCCGGGCCGGCAGCCCTGCCGCGGCGAGCGCCTCGGCCGCCGCCGACACCGACTCCGCGTCGAAGTTGGGGCCGCGCGTTCCCCCGCGCAGGATGATGTGGCAGTCCTCGTTGCCCGCGGTCTCCACCACGGCGCCGTTGCCGAAGTCGTCGACTCCGAAGAAGACGTGTTCGGCCGCAGCAGCTTTCACGCCGTCGATGGCGACCTGGACGTTGCCGTCGGTGCCGTTCTTGAACCCGATCGGCATGGACAGACCGGACGCCAGCTGACGGTGGACCTGGGACTCGGTGGTGCGGGCACCGATGGCACCCCACGCGACCGCGTCGGCGATGTACTGCGGGCTCGTCGGCTCGAGGAACTCGCAGCCGACGGGCAGACCGAGGTCGATGATGTCGAGCAGCAGCGACCGGGCGGTGCGCAGACCGCGCTCGACGTCGAAGGTGTTGTCCATCCCGGGGTCGTTGATCAGACCCTTCCACCCGACCGTCGTGCGCGGCTTCTCGAAGTAGACGCGCATGACGATCTTGAGACGCTCGGCGTAGGCATCGGCCAGCGGCGCGAGGCGGCGGGCGTAGTCGATGGCCGCGATCGGGTCGTGGACCGAACAGGGGCCGACGATGACGAGCAGGCGGTCGTCACGTCCGGCGAGGATGTCGGCGATCTCGTCCCGGTCGCGCTGGACGGCGACGGCTCGTCGTGCCGACAGTGGCAGTTCGCTGCGGACGGTGTCGGGCGAGGGGATCGGACGGAATGCCCGGATCCGGCGGTCGGATGTCGATTCGGCGTTGTCGTCGGATCGGATCGGGAGGTCCGGCAAGGTGGTCACGTCGTGTGCCTTTCGAGGTCATGCCCGTTGTCGATGTTGCGGCGAGGCATGCCCAGGTGTGGTCGGAGCCCCGCTCAAATGACAAGAGCAGCGACCGTCTGGTCGCTGCTCTGGGCTCCGGGTGTGTCGTGCGTGCGTCAGTTCAACGCGTCATCGTGGCCCCACCCGGAGCCTCGATAAAGCGCCAATACGCGCGCACGGTGCTGATCACGGCGACCACAGTAGCACAGGGTTTCGCCACCCCGATTTTCACGGGTGTCCCCGGTCGATCAGCTCGCTGAGCACGAGGATCGACTCCGATCGATCGACCGGGCCCGCGCGCCGGATGCGTTCGAGAGCCTGCTCGAGGTGCCGCACGTCACGGGCCATGACGCGCAGGATGGCGTCGGCCTGACCGGTGACGGTCGCTGCGCTCACGACTTCGGGGATGGGCTCCCATGCGGCCTCGAGTTGTTCGGGCGAGATGTTGCCGCGGCAGTAGACCAGGACGTAGGCCTCGGTGGTCCACTGCATCGCCCGGGGATCGACGACGGCGGTGAATCCCCGGATGACGCCGTCGGCGACCAGGCGGTCGACGCGTCGTTTGACCGCGGGAGCCGACAGCCCCACCTGTTCGCCCATCTGCTGGTAAGTGGCGCGGGCATCCCGGGTGAGACATGCGAGTACCTGCTCGTCGAGATCGTCCAGTGATCGCAACAGAAGCCTCCCCTTCCGGACCTGTTCGACGATCTGTTGCGCGAATGCGCAAGATACGTCGATTGTTTGCACCAGTACCCGACGATACGCTCGATCCATGACGATGACGAGCCCTGCTGCCTACACACCCGGCCGCGTCGGCCCGTCCGGTGCCGCGGACGACACATCTACCGCAGATTCGCTCGAACCCCATGTGGCACACAACTATTCGCCCCTGCCGGTGATCGCGGCCACGGCTGAGGGAGCGTGGATCACCGATGTCGACGGTCGCCGTCACCTCGACTGCCTCGGCGCGTATTCGGCGGTCAACTTCGGTCACCGCCATCCCCGCATCGTCGCCGCCGCCCTCGATCAGCTCGCGCGGGTCACGCTCACCAGCCGCGCCTTCCGGTCCGATCGTCTCGAACCCTTCTGCGCCGCACTGGCTTCCCTGTGCGGCAAGGAGATGGTCCTGCCGATGAACACCGGCGCCGAAGCGGTGGAGTCCGGGATCAAGGTCGCCCGCAAATGGGGTTACGACGTCAAGGGCGTACCCGACGGCCGCGCCACGATCGTCGTGGCCACCGGGAACTTCCACGGACGCACCACGACCATCGTCTCGTTCAGCGACGATCCCGCGGCGTACACCGGATTCGGGCCGTACACACCGGGATTCGTGCGCGTGTCGTTCGGCGACGTGGCCGCGCTCGACGCCGCGATCGACGAGAACACCGTGGGTGTCCTCCTCGAACCCATCCAGGGCGAGGCCGGCGTCGTCGTACCTCCCGACGACTATCTGCCCGCCGCGCGAGCCCTCTGCACCGAGCGCAACGCCCTGCTCATCGCCGATGAGATCCAATCCGGCCTCGGCCGCACGGGGCGGACCTTCGCGGTGGAGCACTGGGGTGTCGAACCCGACGTCTACCTGCTGGGTAAGGCGCTGGGCGGCGGCCTGCTGCCCGTGTCGGCGGTGGTGGCCGACCGTCACGTCCTCGGCGTCCTGCACCCCGGTGAACACGGATCGACCTTCGGCGGCAATCCTCTCGCCGCGGCCGTCGGCCACACCGTCGTCGACATGCTGTCCGACGGGACATGGCAGCGCCGGGCGGCCGACCTGGGTGAATACCTGCACGCACGCCTGCGTGACCATGTCGGGAACGGTGTGGTCGCTGTGCGTGGCCGCGGACTCTGGGCGGGCATCGACCTCGATCCCGCGCTGGGCACCGGCAAGGACTTCTGCCGACGGCTCTCCGAGCGCGGGGTGCTGGCAAAGGACACCCACGACTCGACACTGCGGCTCGCGCCGCCGCTCGTCGTCACCGAATCCGAGATCGACTGGGCGATGGAGCGATTCGCCGCGACCCTACGAGACCGTCGCTGACCGCCGGCCACGATTGAGCCACCAGGTGCTCGTCGAGAGCACGGTGGCGAATGCGCACCACGCCGGGTAAGGCGCCAGCGCGGCACCTGCTGCCGGGTTGTTCTGTGCGGTACGCCGCGCGAGATCGGCACTGCTCACGGTGAGCGCCGCCGCCGCGAACGACGCGGTTCCGAGTGCGCCCCGGCCGAAGTAGATCCAGCTCCATCCGGTGTTCAGCACGAGGTTGGCACCGAGCGCCGCGAGATACCTCTGTCGTAGGTCGTGATCGCCCTTCTCGTCCAGGTCGTCCAAAGTGGCGGCGGACGTCACGGCGATGTCGGCGTACAGCGCGGTCCACGCGACCGGGAAGGCCCAGTCGGGCGGCACGAACGACGGTTTCGTCAGCTTCGGATACCAGCTCTCGACCGCCGGTTTGGTCACCAGACTGCCGATGGCGGCCGCGGCTGCGGTCGCGAGTGACGTCCCGAACAGAGTGGAGATGCGCATGACTCCACTCTTACGCCCTGACTCAGGTGTCGGCGGGCCGCCGTTCGTCGGTGCCGGCGGCGCTCGTGGCATCCGGCGTCCCGGGCGAGTCCGATGTCGCAGTCGTCGACTCGGCCGGACCGGGCGAGTCGGTGCCCTCGTCGAAGGCCTGATCGGCTTCGGGGTGCTCGGTGTCGAAGGATGCGGGCAGCTTCTTGAGCTGCCGGTTCATCGACCAGATGAGGAACGCGGTGCCGACGAGCAGCAGCAAGATGACCAGCAGACCCAGCGGTGAGGCCTTGCCGAACTCCGGCCCCTGGGGTTCCTGCGCCAGGACCATCAGGGTGTCGTTCACGACTGTGCTGGTGCCCATCACGCCTCGATCCCGGCGAAGAGATCGGTCTCCGGCAACGCGGTCTTGACCCGGGTCCGGGCGAGCTCGAACTCCTCCGTCGGCCACAGGCGTTGTTGCCACTCCAGCGGCACCGCGAAGAACACCCCGTTCGGATCGATCTGCGTGGCGTGGGCGCGCAGCGCGTCGTCACGCTGCGGGAAGTACTTGGAGCACTCGACCTGGGTCGTCACACGTCCCATCAGATCGCCACGGCTCGGGTCCCACTTGCTGAGCCACTCGGCGAACGGACTCTCCTGGCCGTGCCGCGCGAACTCGTCGGAGAACAGGACCATCCGGTCCCGGATGAACCCGTGGGTGTAGTAGAGCTTCGACACCGTCCACGGTTCGCCGGCGTCCGGGAACGCGTCCGGATCGCCGGACTGCTCGTACGCCGCGACCGACACCTCATGGCAGCGGATGTGATCGGGATGCGGATATCCGCCGTGCTCGTCGTAGGTGACGATCACGTGCGGGCGGAACTCGCGGACCACGCGCACCAAGGCCTCGGTGGCCTCGTCGAGCGGCACCGAGGCGAAGGAACCCTCCGGAACAGGCGGGAGCGGGTCGCCCTCGGGGAGGCCCGAGTCGACGAAGCCGAGCCATGTCTGTCGGACGCCGAGCGCCTCGGCGGCCTTGGCCATCTCCTCGCGACGGACCTCGGTCATCCGCTCTTTGATGCCCGGGCGGTCCATCGCCGGATTCAGGATGTCGCCACGCTCACCGCCGGTGAGTGTGACGACGAGCACTTCGTTGCCCTCGGCCGCATACTTCGCGGTCGTGGCGGCACCCTTGCTCGACTCGTCGTCTGGGTGCGCGTGCACCGCCATCAGCCGGAACACACCCGACTTGGGGTCGCCGACGTGGGATTCGGTCACAGTTCCTCACCTTCGGATCGCTACTCCTCCCATGGTAGGTATTGACGCGTGAACAGTTCGGATGGGGGCGCCGCAGACGCCGGTGACGCGCCGCGCGCGACACCCGACACCTTGCGACCGCACAGCGGTCCGCGCGCCACCTATCCGGAGCGTTCGGAGACCGCCTCTGGGCGTCGTCGCTGGTTCATCGCCCTGTCGATCCTGGTCGTCGCGGCCGGCGTGACCCTCGCCGTCATCGGCTACAGCAAGTTCTCGTCGGCGGACGTGACCGGTGAGGCCACCGGCTACGAGATCATCGACGGCTCGACCGTCGCGGTGCAGTTCACCGTCGAGCGTTCCGATCCGAGCCGGGCGGCTGCCTGTGTGGTGCGCGGCCGCTCCCGCGACGGCGGCGAGACCGGGCGTCGCGAGATCCTGATCCCCGCGGACTCCGCAGAACGGATCGGCGTCCGCACCGAGGTCACGACGTCGAAACCACCGGTCATCGGCGAGGTCTTCGGGTGCACCCTTGACGTGCCGGCCTACCTGAAGCCGTCGGCCTCGTGACCGCCGCGTCCACCGGCAGCGAGCTGCCGTCGCCGCGCGCCGCCTTCGCCTCCATCGGCAGCCGCTACTTCCCCCTTCTGGTCGCCGTCTTCGTCGGCGTCATGCTCATCAGCAACGTCACCGGCACCAAGGGCGTCGTGCTGTTCGACGAATGGCTGCAGGTCGATCTCGGGCCGATCCAGATGGACGGCCTGGTGACCGACGGCGCCTTCTTCCTGTTCCCGCTCGCGTACGTCCTGGGCGACGTGATCAGCGAGGTCTACGGGTTCCGTGCCATGCGCCGGACGATCCTCGCCGGGTTCGCGGTCCTGATTCTCGCGTCGTTGTGTTTCTGGTTGACCATTCACCTGCCGGCCGCCGAATTCTACGAAGGCCAGGCGGCTTTCGAGACGGTTGCCGGGGTCGTCCCACAATTCCTGCTCGCCGGATTGGCCGGTTACGTCGTGGGCGAATTCCTCAATTCCTTCGTCCTGGTGAAAATGAAGGAACGCGCCGGGGAAAATCGCCTCTGGGCGCGCCTGCTGGGTTCGACGATTGTCGGCCAGTTGGCCGACACCATCGTCTTCTGTTCGATCGCCGCCACCGCCCTGGGTATCTCGACCTGGGGAGATTTCATCAATTACACGATCGTCGGGTTCGTGTGGAAGACACTCGTCGAGGTCATCCTCATGCCTGTGACGTATTTCGTTGTGGGATGGCTGAAACGGATGGAACCGACGTATCAGGACGCTCTCGGCGCGCTGTCGCGCGGTAGTACCGATGTGCCATAGGTCTCACCACCTGGTACCCTGAACGGATACACGGCTCCGCGAGGGGTCGTGTTGCTGCATTTTCAGCAGTCCATATGCCCCTGGTGTAAACGGTCGCCCGGGGCGCGGACAACACAAAGGAGTGACCGATGACCGACACCCAGGTGACCTGGCTGACCCAAGAGTCGCATGACCGCCTCAAGAGCGAGCTCGATTCGTTGATCGCCAACCGTCCGGTCATCGCCGCCGAGATCAACGAGCGTCGCGAAGAAGGCGACCTCAAGGAGAACGGTGGCTACCACGCCGCTCGCGAGGAGCAGGGCCAGCAGGAAGCGCGTATCCGCCAGCTGCAGGAACTGCTGAACAACGCGAAGGTCGGCGAGGCGCCGACCCAGTCCGGCGTCGCACTGCCCGGTTCCGTCGTGACCGTCTACTACGACGGTGACGAGAAGGACACCGAGACGTTCCTCATCGCCACCCGCGAGGAGAGCGGCCAGGGCGGCCTGGAAACCTACTCCCCGAGCTCCCCGCTCGGTGCCGCCCTCATCGACGCCAAGGTCGGCGAGACCCGCGAGTACTCCGTGCCCAGCGGTGCCACCATCAAGGTGACCCTGGTCAGCGCGGAGCCCTACCACGGCTGATCGGACGACGAACACAACCCGGGACGGTATGACCGTCCCGGGTTTCGTGTTTTCGGGGGTTCTCGTCCGTGAGCTACCGCCGGTCGCGCGACCGGCGAACCTCAACTCGACTCCTGGACTTCGATCGAAGTCCAGGAGTCGAGTTGGGGTTCATCGGTCGTGCCCTACGCGTGGTCGACCCCATACGTCGCCTGCGTGGACGTGATGCCCTCATACTCGAGCTGTTCGCTCAAGCCCTGCCGCGAGAACGCCGTCATCGAACGATAGTCGCGGGCCTTCTGCGCCGCCTGTTCGTTCCAGTCGACGGCGCCCTGAGCCTCGACCTCGGTCACGGCGTACGTCGCGTCGGCCGTCGAGAACCCTTCGTACTCCAGCTGATCGATCAGACCCGCTCTCGAGAACGCCA
The DNA here is from genome assembly GCF_001418765.1 of Gordonia sp. HS-NH1. Taxonomy (NCBI): domain Bacteria; kingdom Bacillati; phylum Actinomycetota; class Actinomycetes; order Mycobacteriales; family Gordoniaceae; genus Gordonia; species Gordonia sp. HS-NH1. The sequence continues at coordinate 126,116 of NZ_LIYC01000004.1, forward strand.
TGATCGAGAGGTACTCCTTCGCCTTCGCCACTGCGCTCGTCTGCTCCCAGGTCGCGAGTGACTCTGCACCGGGAGTCCCGGTCGTCGGTGACTGCTCGAACACCTGGCTCGAACCGGTAGCGGTCACAGCGACGCCACTTTGAATGCCGATCGTACTGACTCCCAACGCAATTCCGCACACCGCGACCACGCCGGCAATCAGACGGGGCCACACACGGCGTGCCAACGACGGTCGTGCTCCGACCGGCGAACCTCGACTCGACTCCTGCACTTCGATCGAAGTCCAGGAGTCGAGTTGGGGTTCATCGGTCAAGCCGCGGTCAGTTTGTCCAACCACGGCCGGAGCAGATTGGCGAGCCCGCCGCGCTCGAGCGTTCCCCACGTCCATCGGATCACCATGATCCCCTGTGCGCGCAGCGCATCCTCCCGACGCTACTCCCGGATGAGTGCATCGCGCGGGCTCTCACCCTGGCGCAACAGTCGGCCGTACTTCTGTAGTCCGTCGAACTCACCGACAAGTGTTCCGTCCCAGTCGAAGTCGGTCCGCGCGTCTCCGGCGTCCGTCTGGAACGTGTGCTGCAGTCGCGGAGTCGGCAACCCGGCCTCGATCATCTGCGCCCGGCTCCACGACTCCCCGACACTCTCCGACGCACCGTCCGCATGCGCAAGGGCACGACGCGCGGTCCCCGCACCGCGCCAACGGTTCCGCGACGCGAGGATACGGGTCATCGTGGCGATGTCGGCGCCGGACGCTAGCGCGCGATCGAACACGGCCAGCGCTTGGGCGAAGTCACCGGACATCGCAACATCTACGGCGGTTCGCTCACGAGACGTGACCCTGATTCCGCCGATGTCGACCACCTCGTCGGGCGCCACCGGCCCGGCATGGACGATCCGTAACCCGTGCCCGAACCCGCCCACCTTCGACTTCTTCGTCAGATGCACGACCTCGCGTTCCGGGTGCAGCAGCGGCAGCTGGTGAACGGCTGCCGCCGAGTCGTGACTCAGGATCGACGCGTCACAGTCTCGAACAGACGTCGCGACCGCGATCGATCTCAGTCGGTACAGACGGTCACCCGGGTCCTCGGCGGACGCCTCGTCGGCCGCCAGTGCGCAGACCCCCGGGGCAAGACGAATCAGTTCGCCGCGCCGTACGGCGGCTGTCACAGCGTCGTCGTTGATGCCGAGTCGCAGCGTTGCCGTGCGGCGAATTAGCCCGTGTCTGTCGGTGGGAAAAGAGGTCATGACTTTAGGACGCACCAGGGCCGATATCGGATCCGCTTGCGAGGGTCGCTTACCCCACGACCGGCGAACCTCGACTCGACTCCTGGTCTTCGATCGAAGTCCAGGAGTCGAGTTGACGTTCACCGGTTGCGACGACTCACGCCGTGTCGGTCGACCTGACCTTCAGGAATCAGCGTTGTCGGCCCCGTATGCAGCCTGTTCGGGCGTGAAACCTTCAAACTCCAACTGCTGGACGAGTCCCTGGCGTGACATGGGTGTCACGGCTTGGTACTCGCCGGCCTTCTTGGCCGCCTGCTCATTCCAGTTCACGTCTCCGTCAGACTCCAGTTTGTCCACCGCCACCGTGGCATCCGCGTTCGAGAAACCCTCGAACTCCAGTTGCTTGATCAAGCCGGACTTCGAGAATCCGGACAGGGACAGATAGTCTTCCGCCTTCGACACGGCGTTCTTCTGCTCAGAGGACAGGTCCTGCTCAGCGGGTGGCTGCGGCTCCGTAGCCTGTGCCGGCGTCGAGGCCTCGTCAGTCACGGAATCTTCTGCCGCAGTGGGTTTCTGAGGGGCGGACGAAACACCCGAATCAGCCGTGGTGTCCGTGTCCTCCGCCCCTCCGCCGGAGGTGGCGGCAAGAATGATGATCAGCAGGACCACGAGAGCCCCCAGGATCCAAGGCCACTTCTTTTTCTTCTTCGCAGGTGGGCTCGGGTATGGCTGCGGCGGAGCGCCGTACTGCGGAGCCCCGGGTTGCGGAGCCCCGGATTGCGGCGGAGCACCGTACTGCGGAGCGCCGTACTGCGGAGCGCCGTACTGCGGAGCCCCGGGTTGCGGAGCCCCGGGTTGCGGCGGCTGTCCGTACTGCTGCCCTTGATACGGCTGGCCGTACGGCGGCTGCTGACCCGCGTTGGGGTCGGGATTCTGGTTCTGGGGGTCGGTCATCGTATGTCCTCATCTACCGTGCGGCACCTGGGAAGCGGTCCCGCATCTGCACGCACTGTCGCACCGGGGTCCGACAGAACCGTTGCCGCACAGTGTCATCCGAACGGACGAACCTCCAGCCGCATCACCGTGCACCGTCGGGACCGAGGCACGCCCGACGCGCCGGTCATACGCCCGTGCTTCAATGTGACCCATGGCACGTTCCCATGAGCTGGAGTCCTTCGATCTCGACTTCTTCGACGATGCGCCGGTGCGGCACGTCATCGACGTGCGTCTGCCGGTCGCGCCGGAGCGCGCGTGGGCCGAGTTCACCCGTCAGCACACGCTGGACTGGTGCCGCGCGATCAAGAAGATCGAGTTCGTCTCACCGCCGCCGTACGGTGTGGGAACGCAACGCCGCGCGGTCCTCGGTCCCGGCTACGTGACCCTCGACGAGGACTTCTTCGACTGGACCGAGGACCCGGCGAACGGTCACTACCGCAACGGTTTCCGGGTCCTGAGGGCGAACGTCCCCGGCATCCGACGCTTCGGCGAGGCCACGGAGATCTTGCCCGCCGACATGGGTTGCCGACTCAAGTGGACCTTCGCGCTCGAGTTGCCCACCTCGTCCCGTGTGGTCACCGCGTTCTCCGGTCCCGCGTCGTCGACGGTCTACAAGACCATCGAGGCCGACACCCTCAAGCATTTCGCGAACCTCGAACCTGCGAAGTGAGTCACCGGCCGGTTGTCAGGCAACCACCGCGACGGCCGCCGAAGTTCGACCCGTCGTCGGCATAGGCGAGGCAGTCAGCGTGCCCCGGACCAGGTCATCGGCGAGACGCATCAGCACGCGAACCGATGGAGACGCTTGTGCGCTCCCCGTCCACGCAGGCTCGACCGCCACGGTGAATGCATCCACGTCGACGACCGCCGGGCGTCGCCCGTCGACCTCTGCAGAGCGGCAGAGCTTCCGGTCGCGGGTCAGCACATGCAGCGTGATCATGTCCACGACGGGCGGCGAGTTCTCCCCACCGAGTGTTGCTCGCCACCAGCACAAGCCGTCGATCCCGACGTCGCGATTGTCGAGACCCGGACATCTCTTCGATGGACGATGGCGTCCGGCGGACCTCTCGAACAAGGCGAGACCGGCGCTACCCAATGTTGGTAGGACGCGGGTGTCCACACCGCCATCCCCGGCGGTGGCTTCCTCGTTCCGCACGCCTGTGATCAGCTCTACTGCCGGGGCAGTGACCCAGTGCACCGGCGCGTCGGCGAGATGCAACACCGTCACCGCGAGGGACGAAGACCACCAGTTGATGAGCCTGAGGAGTCGGTCCGCCTCCTCGAGTGCGGCCTCCCTGTCGGTGTACTCGTCCGGATCGAGATGCAGCGAGCCATCGTCCGCATCGTTGAGATCTTCGGCCAGCAGACTCGCTTCGGCCTCGAGTTCGTCCAGCCGCCGGTAGGCCTTCCGTCGTTGCTCATGAAGGTCATCCATGAGCTCGTGACGGACGCGGTGAGCAATCCGTGGTGTCCAGGCCGCCTCGGCGGAGTGTGTGCGTCGTCCCATAGCGGGCAACGTAATCCGTCCCGCTATCGCAGCCGCACCGAGAATCCACAGCACAGACGCTCATCCACAGAACTCCTCGTGTCAGCCGCGTCGAATCCACGCCGGTCGCCCGTTGGCGGCGACGTGAATCACCCCTGGTTTGATGCCGCTTCCTTCTGAGTCAGGAAGGATGAGCTCATGCCTAAAAAGATCGATCCAGAGGTCCGTTCGAGGGCTCTGCGGTTGCTGGAGGCCCACGGCGGCGAGTACACGTCGTTGACTGCCGCTGCCGAAGCGATCGCTAAGCAGGTCGGTGTCGGCGGGGAGACGGTACGTAGGTGGGCAGTGCAGGCGCAGGTCGATGCCGGCGCCCGCTCCGGGACCACCTCGAAGGAGTCCGCCGAGATCAAGCGTCTCAAGGCGGAGAACAAGCAGTTGCGAGAAGACGTTGCCATTCTGAAGGCGGCGACAACTTTCTTCGCGGGGAACTCGACCCCCGCAACCGATGATCGTGGCGTTCATAGATCAGATGCGCAGCAACGGTTTTGCGGTCGAGTCGATCTGCCGGGTCCTGCGTGAGCAGGGCTGCATGGTTGCCGCACGAACCTACCGGGCATGGCGAACACGAATGCCTGCTGCTCGTACCGTCTCCGACGCTCACGTCGTCGATGCGGTGCGCAATGTCGTCTGGCGCACCGATGACGACGGCCGACGGAAGATGACTCCCGAGGGCCTCTACGGGCGGGTGAAGATGCGCGCCCATCTGCACCGCACAACACTGCCTGGGGTGTCCTACGGCGCTGTTGATCGAGCAATGAAAATGCTAGGCCACAACGGAATTCGAAGATCCAAAGGGGTCCGCACGACCGTCCGCTCCGCTGACGGTGTACGCGCGGAGGATTTGCTGAACCGACAGTTCAGTGCCGCCGAACCCAACCGGGTCTGGGTGACCGATTTCACCTACTGCCGGACATGGGCCGGGTGGGTGTACGTGGTGTTCATCATCGACGTGTTCTCCCGTCGAATCGTGGCGTGGCACGCATCGACATCGAAGACAGTCGAGCTGGTGACGGTCCCGCTTCGGATGGCGCTGTGGCAGCGCAAGCGGGAAGGGCATCCGGTGAAAGCTGCTGAGCTGATTCACCATTCAGATGCCGGAAGTCAGTACACATCGGTTACACTGACTGAACGTCTGCGACTCGAAGACATCGCCGCGTCGATCGGAACGGTCGGGGACGCCTACGACAACGCGCTGGCCGAGTCGGTGAACGGCTTGTACAAGACCGAGTGCATCCGGACCACGATCTTCCACTCCGGTCCGTACAAGACAGTCTCCGACGTCGAGTTCGCGACCGCTGGTTGGGTCGACTGGTACAACAACAGCAGGCTGCACTCGAGTATCGGCCAGATCCCCCCGACCGAGCTCGAAACGCTTCACTACGCTGGCCTCGGCCCCGAGGACCAGCCCACATTGGAGGCGGCACAGAACCTAGGGTGATTCAACGTCCCTCCGGAGCGTTCTGCGGGACACTTCGCCCCAACGACAGCGCCACGTAAGCCGACGCAAGCCCGACGACAGGCTACGGCGCCACAGTTGTCGGCATGACAACGACAACCACTCCCCGGCCCGACGTCGGGTCGGCCCGGTCCCTCCGCACCGACCTCGCGATCGACGCTCGCGGCCTCGTCAAACACTTCGGTTCGACCCGCGCGGTCAACGGCGTCGACCTCGCCGTGCCGACCGGATCGGTGTACGGCGTCCTCGGCCCCAACGGTGCGGGAAAGACGACCACCGTCAGCATGCTGGCGACCCTGCTGCGGCCGGACGCCGGAGAGGCGCGCGTGTTCGGCTACGACGTCGTCGACGACGCGGTCGCCGTGCGCTCGCTCGTCGGCGTCACCGGTCAATACGCCTCCGTCGACGAGGACCTCACCGCCACCCAGAACCTGGTGCTCTTCGCCCGCCTGCTCGGCTTCTCGCGGACCGGGGCCCGCTCGCGGGCCGACGAGTTGCTGGAAGAATTCGCCCTCACCGACGCCGCGGCCCGACCGCTGAAGAACTTCTCCGGCGGTATGCGCCGGCGCCTCGACCTCGCGGCCAGCCTGATCGACACCCCGCCGCTGCTGTTCCTCGACGAACCGACGACCGGCCTCGACCCGCGAACCCGCGCCCAGATGTGGGACACGATCCGCCGTCTCGTCGCCGGCGGATCGACAGTCCTGCTCACCACCCAGTACCTCGACGAGGCCGATCAGCTGGCCGACCGGATCGCCGTCATCGATCACGGCCGCGTCATCGCCGATGGCACGGCTGACGAACTCAAGCACTCGATCGGCGCCAGCACACTCCAGCTCGTCGCGGCCGACCGTGCCGACGCACCCCGCGTGTGCGAGATCGCCGAGTCGATCCTCGGGCAGAAGGCCACGTTGAGTCCGCAGGCCGCGCGGACGACCGTGCCGCTGAGTTCGGCCGAGCTGGTGCCCGACGTCCTGATCGCACTGCGCGAGAACGGGATCGGCGTCGAAGAGATCACCGTGCAGAAGCCGAGCCTCGACGAGGTGTTCCTCACCATCACCGGTAGGCCCGCGGAATCGGACGCCGACACCGGCGCACCCGGGCACCGGCCATCCGACACAGATTCTTCCGACACCACCCAGGAGGCCCGTTCATGACCACGACCCTCGACAGTCCCCCGTCGACCTCGATCACGACCCGCGCCACACGCGCGCAGGTGAAGACCTCCATCAGCCTTGCCGAGTCGTTCCGGCAGTCCTTCAGCATGGCCTACCGCGGTGTGCTCAAGATCCGGCACAACCCCGAACAGCTCTTCGACGTCACCTTCCAGCCGATCATCTTCACGCTGATGTTCACCTACATCTTCGGCGGCGCGATCAGTGGCAACGTGGAAGCCTATCTCCCAGTGATCATTCCGGGCATCCTCGTGCAGACCGTGATCATGACCTCCATCGTCACCGGCACCCAGTTGCGCGAGGACATGGACAAGGGCGTCTTCGACCGGTTCCGTTCGCTACCGATCGCCCGGATCAGCCCACTCGCCGGCGCCCTGCTCGCCGACGTCATCCGCTACTCCATCGCCACCGTACTGACCGTCGTGATGGGCGTGCTGATGGGCTGGCGCCCCGATGTTCTCGGCGTGATCGCCTCGGCCGCACTCATCATCGTGTGCAGCTTCGCGGTCTCGTGGATCTTCGCACTCATGGGCTGCCTCATGAGCAAAGCATCAGCCGTGCAGGGCATCTCGATGATGATCATGTTCCCCCTGACCTTCATGTCGAATGCCTTCGTCCCGGTCGACACCATGCCCGGTTGGCTGCAGGGCTTCGTGAACGTCAACCCGGTCAGCCATCTCGTCACGGCGGTCCGCGAACTGACGAACTCCGGTCACGCCGGAATCCACGTCGTGTGGGCCCTGATCGGCGCCGCGGTGATCACCGCCGTGTTCGCACCCCTCGCCGTGCGGGCCTATATGCGAAACGCCTGATCGTGCAGTAGTCGCTGCAGCTCATCGACGGCCACGTGGCGCGGCACCGCAGGGTGTCGCGCCACCCCGTCCTTTCCGGCCTGCTCCTGCGTCCAGCGCCACGCCCAGTCCAGCGACGGGCAGTCTCGTCGTCCGGGCAGACTCACCGCCAACTCGACGAGGCGTCGGCCGACGGAATCCGTGGGGCGGCGGGCGTTCCACAGCACGGTGAAGGCCGATGCCACCGTGCCCGCCTGCGGCAGGTCCTGCCATCCCGGACCGAACGTCATGTCGTCGAGTCCCTTCACCATCTGCGGAACCAGCTCCCAGGCGGCATCGACATCTCCGCTGCGGACGAGGCCCGCGACGGCGGCGGACATCACCATGAGCACCGCGGGGTCGGCGACACCGAAGGGGTGTTCCCGCAGCATGACCCGTGCGGCGCGCAGAAAACCCGCGGCCACCTCCGGATTCGACGCGCCGTCGGCGAAGGCGAGTTCGGCAACACCCAGCAGAGCGGGCCCGATCACCTCCGGATTGCCCTGTGGGTCCTCGGCCTCGAGGTCCCAGTCGTCGGTGATCACGTCGAGTTCGCGACGCGCGTCGTCCGGGAAGTCGCCGGCGAGCAAGGTGAGGACCAGCATGGTCCTGATCTGGCGGACGTCCTCGACGGCGCCCAGTGGTGCCAGCAAGTCGATTCCGGCTCGATAGGTCGCCGCGGCTTCGGAATACCTGCCCTGCTGTCCGTACAGACCGCCCGTGCTCGACTGCCGCATGCCCTGGAACCACGAGGCGTAGCGGCTGCCCGCGAGCCATCGGCCGGAAGCCGTCGAGTCCCGGAGTGCCGTACCGACCAGCCCGCGATTCTCTCGGAGATGTGACCGTAGCGTCAGAGCCAGTGCCCGGACCTCGTCGTCGACCGCGGTCTCAGCCGCCTCGCAGATGATCCGGTACGCGCCCGTCGACGTCGAGGCCAGCGCCACGGCCGACAGGAACTCGCTCGCCCGGTGGAATGTGAGGTGGGCACGATGGAGCGAGCGCAAGAGGAACCGGGCGGTGGCCTGCACTCGGAGTTCGCCCGTCATCATGCCGTGCACTGCACCGACGATGGCGGTCACCTGCCAGTTCTCGCGCAGGGCGTCGTCGGGCGCCGCGGGTGGGCGCGGTAACGCCATCAGGACCCGCGCGCCCCACGCGCGCGTCTCCCCGTGCAGACCACGAACCGTCCAGTGATACGCCAGTGCCGGGTACAGCGTCGTGAGCACCGCGACGACGCCGTCGGTCGGCGCCGCGGCCGCGGACTCACAGGCCGACCGGAGAATCCACGTCAGGTTGTCGGCTTCGCGCGCCATGCCACCGGCACCCGCGGGGTGGTCGCCGTTCTCGGCCAGGTCGCGCATCCGAGAGACGAATTCGATTGCCCAGCCACGCATCCGCGACTCGACCCGGGCCGCCAGGTCGGCGTCCATCCGGGTCTCGCCGAACTCACGAACCATCTCCAGCATGCGAAAACGGGCCGAACCGTCGGTCTCCACGACCGACAGGAGCGACTGGTTGGTCAGACTCTCGAGGGTGTCGTCGAGAACCGTCCCGGCGGCCCCGGTCACCGCACGGGCAGCCGATCGGCCGAACCCACCGGGAAAGCGGCACAGCTGCACCAGCGCTGCCCGGCCGGCGTCGTCGAGCAGTTCCCAGCTCCACTCGATCACCGCGTAGAGGGTGCGATGGCGGTCCGGCGTGGTGCGGTCGGCGGACCGCAGGAGCGCGAACTTCTCCCCCAGGCGGGCGGTGATCTCCTCGACCGTCATCGTCCGGATCCGGGCCGCCGCCAGCTCGATGGCCAGCGGCAGTCCGTCGAGGTGGCGGCACAGCTCGACGACGCGCTCCGGGGGCAGCTCCGCGTCGGGACACACAGCTCGCGCGCGCGTCCGGAACAAGTGCACCGCCGGTGAATCCGCGTCCGCCGCCGCCAGTACGGGCAGCTGATGCACCTGCTCGCCGACGATGGCCAGCGGCGTTCGGCTGGTGGACAGCACGCGGACGCCGGGCACGGCCGCGGTGAGTTCGGCGACGATCCGGGCGCACGTGCCGATGATCTGCTCGCAGTTGTCGAGGATCACCACCGACGCCCGCTCGCGCAGCGCGTCCTCGAGACGTGCGGTCAGGTCTCCGGGGGTCATGCGGGGACGGCCGGTTGCGGAGAGATCGGATTCGCCGACCCCGAGCGTCGCGGCGATCGCCGGGATCACGTCCTCGCCGGACCGCACCGAGGCGAGCGACACGAAGTAGACCGGGGCGCCCGCCGCATGCAGCCGATGGCCGATCTCGGTCGCGATCCGCGTCGTGCCGACGCCGCCGGGACCGAGCACGGTCACCACGCGCCCGGTGTCGAGCATGCTCGCCACGGCGTCGAGGTCGGCACCGCGTCCGATGAGTTCGGTGGTGGGCGAGCGCAATCCGACGGCACGCACCGGCCGTGGCGCGCTGATCTCAGGTGGTGATGTCGCGGTGAGGATCTCGGCGTGGACCCGCGCCATCTCGGCACCCGGGTCCGTCCCCAGCTCGGTCGACAGTCGCCGTCGGAGCCGGTCGAACACCACGAGCGCGTCGGCGGCGCGGCCTTCCCCGGCGAGCGCCCGCATCAGGGCGGTGTGTGCCGACTCGTCGAACGGGTCTCGCGCGCAGCGCTGTTCGGCGATGGATCGCGCGGTCGCGAAGTCCCCTTCGGCGAGCGCGGCCGTCAGTTGCGCACCGTCGAGCGCGTCCTGGGTGCGTCGAATGCGTGCGGACAGTGTCGCCGTCGCCGGGGACCCGTCCCCGAGATCGTCTCCGGGCACGCCGCGCCACCACTGCCGGGCCCGGTCGTGGGCATCCCGGTCGCCTTCGGCGAGCAGCGTGTCGACCACGTCGAGGTCGGTGCGGCTGTTGCGCAGTCGATAACCGTTCTCGGTGCCCTCCAGAACCCCCTCGGGCAGGAGCTTGCGCAGCCGGGACACCTGGGTGTGCAGCGCACTGTGGGGCGAACGCGGCGGATCGGCGGCCCAGACGTGGTCGATGAGGCGATCCGCCGAGATCACGCGCCCGTCGGCGAGAGCGAGCGACACGAGCAGGCGTCGGGCCCGCAGCCCCGGCACCGCGACGAGCCGATCGGGGCTCTCGGCGCCCACCGGGCACGCGCCGACCGCGATCGGGCCCAGCACACCGATCAGGGCGGGTCCGTCGGCAGCCACCCAGACAGGTTAGCGCCGACGTTCGCCCTCAGTCCCGCAGGAACCCCGCGTCGGCGAGGGCCCGCCGGACGTCGTGCTGGTGGTCGTGTCCGCGGGTCTCGACGCTGACGGTCACCTGCACCTCGCCGAGATACAGGTCGTCGGCGACACGGGAATGGACGACGTCGAGCACACTCGCGCCGAGGTCGCGGAGCAGTTCCAGCAGTGCGACCAGTCCACCGGGCCGGTCGGAGACGGTCGCGGTCACGGTCAGGAATCGTCCGGCGGCGGTCAGGCCGTGTGTCGTCACGTGGCGCAGCAGCAGCGGGTCGATGTTGCCGCCGGACAACACGACGCACACGGTCCCGGACAGTGCGAGCCGACCGCTCACCGCCGCCGCCACCGCCGCGGCCCCGGCAGGCTCGACCACCAGCTTCGCCCGCTCCAGCATGAGCAGCAGCGCGGTGCTCAACTCTTCCTCGCTGACCGTGACGATCCGGTCGACGAACTCGGAGACGTGCGCGAACGGGACCTTCCCGGGTGTCGCGACGGCGATGCCGTCGGCCATGGTGTTCATCGCCGCGACCGGTGTCGGCCGCTCCTCGGCGAGCGACGTCGGCCAGGCCGCGGCCTGCGCCGCCTGCACGCCGATCACCTCGACCTCCGGTCGTCGCAGACGCGCCGCCGCGGCGACGCCGGCGAGCAGCCCCCCGCCGCCGAGCGGCACGAGAATCGTTGACACGTACGGGATCTGCTCCAGGATCTCGACGCCGACCGTCGACTGTCCGGCAACGATGTCGAGATGATCGAACGGGTGGATCAGAGCCGCGCCCGTCGTCTCGGCATGACGCTGCGCCTCGACGAGCGCCTCGTCGACCGTTGATCCGGCGAGCACCACCTCTGCGCCATAGGCTTTCGTCGCGGCGATCTTCGGCAGCGCGGCCCCGACCGGCATGTAGACCCGTGAGGCGATCCCCAGTTCCGATGCCGCCCAAGCGACTCCCTGCGCATGATTGCCCGCACTGGCCGCGACGACCCCACGCGCACGTTCCCCCGCCGACAACCGCGAGATGCGCAGGTACGCGCCGCGTGGCTTGAAAGATCCGGTGCGCTGCAGGTTCTCGCACTTGAGCCACACCTGCGCACCGCTGCGCTCGGACACCACCCGCGACGCGATCGTCGGGGTCCGCCGTATCACGGACGCGAGCTCGTCGGTCGCGCGGTCGACGTCGTCGGCAGTCAGCAGCATGCGACCAGTATCGGCCATCTCCGCCCTGCAGGAGCCACCCGAGGAGACGTCATCGCGCCGCCGAGCTCCCGCGGTCGTCCGATGACGTCGACTCCCTGATCTCTCGGAGTTCGCGCATCGCCCGGTCGAGCACGACTTCGGTGTCGGCGTGGACCGTGTTGTCGGCGTGCACCAGGTCCCCGAAAGCACGGTCCGCGGCACCTCTGCGTGTGTCGAAGGCCGCGGCGGGGTCGAGATCGGCACACTCGACGAGCAGGTCGGCCACGTCGATCCGGCCCCGGACGCGCAGCAGTGCGGCGGCGTCGCGCGCCGTGGTCCACAGCTGCGTCGGCTGACCGCTGTCGCGCCATGCCCCGAGCAGGACGACGTAGGCCTCCGCGGCACGCGCTACATCGCCGACGCGGACGAGACACGCCGCCGCGCCGACACGAGCGACCCCGACGATGAACGTCGCCCCGACGCCGGCGGCCCGTTCGTGGGCGCGTTCGTAGAGGGCGAGCGCGCTGGACGGGTCGTGCGCGGACAGCAGCTCGCCGTGGACGTAGTCGAGGAAGGCGTGCTGCGACGGCCCCGCCGACGGGTCCAGCGTCGACCGGGCCTCGGCCAACAGCCGGGCAGCCCCGCTCGAGTCACCGGAGTACGACGCGGCGAGCGCCGCAGACGCGAGGAACGCCGACCCCAGGGACGGGTGTGTGCCGCAGCGGGTCCATTCCCGTACCGCCACCGCGAAGTCGCCACGGAAGTGCGCGACCGCCGCCCTGGCCGCCCGCGCGCCGACCAACGCGGGCGCATCCGGATCCGGTGGTGCCCCGGAGGCATCGGGACGTAGGGCGGAGGTCGCGAAGTCGACGGCGAGGTCGAACTCGCCGACGAGCCGCGCGGCCTCGGCCGCCGCGGACAGCATCTCGGCGCGATCGGGATGACCATCGAGCCACGCCGAACGCGCCGATTCGACGGCCCACGTCCACAATTCGTTGAGGTTGCGCCATGTGCTGATCAGCGACAGCGATGTCGTGATCGCCACGAGTACGTCGACGCGTCCGCGCGCCAGTGCCAGGTCCCGCGCCGACCGCAGGTTGTCCATCTCGGCATGGAGACGCTCATTCGCCTCGAACTCCGCGACGCCGAGCCACTCGTCGCCGATGTCCCGCACCGTTGCGACACATTCGTCGAGGAACCGGTCCTCGGCCGCGGCGAGCACGCCCGCACGGTCGAGGTGATCAAGCAGATGGGTGCGGATGAGATGCAGGAGACGGTATCTGCCGCCCGACGCGTCGGCGACGAGCAACGAGCTGTCGATCAGACGGTGCAGGGTCTCCACCGGGTCGAGCCCGCCGTCACCTCGCGTGCCGATGCCCGCTGCGCCGACGACCTCCGCTTCGACGCTCAGTGCGACGGATTCGAACGTGCGCAGCGACACACCGCCGGGAAACGGTGCGAGGGCGGCGAGTACGGCTTGATCGACCACGCTCAGCCGTCGGAATGACATGTCGATGCTGCTGCGGAGCGTCAGCCGCCGCTGGTCGTCGGCTCCGGTTCCCGTCGCGAGATCGAGTGCACCATCGAGCATTCGGGCCACGGCCGACATCGGCATCACAGCGGCCTGACGCGCCGCCAGCTCGATGCCGAGCGGGAGCCCGTCGACACGGCGCACGACGTCGACGAGGTCCGTGAGCTCACGACTCGACACCGCGAAGTCCGGATTGCGACGCAGCGCGTGCTCGACGAACGCGCGCACCGCAGGCTGCCGGGCGACCGCGTCGACGTCGTCGACGCGGGTGGGAAAGGTCAGGGGCTGCAGACGCAGGACGTACTCGGCGGAGAGTGAGAGCACGACTCGGGAGGTGGCCAGGATCCGCACCGCGGGAGCCAGTTCGACGATCGCCGCGACCAATTCGCGACAGGACGACAACACATGTTCGCAATTGTCGAGGACGAGCAGGAGCGACCCGTCGACGGCGCGCGCGATCGCGTCCACGGAAGCACCCACCCCGACCTCGAGACCGAGGGTGGACACCACCGACGGGAGGACGCGGTCGGCTCGCGCGACCGCGGCGAGGTTGACGACGACAACGGCGTTCCCGGGGAACACCGCGGGGTCGGCGGCGACGTCGAGCGCGAGACTGGTCTTGCCGACGCCGCCCGTACCGGTCAGGGTCACGACCCGATGCGCCGACAACAGCCGGATGATCTCGGCGCGTTCTCGCTCCCGCCCCACCAGAGGCCCGGCCGGCGGAGCAGGTCGCCGCCGCGAGGTCACGCCGGGTCCCGGATTCGTCTCGGCCTGCCCGTATTCGGAGCCCGCCGCCACCCGCTGCTCGAGCGACGCGAGGGCCGGACTCGGATCGAGACCCGTCCGCTCACGCAACTGCTCGCGGAAGTTCATCGCGACAGCCATCGCGTCGCCGACACGCCCGTCGGCGGCGAGTGCGCGGATGAGCAGTCGTGCCGAACTCTCGCGTAACGGCGCGGACGCGACACCGGCCCTCGCCGTCGCGGTCGCGCTCGGGTCGCGGCACTCCACCAGCGCTTCGACGTGGGTGTCGGCGAGCCGGTTGTGGAGGTCCTCCAACGCAACGCGTTCGGTGTCCAGGTCGGGGATGCCGGCGAACTCGCCGAGCGGCTCGCCGCGCCAGAGTTCGCGGGCCCGGACGGTCAGACGGAGACGCTCGGCGGGATCGGGAGTGTCGGCGGCGGATGCGAGCAGGTCGCGCACGATCGTCACGTCGACGACGGACACCCGGAGCCGGTAGCCGTCGGGGCGTCGTTCCAACAGATCGGCGTGTCGGCCGAGATGGCGTCGCAGCCGGGACACCAGATTGTGCAGTGCGGCAATCGGTTCCCGCGGCAGGTCGTCGCCCCACAGCGCGTCGACGAGCCGCCCGATACCCATGCCGTGCCGGCCGGCGACGGTCAACAGCGCGAGCAGGGCGCGTCGTCGTTCCCCGGGAACCGCGACCTCGACACCGTCGACCCGCAACCACAGCGCACCCAGCAGGCCGACCTCGACTGCGGGCCACACGTGCCCGTCTTCGCTTTCGCGCACCACCATCCCGATCGTCGCTCTCTGTTCTCCGACGGCCTATGCAGGATGAGCGTAGGTCTCCACCGACACCCATGTTCGATATCGCTCGAGGCCGATCGCCGCGGCCAGGTCCGCGGTCTGCGAGCGCTGAGCCAGCAGGGCTCGCACCTTACGGTCCAGTTCGGCCCCGTCGAGATCGATCCGCAGCGCGACCATCTCCTCCGGACACTGGCGCGGCCCGCCCAGCGCCCACATGTCGAACTCACGGGCGAGGTCGAACTCGATCCCCCGCCCGGTGCCCACCGGGTGAAGGATTCGCGGGCAGGTCGACGAACGGTCGACGGCGAGGCGGACCCACCGGTTGACGGTGCGGTGGTCGGGGTGCCCGGTCACGCCGTCGGGACCGAAGGTCAGGACGGTGTCGGGTGACACGTCGTCGAGGAGGGTGGTGAGGCGTCCGACCGGGCCGCTCTCGTCGATCGCCGCGAGTGAACCGTCGGGTAGGTCCAACCAGTGATGCTCCTGGACGCCGAGCTCGATGAATGCCTTCTCGAGTTCGCCGGTCCGGACCAGGGCGAGCTCCGAACGCTCTGCGGCGGTGGCGTTCTCGTCGGCCGCTTCCCCGCGGCTCGCGGTCACGCACACCACGCGCCCACCCGCGTCGCGGACGGCGGCCATCACGCCGCCGGCGAGGTAGGTCTCGTCATCGGGGTGAGCCCAGATGGACATCACGGTGCCCAGGTCGCTGATCTGTGTTGTTCTCATGCGTCGACGGTCTCCGAGCCCGCTGTCACGGGGCTGTCACCATCGGCTCACCGCCCAGCGGGTCACGGTCGAGTCATGACAGCGCCGCGACAGGACCCCGGCGCACGCTCGGTGCACACGCCGCCCGGCGTGGTTCGACATCGCACACGAAAGGCTCACCCCATGACCACCACACACGCCGCCGGTTCCGACACCGCGATCGACCTCGCCCGGGTCGAGGCCTTCGCCGGCCAGGTGAGCGCCGATCTCACCCATGCCTACCACTCGATCAGCACCTACCTGGGCGACCGCCTGGGACTGTGGCGGGCGCTGGCGCAACTCGGTTCGGCGACGAGCGCCGAGCTCGCCGAACGCTCGGGACTCGCCGAACGGTATGTGCACGAATGGTTGTGTGTGCAGGCCGCGGCCGGATACGTCCTGCTCCGCGACACCGGCGATGACGCCGCGAATGGCCCAGAGGTGTTCGTGTTCCCCGCCGAGCACGCGATGGTGCTCGCCGAGGACAACAGTCCGGCGGCGATCGTGGCCGGCTTCGAGGTCGCCGCCGCGGTGTGGTCCTCGGTCGACCAGCTCGCGCATGCGTACGCGACCGGCGACGGCGTGCCCTGGCACGCGCACGATTCCCGGCTGTTCTCCGGCGTCGAACGGTTCTACGGCACGATCTACCGTGCGTCGCTGCTCAGCGAGTGGGTTCCGGCGATCGACGGCCTCGGACAGCGCCTCACCGACGGCATCCGCGTTCTCGACGTCGGGTGCGGGTACGGGGTCCCCACGATCCTGCTCGCCGAGGCCTTCCCGAACTCCACGTTCGTCGGTGTGGACAGCCACGAGGAGTCCGTCCGGCGCGCCACCGCAGCCGCTCAGGCGGCCGGGGTCGACGACCGGGTCCGCTTCGAGGTGGCGACGGCCCAGTCGTACGCCGGCGACCACGACGCGATCATGATCTTCGACGCCCTGCACGACTTCGGCGATCCGGTGGGCGCGCTCGCACACGCCCGGTCATCACTGCGTCCCGGCGGTCAGGTGATCGCCGTCGAGCCGCTGGCGCACGACACACTGGCCGAGAATCTGACCAATCCCGTTGCGCTGCTGTTCTATTCGGGTAGCTCGTACCTCTGCGTGCCACACAGCATCGCCGACGGCCCGACCTCGCTGGGAGCCCAGGCCGGCCCCACTCGACTGCTCGACACCTTCCGGGCGGCCGGTCTGACCTCGGCGCGAGTCGCGGCGACCACTGCGTCGAACCTGCTCCTCGAGGCGCGGGTCTGAGGCGACCCCGACTCCTCAGCGCAGCGCGTTCTCCAGGTCCCCGAGGAGGTCGTCGATGTCCTCGATACCGACCGAGAGCCGGACGAGGTTGGCGGGGACCTCGAGGAGCGATCCGGCGGTCGAGGCGTGCGTCATCGCACCGGGGTGTTCGATCAGCGATTCGATGCCGCCGAGTGATTCGGCGAGCGTGAACACCTCGGTGCGGGCGCAGAACTCCTTGGCGGCGTCGAGCCCGCCCTTGACCAGCACCGACACCATGCCGCCGTAGCGCTTCATCTGCTTGCCCGCGACCTCGTGGCCCGGATGGTTCTCCAAGCCCGGGTACAGGACGGCGTCGATCTTGTCGTGGCCGCTCAGATAGTCGACGACCTTCTCCGCGTTGTCACAGTGCCGGTCCATCCGGACGCCGAGGGTCTTGATGCCGCGCAGGGTGAGGAATCCGTCGAACGGTCCGGGGACCGCCCCGGCGCCGTTCTGCAGGAACGCGAACGCCTCGTCGAGCTCCTCGCTGTCGGTGACCAGTGCGCCGCCGACGACATCCGAGTGCCCGCCCAGGTATTTGGTCGTCGAGTGGAGCACCACGTCGGCGCCCAGGACGAGCGGCTGCTGCAGGTACGGCGAGGCGAAGGTGTTGTCGACCACGAGCTTCGCGCCGGCCTCGTGCGCGACGGCGGCGAGGGTCTCGATGTCGCCGACGTTGAGCAGCGGGTTGGTCGGCGTCTCGGTCCAGACCAGCTTGGTCTCCGGCCGGATGGCGTCGCGCACCGCGGCGACGTCGGACACCGGGGCCACCGAGTAGGTGATCCCCCACTGGCTGAACACCTTGTCGATGAGCCGGAAGGTCCCGCCGTAGGCGTCGTTCGGGATCACCAGATGATCGCCCGGCCGCAGCGTCGAGCGCAGCAGGCAGTCGGTGGCCGCCATGCCGGAGGCGAAAGCCCGTCCGTAGGTGCCGCTCTCGAGCGCAGCGAGATTGGCTTCGAGGGCGCGTCGGGTCGGGTTGCCGGTGCGCGCGTACTCGAAGCCGTCGCGCAGTCCGCCGACGCCGTCCTGGGCGAAGGTCGAACTGGCGTAGATCGGGACGTTCACCGCCCCGGTCTGCGGATCCGGCTCGTAACCGGCGTGGATGGCGCGGGTCGAGAAGCCTTGCCAGCGAACCGAATCCGCGGCACTGCGTCGTTCACTCACGGTGATGCTCCTATCCGACGATCGGGTGGCTCGACACGAAGGCGAGCAGGTCGTGGCGCGTGATCACGCCGATGGGCTTGCCGTCCTCGACGACCATCAGCGCGTCGCAGTCGCCGAGCGCCTTGGTGGCCGCCGACACCGGTTCGCCGGAACCGATGAGCGGGAACGGCTCTCCCATGTGTGCCGACACCGGGTCGGCGAGGCTGGCACGACCTTCGAAGACCGCGCTGAGCAGGTCGCGCTCGGTGACCGCACCCGCGACCTCGCCGGCCATCACCGGCGGCTCGGCGCCGACGACCGGCATCTGCGAGACGCCGTACTCACGCAGGATCTCGATCGCGTCGCGCAGGGTCTCCTGCGGGTGGGTGTGCACGAGGTCGGGCAGGGCGCCGGTCTTGCCGCGCAACACATCTCCGACGAGGGATTCCTTGGTGTTGGCGTCGAGCGGCGTCCGCAGGAAGCCGTAGCTGCTCATCCACTGGTCGTTGAAGATCTTCGCCATGTAGCCGCGGCCACCGTCGGGCAGCAGCACGACGACGACGGCGTCGGGTCCCTCGCGTTCGGCGACCTGCAGGGCCGCGACCACCGCCATCCCACACGAGCCGCCGACGAGCAGCCCTTCCTCGCGGGCGAGACGCCGGGTCATGTCGAACGAGTCGGCGTCGGAGACCGCGATGATCTCGTCGGGGATGTCCGGGTCGTAGGCCGACGGCCAGAAGTCCTCCCCGACACCCTCGACGAGGTAGGGGCGCCCGGTCCCGCCGGAGTACACCGAACCCTCGGGGTCGACGCCGACGATCTTCACCGAGCCGCCGGACACCTCCTTGAGGTACCGGCCGGTGCCGGTGATGGTGCCGCCGGTGCCGACGCCGGCCACGAAGTGCGTCACCTTGCCGTCGGTGTCGGCCCAGATCTCGGGACCGGTGGTCTCGTAGTGACTCTGCGGACCGGCCGGGTTCGCGTACTGATTGGGCTTCCACGCACCGTCGATCTCGGTGACCAGGCGGTCGGAGACGCTGTAGTAGCTGTCCGGGTGGGACGGCTCCACCGCGGTCGGGCAGACCACGACCTCGGCACCGTAGGCGCGCAGGACGTTGCGCTTGTCCTCGCCGACCTTGTCCGGGCACACGAACACGCACTTGTAGCCGCGCTGCTGGGCGACGAGCGCCAGGCCGACGCCGGTGTTTCCCGACGTCGGTTCCACGATGGTCCCGCCCGGCTTCAGTTCACCCGAGGCCTCCGCCGCGTCGATCATCCGCACGGCGATGCGGTCCTTGCTGCTGCCACCGGGATTGAGGTACTCGACCTTGGCGGCGACCAGGCCCGATCCGGGTGAGGTCACCGAGTTCAGCTTGACCAGCGGGGTGTTGCCCACCAGGTCGACGACGTGATTGGCGATGCGCATGTGTCCATGGTCCCAGAGCCACCGCGAACAGCGACACCCGGCCGCTGCCCGACGTCGGCAGTCGGTTCTACCGCTGGCTGAGCCGACGACGAGCGCAGCGAGGAGTCGTGTCGAAGTCGCCTAAACTGGCACTCGTGTCCGGTTCGAGTCGTCGAGGAATCGTCCCCGCCAGGATCGTGCGCGACGTCGGCGCGACAGCGGCTGCGACCGCGGGCGCGGCCGGCGCCGGCTGGGCCGCCTACAACCTGCTGAACAGTCAGGCCGCCGAGGCCCGCGTGGTGATCCCGCACCGTACCGACAACGCCCCGGACGGCGACGGCGTGTACCGCCCCGACGGCACCAGCGCACGTTTCACCCGGGACACCGTGTACGACCTGTATCTCGTGGTGTTCGGGGACTCGACCGCGGCCGGACTGGGTGCCGAGACCGCGGGCGAGACGCCAGGAGTCCAGATCGCCCGCCGCGTGGCCGCGGAGACCGATCGGGTGGTCCGCTACGCCAACAAGGCCATCGTCGGCGCGACGTCGAAGGGGCTCGCGGCCCAGATCGAGGCCATGTTCGTCCATCACGAGCGACCCGACGTGGCCGTCATCCTCGTCGGCGCCAACGACGTCACCGCCCGCAACAGTCCGCTCCCGTCGGCGCGGCGGCTCGGAGATGCCGTCCACGCACTCGTCGACGAGGGTGCGAAGGTCGTCGTCGGCACCTGCCCGGATTTCGGCGTGGTGACCGCGATCCCCCAGCCCCTGCGAATGGTGTTGCGACGCTGGGGACTCACGCTGGCGGCGGCGCAGCGATCGGCGGTCCGGGCCGCCG
Organism: Gordonia sp. HS-NH1; assembly: GCF_001418765.1. NCBI lineage: Bacteria > Bacillati > Actinomycetota > Actinomycetes > Mycobacteriales > Gordoniaceae > Gordonia > Gordonia sp. HS-NH1. The sequence continues at coordinate 146,230 of NZ_LIYC01000004.1, forward strand.
GGGGGCGGCCGGTCCCACTGGCCGACCTGCTGACCGAGGAGTTCCTCGCGCGCCCCGAGCACATGCTGTCGCCCGATCGATTCCACCCGTCGGCCGCTGGGTATGAGCTCGCCGCCGACATCCTGGTGCCCGAGGTGCTCGCCTCGATCGGCGAGTGGGGTCCGACGCCGCTGCCCGAACCGCCGAAGGTGTCCGAGGCCGTCGAAGAAACACGGTTCGTCACACGTCTCAGGAGACGTCTGACACACCGGTGACCAGCCACGACTCGGGCTGACCGGCCTCGCGACCAAGCAGATGCTTGGTGGGGTAGTTTCGAGGTATGCCTGAAGCCGTCATCGTCGCCCACGCCCGTTCCCCGATCGGCCGCGCCGCCAAGGGATCCCTCAAAGACATCCGACCCGACGAACTGTCGCGTCAGATGGTCGAAGCCGCGCTCGCCAAGGTGCCGGAGCTCGACCCGGCGCTGATCGAGGACATCCACTGGGGCATCGGCCAGCCCGGCGGACAGGGCGGTTACAACATCGCCCGGGTCATCGCGGTCGAGCTGGGGCATGACCACATCCCGGGCGTCACGGTGAACCGCTACTGCTCGTCGTCGTTGCAGACCACCCGGATGGCGCTGCATGCCATCAAGGCCGGCGAGGCCGACGTCCTCATCTCCGGTGGCGTCGAGAGCGTGTCGAGCTTCGGCATCTCCGGCGGCGCCGACGGCGCACCGAATTCCAAGAACCCGCTGTTCGACGACGCGATGGCCCGCACGGAGAAGGCGGCCGCCGGTGACGCCGGCATCTGGCACGATCCGCGCAAGGACGGGGTCATCCCGGACGTGTACATCGCGATGGGCCAGACCGCCGAGAACGTCGCCTCGTTCACCGGCATCTCGCGCGAGGACCAGGACAAGTGGGGCGTGCTGAGCCAGAACCGCGCCGAAGAAGCCATCAAGTCCGGTTTCTTCGAGCGGGAGATCGACCCGGTCACCCTGCCCGACGGCTCGCTGGTCACCACCGACGACGGCCCCCGCGCGGGCACGACCTACGAGAAGATCTCGCAGCTCAAGCCGGTCTTCCGCCCGGACGGCACGATCACCGCGGGCAACGCGTGCCCGCTCAACGACGGCGCCGCGGCGCTGGTCATCATGAGCGACACCAAGGCGAAGGAGCTTGGCCTCACCCCGCTGGCGCGCGTTGTCGCCACCGCGGCCACCGGCCTGTCGCCGGAGATCATGGGGCTCGGTCCGATCGAGGCGATCCGCAAGGTGCTGCGGGTCTCGGGGATGTCCCTGTCGGACATCGACCTCGTCGAGATCAACGAGGCCTTCGCCGTCCAGGTCCTCGGTTCGGCCCGTGATCTCGGCATCGACCACGACAAGCTCAACGTGTCGGGTGGCGCCATCGCCCTGGGTCACCCGTTCGGGATGACCGGCGCCCGCATCACGACCACCCTGCTCAACAACCTGCAGACCCGCGACAAGACCTTCGGCATCGAGTCGATGTGCGTGGGTGGCGGTCAGGGCATGGCCATGGTGCTGGAGCGCCTCAGCTGATCAGTGCTGGAGCGCCTCAGCTGACCGAGGCCGTCTTCTCGTCGACGCCCCTCGCCGCGTTCGGTCCCTGGATCGCGACGCTGCGGGGGGTCGTTCGTCGGTACACGAACCAGGCGATGACGACGGCGCCGACGATGTAGATCTCGGCGGGGATCGCCCAGACGTTGTTCGTCGCGGTGTTGTCGTGGATGTAGTACTGCGAGATGTGACCGGCGAGGTCTCCCCCGTAGCTGATCGCCAGTGCCCACACGGCGGCGTCGAGCCATCCGCCACGATTGCGCACCCGGTAGCAGAGCACGCCGAGCACGCCCACGGCGATGTCGTTCCACCCCAGCTCCCACTGGAACATGGACGGGATGAAGTCCGGCCCGATGCCCTCGGCGATCTCGGGGGCGTTCGGGCCGACGTGGCCGACCCCGGCGAGGATGCCGAATGCGCCGCCGGGGACGAGTATCCAGAGCAGCACGAGTTCGGCTGCGCGGCCGACGGTGCGTCGTCGCATCGATCGGTCCACCAGTATGTGTACGACGGCGCCGATGATCATCAGCGCCAGCTGGATCAGAAAGAACACCATGTCCGCACGGTAGAACCGCGGTGATGGGGTTGTTCCCGCAAACGCACCGGGTGGCACACTTTGTCGCCAACCGACCCTGACACGACAGTGGCCCCGCACCTGCCGAGGTGCGGGGCCACTGTCACATGACTGACTAGTCGGAGTTGAAGTAGGTCAGCAGACGCAGGATCTCGACGTACAGCCAGACCAGGGTGACGGTCAGGCCGAGTGCCACGCCCCAGGCGGCCCGGTCGGGTGCGCCGGCACGGATCAGGCGATCCGCGGCGTCGAAGTCCAGTAGGAAGCTGAACGCGGCGAGGGCGATGCAGACCAGCGAGAAGATGATGGCGATCGGGCCACCGTCGCGCAGGACTCCGGCCTCACCGGTGAACAGACCGATGACCAGGTTGCCGAGCATCAGGACCAGGACGCCGATCATGCCGGCGAACAGCATGCGGGTGAAGCGCGGCGTCACGCGGATGGCGCCGACCTTGTACACGAACAGCATGCCGAAGAACACACCGAAGGTGCCGAGGACCGCCTGTCCGATCAGCGCACCGGCCGAGGTGTCACCGGCGACCGCCCAGTTCGCGAACACGAACGAGATGGCACCGACGAAGAGGCCCTCGAACGCGGCGTAGGCCAGCACGATGGCCGGGTTGTCCTGCTTGCGACCGAAGCTCGCCACGAGGACGAGCACGAGACCGGCGATGGCGCCGACCAGCATCAGCGGCGTGGCGAGAGCTGCCTGGGCGGCCTCGGTGGCGCGGCTGCTGATCGCGAAGTACGTGGCGGCGGCGGCCAGCGTCAGCACTCCGAGGGTGATCGCGGTCTTGGTGACGACGTCGTCGATCGTGAGCTGACGAGTGGCCGGCGGTGCCGGCTGGGTGTAGGGGTCAGTGGCCTGACCGAACTGGTTGGCCGCGGCGCCGGCGCCGGCCATGCCGGCCCCGAAACCCGCGTATCCGGATTGATTGTCGCGGACCACGCCGCGCATCACCGGATTGCTGCTTTCTCGCACGAAGCGCTCCTTCATCGGTACGGATGTCTGCCGTCTCAACGTCGGGCCGTTTCTGAGAGTTCCCTGGCGAGAGCTCGCAACGACCGAGTCGATGTCGACTTTACCGACTCTTGACCCTTCTGTCGTCAGACAACCGCCACCGGGTCAGTTCACCCGGTCGCGCAGCGACCTCAACCGGCGGCCCACTGCGGTCTGATCGATGCCGCCGTCGGTCGCGAGCGAGGCCCGGCCCAGGCACATGGCGGTGAGCATGGCTTCCGCACGCGCGAAGTCGTCGCCCCAGGCGAGACCCGGTTTGGCGAGCATCAGCGACGCGATTCCGTGGGCGGCGGCCCAGAACTCGAGAACGATGTCGGCGATCTCGGCGTGATCGAACACGCCTCCGTCGGCCAGCTCGGTGACGGTTCCGGCGAACCGGGAGTACGCACTGGCGGCGAGTACCTCGTCGACCTTCGACGGATGCCCTTCGGGAGTGGGTTTGCCGAACGCCACCCGGTAGAGCACGGGCGTGGCGACGGCGAAGCGGACATAGGCCATCCCCTGGCCCAGCGCTCGTTCGAAGGCGTCGTCGACGCCTTCCGACGCGGCGGCCATCTCGTCGTCGAGACGCTCGAAGTAGCGGGCGCACACCGCGTCGAGCAGGGCTTCCTTGTCGGCGAAGTGCAGGTAGATCGACGGCGGTGTGACCCCCACGCGGTTGGCGACCGCGCGAATCGACATCGCGGTGTCGTCGCCGTTCTCGACCAGCAACTCACCGGCGGCCTCGATGATCTCCTCCGCGAGGATCTCTCCGGACCCGCGCGGTGATCTCGCTCGTCTACGTGTCGTCACTGCACTCCAGCACCTGTCCCGCCGCCGTTCATCCGTCGTATGACGTATTCGGTGTCAGACCCTCGTCGGCGCAGTGTCCGGCGCCGCTTTCTCGGGACGCCCGACCTCCGGGGCCTCCTCGGACAATCCGATCCGATCGTGTAGCCGTCGCAGCGGACCCGGCGCCCACCAGTTGGCCCGCCCGGCCAGCCGCATGAAGGCGGGGACCAGGAACATGCGGATGATCGTCGCGTCCATCAGGACCGCCAGGGTGAGACCGACCCCGAACATCCGCATGAACGACACCTCCGACGCCGCGATGGCGGCGAAGACGATGCTCATCAGCAGGGCCGCGGCCGTGATGACCCGGCCGGTCCGGGCCAAGCCCAGCGCCACCGCGTGGTCGCTGGCCGCGCGCGTCCGGTCCGATCGCAACCACTCCTCGCGGATCCGTCCCAACAGGAACACCTCGTAGTCCATCGACAGACCGAACGCCACGCAGAACAGCAGCACCGGCATGGTCGCGCTGAGGGTGCCCGTGGCGGTGGTCCCCAAACCTCCGAGGTGCCCCTCCTGGAAGAACCAGACCATCGCGCCGAACGTCGCCGACAGCGACAGGATGTTGAGGACGAGCGCCTTCAGCGGCAACACGACGCTCCCGGTGAACAGGAACAGCAGCACGAACGTCGCGATCGCGATGAGGCCGAGCACCCAGGGCAGATGCGCGTAGATCGACCCGACGGTGTCGTCGGTGGCGGCGGCGAGCCCGCTGAACAGGGTCTCCGTTCCCGCCGGCGGTGGCACCGCCCGCAGCTCGTCGAGCTGGGCGATCCCCGACTCACTCATCGGGTCGCGGTCGGTCGACACCTGCAGGACGTGTACGTCGCCCCGGGTGTCGTCCGGGCTGCCGGGCGCGGCCGGCGCACCCCGGACGAACGTCCCGGCCGACGACCCTACGGAGTTGACATCTCCGACCGTCGACAGGGCGCGGGTGTAGCCCGCCAGGGTCGCATCGTCCACCGGCCCCCGCACGACGACGGTGACCGCTGCGGACAGGTCGTCCTCGTAGTCGTCTCGGATCTCCTGCTGGATCGCGTGGGCGCTCGCCGACTCGGGGAGCACCCGGTCGTCGGGGAACCCCAGCTTCATCGACAGGAACGGCGCACCGAGTACCAGTAGGAAGACCGTGACGACCGCGGCGACCGGCAAGGCGTGGCGCAGCACCCACTGGACGAGCCGGTACCACCAGGTGTCCTCGGGTTCGACGGGCCGCGCCGGCGGCAGCCGAAGCAGGCGCCGGAGTGGCTTCCGGGCGTCGAACGCGTCGATGCGATCACCGAGGAGCATGAGCACGGCCGGCGTGAGGACGAGTGCCGACACCGCGGCCACCGCCACGACGCCGAGACCCGCGAACGCGAAGCTGCGCAGGAAGTACTGCGGGAACAGCACGAGCGCGCTGAGCGACAGGGCGACGGTCACCGCGGAGAAGGCGACCGTCCGCCCGGCCGTGGCCAGGGTTCGGACGATCGCGTCGGGCCGGCTCAGACCGTGTCCGACCTCTTCCCGGTAGCGCGTCAGGATCAGCAGCGTGTAGTCGATCGCGAGCGCGAGACCCAGTGCGGTGGTGAGGTTGAGCGCGAAGACCGAGACGTCGGTGACCGATCCGATCGCGCGGAGCAGCGCGAAGGTGAGGATGATCGAGACGATGCCGATGCCGACCGGGACGGCCGCCGCGAGCAGTCCGCCGAAGATGAAGATCAACACGATGAACGTGATCGGGATCGCGATGGCCTCGGCGACGAGGAGATCGGACGCGGTCTGATCGTTGACCTGCGCGAAGACCATTCCTTGACCGCCGACCTGCACGGTGATCCCGTCGCGGTCACCGGCCAGGGCCGCGGCGATCTCCTCGGCGTGCCCCGGCGCCGAATCCTCGCCACCGTCGAGCGAGGCGATGATCAAAGTCGACGTCCGGTCGCGACTGACGAGCGCGGAGTCGAGCGCCGGATTGGCCCACACTGAGAGGATCTGGTCCTGCACGTACTGATTGCGATTCAGGTCGGCGACGATGTCCTCACCGACCGCTCGGGCCGTCGGGTCGCGGGAGATGTCGACTCCGTCGGGACCGTCCAGTTTGAGCACGACCTGGACCCCGCCGCGGTTGAACGTCTCGTCGAGAGTTCTCTCGGCCCGCGCCGACCCCGAGTTCGGATCGCTGTACCCTCCGGCCAGCAGATGTTCGGCCGCGGTCGCGCCGTACGCGCCGCACACCACCAGCAGGATGAGTGCGCCCAGCAGCACTCGTTTGGGCATGGATATGACCAGCCGTGTCAATCTGACCAGCATGCGGACCCCTGTCGCGTCGGTCGACTTTACGGCGTTAAGTTATCAGCAGTAATTTAGGTGGTCAAGGACGATTCCGAGACGTGCGGCATGCCGAGTCCGCGTCGGACCGTTCGCAGTTCGCGCTCGATCACCGTCGACTCCGATCCGAGCAGTCCGGTCGCGCGCGCGATCTCGCGCAGCCTGACGGCGGGCCGCGCGACGTCGACGAGATGGTGCAACGGCGTCCGGCGCAAACCCATCCGCCGGGCGACCGGGCGCTCGACCCATCGTGTGCTGATGGCCGAGAACGACGACATGAGCAGGGGTCTGGTGATCGCATCCACCGCGGAGACCAGCAACCCTGGCACCGGAATCGGAGCGGCCCCGTGCACGACGCGCGGAAGGTCGTACCCCTCGCGAAGCAGCGCCTTGATCAGCACCTTCGACGAATCGTCGGGCCGCAGCTCGAATTCGCCTGCGATACGGAACAATTCGCTCGACGACTCGTAACTCGGCGGCAGGAGGTCGTCGTCGACCCCGATGACCCAGCCGATCCAGCGCCACAGATGTGTGATCGCCTCACATTCCGCACTGCTGTAGTGGATCCCGAAATCCCGTGCGACGACGAGAGGGAGAGCCAGGAAGCCGCACGAGATGGTCATCACCGCATACGTCTGGTTGATGGGTGCGCCCCACTCCCCTTCGTCCCAGCCCCCGGCGTCGTCCGTCGGATCGCCGCCGGGCGGGTGCCGCAGGACGTCGCGAATGTAGGCGTGTAGCAGCCGAATACGAAGCGTCGCAGCCCAACCGGGACGGCCCGGGAGCATCGATCCGGGCGTGGTCGCCTCGGCGACCCAGCGGGCCGTCGACTCGACCCGATCACGTGTCCCCGATCCCAGCCGGCCGGTGGCCACCAGCGGACGGACGAACCCCTGCGCCTTGAATCCGTAGATCAGCGATTGATACAGCGTCGACGACTGCAACGTCCCGAACCGCCACCAGGCGCGGGCGCCGGCCTCTGCCCAGGCCGGGTCGAACCACGGAGGTGGGGTGCTCGCGACCTGCAACAGATGCGTCATCGAGGCGGGCATCTCGAGGTGTTCGACATCGGTCTCCTCCTCGGCGGAGGTGTGCTCTTCCAAGAGCGCGACCAGTGTGGAGAAGGAGATTCCGCGTTCTCTGGCCTCGACGATCACCGCGTCGGCGAGCGGATCACCCTGCGTCAGACCCGCCTCGAGGCGCTCGACGATGGCGGGATGCCGCTCTCGGACGGCCTCCCAATTGCGTGCCCCGGTCACCGCTGCCGCGTCCATGCCCCATGATCACCCCGGCGACTGGGCCGGTCAAGGACGGCTGACTCCCAGACGTCGACTCGACTGCCAGACCTCGACCGAAGTCTGGCGGTCGAGTTGACGTCTGTCGGTGGCAGCGCCGGACGAATTCGGACACGCTGCCGCGGCTGACTATGCTCACCGTGGGGACCGTCGTCGAGCGGACCCTTCGCCCCCATAGCCCAATTGGCAGAGGCAGCCGACTTAAAATCGGCACAGTGTCGGTTCGAGTCCGACTGGGGGCACCCCTGACCAGGCAGTTATGGCCTAATGGCGATCAGCTACCCGCTGTCGGTGTCACGAGTTGTCACATCTCGTCCGAAACTGCTCGCAGCGGCCTTCAACGCGTCGTCTTGGGAGTGTGCGTAGGTCGCCAGCGTGAACGCCGCGGAGGCGTGGCCCATCCAGGCGGCGATGACCGCGATCGGGACACCCCGGAGGTGCATGAGGGTGGCGCACGAGTGCCGTGCATCGTGCAGCCGCACGTGAGGGATCTTCAACGTTTCCAGGAGTTTTCCCCACCGGAAGGTGAGCAGGTTTGGGTGGTAAGGCTCGCCGGCTTCGTCGCACGCGACGTACCTCCCCGATCCGTACGACTCCCCCAGGGCCATCCGCTCCTGCAGTTGCTGTTTACGTGCAGCCCTCAGTACTTCCACCACCTCGTCGGGTAGGGGCAGTGTCCGCTGTGATCGTTTTGACTTGGGTGTGCCGGCGACGATCTCGCGGCCGACAGCGACACGGTTCTCGGCGACCGTGATCGTCTTCGCGCCGAGATCGACGTTGTCCCATCGGAGACCCGCGATCTCGCCGCGCCGCAGGCCGTACAGCGCGAGCGTCCACAGGTGTCGGTCCCGGCATTCGTGGTCGAGGATGCGGAACATCTGCGCCTGGGTGAGGGTCTTCATCTCGGGGCGCTCGGCGGGGATACGGTCGACGAGTCTGGCGACGTTGCGCACTACGTGACCTTGCCGCTGCTGGTCCTCGAGCACCGCAGTGAGTAGGCCGAGCATGTGGTTGACCGATCGAGCGGACCACTTCTTCCGGCCTTCGACCTTTCCAGCCCGCAGGCGGCCGACGAGAGTGTCAATGTCGCGCTTTGTCAGCTGCTGGATGAGGGTGTCGCCGAGCTCGTCGCGGACGGGCGCCAGTCCGGTTGTGTGACTGCGCTTCGTCGATGGTTTCAGTCGATGCTTCGCGGCCAGCCACCCATCAACAGCCTGAGCAACAGTGAGTTTCGACGCGTGGATATACGTCCCGGCGGCGACCGACGCCTGCACGGATGACAGCTCCGCACGGGCCTCCGCTTCGGTGGTGAACCGTCTCCGGATCTGCTTCCGTCGCCCGTCGACGATGCCGGCGTCCACAGTCACCTGGTACCGGGTCACACCTTTGCCTGTTCGCCTGTCACGAACGGTTAGCTTGCGGATCTGTGGGGGCAGTTGCTGGCGCGCCATGGTTTGTTACCTCAGTTCTCGGTCAACCGCTCGATGCGTTCCCTGACTGCCAGTGGTAGCCGGGCGACGTCCACGCGATATCCGTCCTTGATGAGTTCGGCCGCTTGATATGCGACTTCACCCGTCAGGAACATGACGCTCCGGTGAGCGGCATCTAGGTCAGACTCCGCGCCTGTGCCAGTCGCAGCAGTCCGTCTCAGGTTGGCCCACTCCAGCTGCCCGATGAGCTCGACAAGGTTTCTCGCCCGCGCAGTCAGCGTGTCGTTTACATCCGGGTGCCGAACCTGGCCATCGGGTAGAAGTTCAACCTCACCAGATAGCCACTGCACAGCCTGGATCGATTTGACTGTCAGCTCCGGGAGGACGGCGACCTCACCGTCGGGCAGATCTGGGTACAGGAGTTCCGCGGGAGGAACTTTCAGCGCCGCGGCCAGTACCAGAAACTCCGCAAGCTGGAGGACGCGCCGATGCCCAGAGTCCATCTTGGCGATCGCCGAAGTGGGAACTCGGTAGCCGAGCTCGGCAGTTCGATCTGACAGCCATTGCGCAGATTTGTTGCCACGCAACAGTTTTAGGCGACTACCCACTCGCTTGACGGTTGCAACGTCCCACTCGTCGCTCGACTCAATGTTTCCCATGAGGACAAATTGTAGGCGAGATTTTGCGTGTCCCCTTGCATCCGCGCGTATGTCAGTGCATTCTTGCGTATGAGGACGGATAGAAGTCCTCATTCTTCTCCACACGAAAGGTTGCTAGGATGCCGAACCGCTTACTGAAGCCCGCGGAGGCGTTTGAACGCCTCGGAGTCGCCAACACCAAGGGCTACCAGTTGCTCAAGACCGGGACGCTGCGCTCGGTGAAGATCGGCCGAAACCGTCGCATTCCCGAAGACGCGATTGATGAGTTCATCGCCAACGCGCTCAGGGCATCTCAGCCGTCCCGGCCGGAATCGGGCGCAGCGTGATGCGGTACGCCGATCTGGAAGCGCACCAGGACCTTGGCCTCGGAGCCGATGAACTAGATGTGCGTCGGTTCACGCGCGTATGTGAGCGACAGCCCGTAGCCCCGCCAGGTTCGGCCGGCGGCACGAGCACCTTCCGGAGTAGCGACTTCTCCGGCGCCGACGTCCTCAGGGCTGAGGCTCTGGATCGTCTGGAGGGCCGTATCGCCCGCGCTTGGGCGGTGTGGGAAGGCCTGCGTGAGGGCGCATCCCGCACGAATCTGGCGGCGTTCATCCACAGCATGGAGGACCGCGCCGACCAGTTGAAAGAAGACCTCAACCGAGGAAACACAGCGCCCCCGACGACCGACTCCGCCAAGAACCGGGTCATCGAGGGTGAATCCGCCACTCACAAGGAGAAGTAGATGAGCACCACAATAGTGCACGACCCCGACAGGACGCGAGTGCCTGTCGATCCTGCGGCGGACATGCTCCGCGCGCTGCTCGCCGGCATTCAGCCCCAGACCATCGACGACCTTCTCGATGTCGCCAGTCTCGTCGGCGATGTCGACGGCGGGCACGTCACCGCCCAGACGATCGGCGGTGCATGGTGAGCGATCCAGATTGGGAAGTGCGGGCAGTGAAGGTCGTCGAGTTCGACGCCATCCGCGAGTTCGTCCGCATCAAGTTCGACGGCCAGGACCCCACCTACCAGTTCCGCGGCGGCGAACTGTGGAAGGCAGCCTGCTTCATCAGCGTGTTCGACGACGGCCGCGTGCACCTCGTCGTGGAGAAACACCTCACGCCCCGGCAACAGAGCATCGTGGCCGGTCTCGCCGAGGAGTACTGGCGCGCCGGCCCGCAGCGTTGCCAGCGCGAGCAGTGGCGCCGCCGACGACGCAGCTCGAACCGAAAGGTCGGGTCACGGGTCGCACAGTTCTGGGTGGTCGCCGACCAGAACGAACCGGGATACGCGGCGGCACAAGCGGACTACGCGCTCGCCGCGGTCACTGACCGGGCGTCCCTCAGCTCGACCAGCGGCCAGTACTTGGCCGGGACTCGGCAACTCGAGAGCGCCTGACCGTGACCCACGAGATCGACTGGCAGCCGGTGCACCGCTTCGTGCACCGGCTGCTGGCCGGCGTCGACCACACCGGGCTACCCCTCGCCGGCACCCGGGGATGGCAGGCGCTCGACGACACCGACCCCCGCAAGCTCGCCGCGGTCCTCTGCGCCGGCTCTCGGTGGTGCCTTGAGGAACAGATCGCCGAGCTGCACGCCCGACGAGACGCACAGAAAGCGGCCGCAGTTGAGATCGCCGCGGCCGCGGACTGGTCAGCGGTCGCACGCCGCATCCGAGACAGAGACAACGCCCTGCGCAGCGGCGCACACATCGAACGGAAAGCATCGTGAAAGACGACATCAGCTCCCCGAAGAGGTGGAGAGCCACCGATCTCAAGCCCGCGGAGCAACCCCGCTGGTTGGCCAAGGGGCGGCTACCGCGTGCGGCGATCTCGTTGCTGGTCGGAGACGAGGGCATAGGCAAGTCCCTGCTGTGGGTGTGGCTCGTCGCTGCGATCACCACCGGGCGCGCGCTGCCAGAGTTCGGAATCCCCGCCCGCACACCTGAAAGCGTGTTGCTGGTCGTGACCGAGGACGACTGGACGACGACCGTGCTGCCCCGACTCGAAGTCGCCGGGGTCAACCTGGGCATGGTCGAAGTGATCTGCGCCGAGGACGACGGGTCAGGCGCCCCGGTCTTCCCACGAGATCTGCACCTTGTCGTGGACGCGGAGCCGCGGCCGGCGCTGGTCGTCGTCGATGCCTGGCTCGACACTGTGACAGCAGGGTTGTCGGTGAAGGACCCGCAGCAGGCTCGCCGAGCACTGCATCCGTGGAAGGAGGTTGCCACCGTCACCGACGCGGCGGTCTTGCTGCTGACCCACACCAACCGGGTCGACTCGGGTAACGCGCGCGACAAGTACGGCGCCACCGGTGAGCTCCGCAAGAAGGCCCGCTTGACCCTGTTCGCGCAACAGGACGACGACGGTCATCTGGTCGTCGGCGTGGAGAAGTCGAACACCACCAAGGCATTGCCCGCGACGATGTTCACCGTCGATCCGATCCAGCACTTTGATGCGACCGACGACCACGACGGCTCGGTGCCCTTGTTGCGCTACATCGGCGAGTCCGACCGCACAGCCAGAGACCACATCGCGGACCAGTTCGAGGGTGACCACGGAGATGACCGTCAGGAGCGTCACGACGCTGTTGCGTGGCTGCGTGAGTACCTGGAGATCGAGGGTCCCGCCGTGCGGTCGGCGGACGCCAAGCGCGAGGCGAAGAAGGCCGGCATCTCGGAACGCACCCTGCAGCGCGCTCGCAAGAAGCTCTGTGTGGTCATCGGTTACACGGGGCAGCCCCCGGTGTCGACATGGTCGCTACCAGACCAGGGTCCCGGCGTGATCGACGGCGAAGTGATCCCGACCGTCGCGCCACCCGATACCCATATCGGTGGCACAGCTGGCACAGCTGGCACAACCGCAGGTCACGACGCTATGCCACCTACCCAGAATGACCGTTGTGCCACACCCAGAGATACGGGTACACAGGTGGCACAACAGGCCCCGCGCCCCTCCGTCGTGGACTCGCCTGCACCGCCAGTTGTGAACACCCCCGGCCGTGCTCCGGGGCAGTGGTTGGGGTCGGGCAAGCCGGTGGAGCTACCCAAGCCGACATGTGCTCAATGGCTTCGTGGACACGTCCTGGCACTGATGGCCGACGAGGTCGAGACCGTCGAGTCCCGAGATCTGTTCGCCGCCGGAGAAGCTGCCGGGTACAACATCGACAACCTGCGTCGCTGTGTAATGAACTGCGACTTGATCGCCACCGTCGGCCGGACCGGACACGGCGCTACATATCGCCTCGGCGCGGGGAGTACCAGCACTGTCGTGCCCTGCCCGCAATGGCTCGACGGGTGGCTCCGCGAACACGGGGACTGGATCAAGGCAGCCGACGCTTTCGCGGCCGGAGAGCAGGCCGGCTACGAACGCACCACCATCAAGTCGGCAGCCAAACGGATCGGCGTCCTCAAGCGCGGCCAGTCCGTGCTGACCGAGTGGCGGTTCAACCCCGACTACGACGCCAGGGAGTCAGCGTGACCGAGATCAAGCCGTTGAAGTTCGGTCTCACCGCTGTCTACATCCCTCGGGAAGCACCGCCACCACGCAGGCCCTACTGCGGTGCCCCCACCAAGACCGGCGACGAGTGCCGCAACCGCGTATCCGAGTGGGGAGCGCTCTGCTCCGTCCACGAAGCCGACTACCCATGGTGACCCTCGACGAACAGGAATCAGTGATGCCCGCCCACGTCTGCCAGAAGTGTTCAGGCCCGTGCCGAGTCCACGCCGGTAGCGCCCACGGTTGGACCTGCCGAGCGTGCTTGCAGGACTACATAGATCGGCAACCCGACGCGTCTCCGCAACGGATCAACACGGTTGCCCGCCAAGCCCAACCGATCGAAGAGACCCGAACCCCCGCAAGAAAGAAGGAACGACGCCCATGGGCCTGAACGAACAACAGATCCAGAGATCCACCAGCTCGATGCTCGAAATCCTGGTCGCCGTCAAACAGATGCACCACGGCAACGCGCAAGCTGTCCGCTACCTCCTCGAGACCAGCGACACCGATCCCGTCGACCTGGCGACGGCGGGCGTCATCATCGCGGAGATGGCCTTGGCCTACGACGAAGACGAAGTCGGGGAGGCCGTGTTCGATCTACGGATCGACCAGCTTCGCACCGCGGTCCTGAGGATCGGACAGGAGGGGAAAGAGGATGCCTGACGAGATCGGCCGGCACGTCGGCCACCGCGACGACCCCCGCGGAGTCCTGGCGTTCGACCACCTGCCCGACGACCTTCAGAAGGCCGAGGACGCTACTGCGCTCGCCGACCGGGACACCTTCCCCGACAAACGCCGCCACGGCGGGTTGTGGTTGCGCCCGTACGTCGACCGGCCCGCCACCGACACCGAACGCACCCTGCTCGCCCACCTGGGTTACGAGGTGCCCGACCTACTGACGACCCGCATCCGCAACACCGGTATGCGGCACCGGTCCTGGCCCCAGATCCCGGACACACTGCCCACCAACGAAGGAGAAAACAATGGCTGACACAAACGATCCCGGCACCACCACCGATCCCGAGGCCGGCACCCCACCCGCCGCCGACGACGGCCAGCAGCAGCAACCCGATCCGGATGGTCAACAGCAGCAGGACGGCAACCCGAATGCTGAGGCTGCCCGGTATCGCACCCAGTTGCGTGCTGCCGAGGCCGAACGCGACGCACTCGCCGAACGGTTGACCGGCTACCAGCGTCGCGCCGCCGAGGCCGCAATCGCTGACATCCTCGACGAGCCGGGAGATCTCTTCGACATCGGTGGGGTCGACCTGGCCGACTACCTCGACGACAACGGCGACATCAACCACACCGACCTTCAGGGCGCGGCCGCCGCTCTTGTCGACCAGCGCCCGAAGCTCGGAAAGAACTACGCCCGCTTCGGGTCCGGGCTGCCACAACACCACAACTGGGGGCAAGGCGGGGCTGTCCCACCGCAACCCGACACCACCAGCTGGTCTGACGTCCTCAAGACCTAGTCGGGTATCCTTGGAGGTGACGGTCCCGGAAGAGGGTAGGACCCGCCGGACCGTCACCGCCAGGGCCTGAGGCCCAACCGACGGCTCCAGGTGAGCAACGGAATCGAAACCCGTTCTGCCGCACAACTATTGTGCGCTCACCACATAGGAGCATTCTGTGGCTACCACCACTACCACCCACGGCCCGATCCTCACCCCCGAGCAGATCGCCACCCTCATCATCAAACCCCTCGTCGCGAACTCCGTTGCCGGTCAGGCACTCACCGAAGTCACCACCGGCAGCCACGACTACCGAATCCCGATCGTCGCCGCCGACCCCTCCGCGTCCTGGGTTGCCGAAGGCGGTGAAATCCCCGTCACCGACTCCGATGTCGACGAAGTGACCGTCACCCCCAAGAAGCTCGCCGGCCTCTCGGTCATCACCAAAGAGCTCGCCGACGACTCCACTCCCGACGCGCAGAAAGCCGTGGGCGACGGACTGGTCCGCGACCTCACCCGCAAACTCGACCAGGCGCTGTTCTCGTCGACACCGATCACCAACGGCCCCGCCGTCACCCTCGGCCAGCTGTCCGGTATCTCCACCATCAGCGCCGGTAGCTCGTTCTCGTCGATCGACCCGTTCTCCGACGCGCAGTTCGCCGCCGCCGACGCACACGCCACCATCGACACCTGGGTGACCTCGCCCACCACTGCCGCTGCCCTGGCCAAGTTGAAGAAGGCCAGCGGCTCCCTCGAACCCCTTCTGGGGAACGACGTCACCGTTGCCGGTCGGCGCACCATCCTCGGCGCACCGATCCTCGCGTCCCCGGCCGCACCCAACAACGTGGTGTGGGGAATCCCGCGGTCCTTCGCCTACCTGGTGATCCGCACCGGCACCGAGGTCGAGACGGACAAATCTGTTTTCTTCACCTCCGATCGGATCGCGGTGCGCGCCAAGGTTCGCGCGGCGTTCGGGTTCCCGCACCCGGCGGCCATCGTCAAGATCTCCACCACCGCCTGACATGGCCCGCAAGACGACCTCGGGTTCAAGGGATACAGGTGCCCTTGAAGACCCGGAGTTGGTGACCATCCAGACCACCGAGCCGCACGCGGTCTACATACACGGCGAACAACAGACCGGCCTCATCCCCGACGTGCCGTTCGACATCGCTGTCGACTGGATGCGCCGCGGCTGGGTCGCCTACTCCATCCACCAGCCCTAGACACAGACCAGGCGGTGCCGGCGTCAAACCGGCTTCACGAACTCCTTGTCACGGCAAGGGCGGGCCACGACCACACCTCCGTGTGCGAGCCCGTCCTGCGCCGCACCGCCACCCCCAACCACACAGACCAGGACCGACCATGCCCAAAGCACCACGACGATGCCAAGGCCGACAAGGCAACTGCGGCAACCTCATCCGCAACAGCAACTACTGCCCCGACTGCACACGCGAGAAGGCGTGGTCAGGCAAACGGACCCACAGTGGGCACATCACCGGCACCGCACAGTGGAAGCGCGTCCGCCTCGAAGCACTCGGCCGCGACGGCTATCAGTGCAAGATCGAAGGTCCGGCTTGCATCGGTCACGCGACCCAGGTCGATCACATCGTCAACGTCGCGGCCGGCGGCGCACTCTTCGATCTCAACAACCTCCAATCAGCCTGCGCGCCCTGCAACGCCCGCAAAGCTCAGCAAGAGTCCGTCGCCTCCCGCACCGCGACACGACGACGCGCACGCCACCCCGGCAGCTACGAACAGTCGCCCGGCACCCTATGACCCAGGGGCACCACCGGTTCCCGCGGGCCACGGGCCCAACGTCGCGTAGCTCTGCTAAATCCGATCTGCCCGGTTCCCAGGAATTGAGACCCGTACGGAGGTTCGAGTGGCTAAGAATGGTTTCTGGCCGGGTCGGGCCCCGGTGACCTGCGATAACTGTGGTGGTCCGACGCCGAAGCAGTATCGTGCTGGGCGGCGTCGTCGGTGGTGTTCTGAGGCGTGCCGGCTCAAGGCCTACAGACGGTCGAGGGCCGCGAGTCCGGAATCCCCAGACCTGTACTAGAAGGCAGCCACAGAGCCTAGCGACGGAGAACGTCGCCCCGGGGGGAAGGGGTTGCCCCCATGGGTTCTCACTGGGCTTTGATGAACTCTCGGACGTCGTTCGGCCAGCTCCACGCGTAGTCGGTCCACCCTTCGGGCTGGTTCTCCCATCTGGTTCCGACTGGGCCGACGGGGCATTGGGTGTCGATGAGCAGGGTTCGTGTCTCGGTGTCCATGCGGTTGTCTTCGGCGGCGGACTTGAGGGTCGCGCGTTGTTCGTCGCTGCGCCGTTCCCACCACTTGGTTAGGTGCTTGTCGAATACAGACATCAGGCGTCACCTCGGAGCTTGATGAGCTCGGATTCGAGCGACTGGATCGCCAGGTACATCTTCTCGGCCACGGCCTGTGACTCTTTGCCGTAGCTGACCGAGGCGTCGAAGATGCTGGCTGACAGCGGTAGGTGATCGGGGCGTGGTCCTCGGAATGCGTGTGCTGGTGACTGGTTGGGGTCGGGCCCGTAGTGCCGCACAGAGATGTCCATACCAGCGGACCCTACTCAACAGATCGGACAGACCATGCTGAAACCCGACCTCGTTGTCACGACGTTGTCACAAGTGCTGACGAATCAGGGCGAATCCCAACGAACGAAGGCGAAGGAATCGGCCTGATCACAGGCAGTTTCGCGTATGCCAGCGAATGACAATGAACGCAGTTGACCGGACTTAAAATCGGCACAGTGTCGGTTCGAGTCCGACTGGGGGCACTTCCGGCCGGGCATTCTCGCCGTTTCGGGTCGCCACCTCCGGCGGCGCGTCCAAGTTCTTCGACCCGATCCGCGTCGATCAAACGCATGGCCGTTCAGCCGAATACGTACGTGGACACCGCTTCGATCCCCGCGGTTACATGACTGCCGGTGGTACCGAACGACTCTCGGGACCTCCGGGGCGGCATCGCTCATTTCGAGATCATCCCGAACGTGAGGTGACCACCATGCCGAAGCACACCATCGAGGATCTGATCGCGCTGATCCCACCACCGGTGGCACGGCCGGCGACGGTCGACTGGGCGCTCATCGAACAGCGACTCGGATTCCGGTTGCCGACCGACTACAAGGCACTCGCCGACACGTACGGACCGGGAGTCTTCTGCGACGACTTCCTCGTGTGGACCGGTCTCCCCTGGCCCGACGCGTCGATCGAGGAGGCGGGGCGCCACGCGGTGGCCGACCTCGAGCCACTTCTCGAGGACTTGAGCATCGTGACGTGGGCGCATGACGACGGCACCGACACGGCCGTCGACCTGTCCGGCGATTCGTTGTTCGGGTGGGGACGTTCCACCGACGGCGACTCGGGATACTGGCACCGGACGGGCGACGACCCCGACGGGTGGCCGGTCCTGGTCACCGACGGCGTCATGGTCTGCGACTACCACCGCGGCGGTCTGGTCTCGTACCTGTACGACTTCTGGACCGGCGGCTTTCCGAATCGTCAGGTCTTCGCCGACCGCGAAGCACCGGAACGGCTGAGCTTCGAGCAGGTGACCGTCGACTCCTGAGCGGGCGGGGACCCGTCCGCGCCGAGCATGAACAGACGGGCCCGCGGGCTCGGCTCACCTACCGGGCCCGCGGATCCCCTCGACCACGAGATCCAGAAGACGCTGCGACTCAACGCAATTACGGCCCAAAGCGATCATGTTCGCGAGAGTGAAGAGTTCGTCGACGGTGAGATCGGCTCGGATTCCACCGGACCGCTGGGCGGCGCCGAGGATGTCCCCGCCGGCCACGCGGAGGTCGGCGCAACTGGTGTAGAGCGTGCTCTCGGGGTCGCCCGCCGACGCGATGATGATCTCGGGCAGACCCTGGTACGCCCCGACGTGGCGCGCGAGCGCCCGGACCCACTCGACGAGACGCTCGCCGGGGTCCCGCTGCTCGTCATCGGCGCGCGCAGACTCCACGAGGGCGGTGGTGTCCTGTCGCATCGCGGCCGCGACGAGCGCCTCGCGAGAGGGGAAGTGGCGGTACAACGTGCCGGCGCCGACGCCGGCACGTTTGGCGATGTCATCGAGCGACGTGTCGATTCCCGACTCACGAAATGCCTCGGCCGCCGTGGCAACGACTTTGTCGTAGTTGCGTCGAGCATCGGCTCGCATCGGTTTCGCCGGCGCGGATGCGCTGGTCATGACACCTCCCGAAGAAAACACTTGTAACCGGAGAGCATCTCCGCTTCAATAATCGGAGACAGTCTCCAATTGGAGACACTCTCCTGTTCGACCTTACCCGCCCGGGAGGCCCTGATGTTCCAGACCACCGATCGCGTCGCTTCCGCGGCAGGTTCCGACACCGCAGGGTCGACGATCGACCGCCGCACCTGGATCGGACTGGTCGTCGTGGTGGCGAGCCAGCTGATGGTGATCCTCGACGGCACGATCGTCACCGTCGCGCTCCCCCGCATCCGCGACGACCTGGGTTTCAGCGAGGTGTCTCGGTCGTGGGTGATGAACGCCTACGTGCTGGCGGTGGGTGGCCTGCTGCTGCTCGGCGGCCGCTTGGGCGACCTGATCGGACGGCGTCGCGCGCTGCTCTACGGCATCGCCCTGTTCACCGCGGCCTCGCTCCTCGGCGGACTCGCCACCAGCGCGTGGATGCTTCTCATCGCTCGCGTCCTGCAGGGCGTGGGAGCCGCGCTCGCCGCGCCCACCGCCCTGGGACTGATCGTCGCCAACTTTCCGCCCGGTCCCGATCGCGCCCGGGCCATCAGCTGGTTCTCCCTGGGTGCCGCCTCGGGCGGAGCGCTCGGCCTGCTGCTGGGCGGCGTACTCACCGAACAGCTGTCGTGGCACTGGGTGATGCTGGTCAACGTCCCGATCGGGGTGGCGATCCTCATCGCCGCACCGTTCACCGTCGATGAGACACCCCGGCAGCCCGGTCACCTGGGTCTCTGGGACACCCTGCTGTCCGCGGCGGGCGTCGCGGCGGTGGTCTTCGGCTTCATCCGCGCCTCCGAGGTCTCCTGGGCCGACCCGGTGACCATCGCTTCTCTCGCCGTCGGCGCATCGACGCTCGCGGCGTTCGCGATCAGACAGCGTCGTACGAGCCATCCCCTGCTGCCGCCCCGATTGGTGAACTCCGCGCGCAGGGCCGCGCCCTTCGTGGTGATGTTGCTCTTGCCCGGCGCGATGATGGGCATGTTCACCTTCATGACCCTGCACCTGCAGGACGTGATGGGTTACAGCGTCGTCGCGTCCGGGTTCGCGTTCCTGCCGTTCATGGTTCTCAACATCGGATTGACGGTCACCGGGATCACCGCCCGTCTCGTCGCGCGCTTCGGTGCGGCTGCGGTGTTGATGGCGGGATTGTCCCTGGCGATCGCCGGGCTCGTGTGGTTGTCGTTCGTTGGGCCCGACTCCACCTTCGCCGCAGCGATTCTGGCGCCCTCGATGATCATGGGTGCGGGAATCGGCCTGTCCGTGGTGCCGGCGAACGTCCTGATCGTGGACAACTCGCCCGCAGCCGACGCCGGCGCCGCCTCGGGCCTGATGCAGGCGCTGTTGCAGGTCGGTGGCGCGCTCGGACTCGCCACGCTGATGACCGTGTTCGGCCCACTCCAACGTAGCGATCCGTCCGGAACTGCCACCGGCACAACGATTCTGGTCGGTTCGTCGTTCGCGATGGTCGCCCTGCTCCTGCTCGTGGTCGCCTACCGGCCGCGGCGTGCCGCGGCCGTGTGACCCAACGCGACGACATACGTCACGACGTCGGCGCCCGTGCACCCCTCCGAGTCGATCCGCGTGCATCCCCCGAGCCCGCTGATGATGTACTCGGTGTCATGTCCACTCGGGTTGTCCTGCTCGCCGACTCCTCCGTCGCCCTGCTCACCCTCGGTATCTCGGTGTACTCGATCGCGGTCCTGGTGTGCCTCGGGATCGCGATCAACGCGGCCCGGTTCGGACGCAGACGGGTCGCGATCACGATGGCCTGGGTCGTCGGTGTACTGACCGTGGCCGGTGTCATCATCGCCATCCTGAGCAGCACCGCCGGCGGTTAACCCTCCGGCCGCAACTCCGCGCGTTGCCGATCGATGAATTGCGCGGCAAGCCGATTCGTGAGGCCGGGCGCCAATCGCTGGACGCGCCAGGTGATCCGGGATCGACGCGGGACGACCAGCAGTGGTTGATTCCGCTCGATGGCGGCGAGCGTGTCCCGGGCGAGGCGGTCGGCGTCGTACGCGGTCGACGAACCCTGACTCGCCAGATAATAAGAGCGACCGACGAATCCGCCGACCGATCCCTTGTCCAGGATCGGGGTCTCCACTGCCGAGGGACACACCGCCAGCACGTTCACCCCGCGGCCCGCGGCCTCGGTACGTAGTGCGAGCGACAGCCCCACGACCGCATGTTTGGTCATCACGTAGCTCGTGATCAGTCCGGCGGCGACGAGCCCGGCCATCGACGCCGTGTTGACGATGTGTCCGGAACGCTGCTCGATCATCACCGGGTACGCGGCCGCGACCCCGTGCACGACGCCCCGGATGTTGACGTCGATGATCGCGTCCCATTGTTCCGGCGTCAGCATCTCGGTCGGACCACCCCAGGTGATCCCGGCGTTGTTGAACATCAGATCCAGGCGCCCCCACTCGGCGACGACCTCGTCGACCACCCGCTGCACAGCGGCGGCATCCGTCACATCCAGTTGCACCGCCCGTGCGGTGCCCGGCCCACCGGACAAGGAGTCCGTCACCCGCTGCGCCGCGGGTAGGTCGATGTCCGCGCAGGTGACGTGGGCTCCCCGGGTCACCAGCGCGCGCGTGAGCGCGGCCCCGATACCGGACCCGCCCCCGGTCACGATCGCGATCCTGCCCCCGACATCTGCTCCGCGCGTCTTCCCGAATTTCAGCACGAACAGAGCATGACCGATCCCGTTCCGGCGGGGTGCGCTTTGTGCGAACCGGGTCTTGACATCCTCACAGGCCGCTCTTAGTGTTGCTGCCATCACAAATTGAAACGTTTTAATTCGCCGGGTTGATCCTCTCTCGACGGTCTGCGTTTCCCATCACGTCGTTTGTCAGGAGCAGCCATGTCCGATACCCAGCGCGTCTGCTTCGTGCTCCAGCTCCGCCCGGAGCGCGTCGAGGACTACCTCGACGCCCACACGGAGGTGTGGCCGGAGATGCTCGACGCCCTGCGCGAGACCGGGTGGCGCAACTACTCGTTGTTCCTCCGCAAGGACGACGGCATGGTCGTGGGTTACCTCGAGACCGACGACTTCGCGACGACCGCCGCCGCCATGGAGGCAACGGACGTCAACGCCCGGTGGCAGGCGCACATGTCCGAGTACTTCCTCCCGGCCACCGGCGGAGACGCCGACGGCGCCAATCCCGACACCATCCGTACCGAACTCCTCGAGTACTTCCACCTCGACTGACCGACATCGAACACACGACGCGTACTGACGGGCACACCGACATCAGCGAACCCGGCTTGACCCCTCCGATCCCGACCCTCTCTACTGATCTCCGACGCTAGGAATCCCATGAAAGTAGGAGCGCGCTCCACCACCGGCTGGCGGGCGACCATCTCGGTTGCCATGTCGAACTACATCGAAGCCGGCTCGATCATCGCGATCGCCACCAGCCTGACCTTCTGGCAGGACGAGTTCGGCATCAGCAACTTCGCCGTCGGCCTGTTGGCCGCACTGAGCGCCAACGCGTTCGGCGCGGCGGTCGGTGCCGCCATCGGCGGACCGCTGTGCGACCGCTACGGCCGCAAGGCGATCTACACCTACGACCTGCTGGTCTACATGGCCGGCGTGTTGCTCGCCGCCTTCGCGCTCAACTTCACCATGCTGCTGGCGGCGTTCATCATCACCGGCCTCGCGGTCGGCGCGGGCGTACCCGCGTCCTGGACCTACATCGCCGAAGAGGCGCCATCGGTCGAACGCGCCAAACACGTCGGCACCGCCCAGCTCGCCTGGTCGGTCGGACCCCTGATCGGCTTCGCACTGGCGGCCGCGCTCGCCCCGATGGGCCTGCTGGGTTCGCGGATCATCTTCCTGCACCTCTTCGTCGTCGCCGCGGTCGTCTGGTGGATTCGCCAAGGGCTCGCGGAGTCCAAGATCTGGTCCGACGAGGCGGTCAACGAGACCCGTGAGCTCACCGCTTCCGTCGGCGCCCGCGGAATCAAGGGCCTGTTCTCCAAGAAGGTCAACATCACCGCACTACTCCTGCTCGGTGGCATCTACCTCTTCTGGAACACCGTGGCCGGACAGGCCGGCATCTTCATGCCGCGTGTCTACGAGACCGCGGGCGTCGAGAGCGCGGTCCAGCAGAACCTGCTGCAGGTGCTGGTCTGGGGATGCACCGTCCTCGCGACCTACTTCGGCTTCATGCGATATGCCGACCGGGTCTCCCAGCGCGCCCTGTACGTCTTCGGCGCCGCATTGGGCATCGTCGCCTGGATCGTGCTGGTCGCCTTCACCGACAGCGGTGTCGCCACGATGCTCGTCTTCGCGGTCCTGTGGGGCATCTCCTCGGGCATCGGCGCGCAGGCGTTCTACAGCCTCTGGGCCAGCGAGATGTTCGCGACGCCCTATCGGGCCAGCGCCCAGGGCGTCATGTTCTTCGCCGTCCGCACCGCAACCGGTCTGTTGAGCTACTTCTTCCCCACCATGCTCGCGGCCACCGGACTCACCACGGTCGGCATCCTGCTGGTCGCACTGCTCACCGTCGCGCTGATCATCGGCGCCATCGCGGCTCCGGACACCCAGGGCAAGACGCTGCAGCAGATCGAGGTCGAGCGCTACGGCGCTCCGCTGTCACCCGAGCTCATCGAGACACCGGCATCCGCCGCGCACCCGACCCCGGGCACCAACCCGGCCGCGGAGTCGGGACACAAAGCCCCGGCCTGACACCACGGGCCTGATCGCGCCGTGCACGATTGAAACGTTCCACCAGTTCGACTGTTCCACTCAGACCTCCCCGCCGCCGGCTGACCCCGACGCCGGCGGCGGGGAATCCCAACCGAAAGAAATCTCATGGCCACCTTTGACGAGACGATCCTCGACAACCTCGAGATCGAGCTCCCCTCCTGGGCGTTCGGCAACTCCGGCACCCGGTTCAAGGTGTTCGGCACCCCGGGCACCCCCCGCACCATCCACGAGAAGATCGCCGACGCCGCGAAGGTCAACGAGCTGACCGGGCTGGCACCCACCGTCGCCCTGCACATCCCGTGGGACACCGTCGACGACTACACCGCCCTGGCGGCTTACGCTAAGGATCTCGGCGTCGGCCTGGGCACCGTCAACTCCAACACCTTCCAGGACGACGCCTACAAGTTCGGCAGCCTGACCCACACCGACAAGACGGTGCGGCAGATGGCCATCGACCATCACCTCGCCTGCATCGAGGTGATGAACGCGACCGGTTCGCGCGATCTGAAGATCTGGCTGGCCGACGGCACCAACTACCCCGGACAGGGCGACATCCGCGGACGCCAGGACCGGCTCGCCGAGTCGCTCGCGACCATCTACCAGCACATCGGCGACGACCAGCGACTCGTGTTGGAGTACAAGTTCTTCGAGCCCGCGACGTATGTCACCGACGTCCCCGACTGGGGCACCTCCTACGCCCATGTGACCGCGCTCGGCGAGCGGGCGATGGTCTGCCTCGACACCGGCCATCACGCGCCGGGAACCAACATCGAGTTCATCGTCGCGCAGCTGCTTCGCCTCGGAAAGCTGGGTTCCTTCGACTTCAACTCGCGCTTCTACGCCGATGACGACCTCATCGTCGGTGCCGCGGATCCGTTCCAGCTCTTCCGGATCCTGTTCGAGGTGATCCGCGGCGGCGGGCTCGACGCCGGGTCGCCGGTCGCTCTCATGCTCGATCAATGCCACAACGTCGAGGAGAAGATCCCCGGCCAGCTCCGTTCGGTGCTGAACGTCGAGGAGATGACGGCCCGCGCACTACTCGTCGACACCGATGCGCTGACCGAGGCACAGGCCGCCGGAGACGTGTTGGGCGCGAACGCGATCGTGATGGACGCGTTCTACACCGACGTCCGTCCGATGCTCGCCGAGCGTCGTGTCCGTCGCGGCCTGCCCGCAGACCCGATGGCCGCATACGTCGACTCCGGATACCACGAGCGCATCGTCGCCGAGCGTGTCGGCGGTACCCAGTCGTCCTGGGGCGCCTGAGCCCTCCCCCAGCCCCAGTTCCCTGAACTCCCGAGGAGATCACCCCTAATGACCAATCCCGCAGTCGCCGCCCTCATCGAGCGGTCCAACCGACTCGGATCGGATCCGAAGAACACCAACTACGCCGGCGGCAACACCTCCGCCAAGGGCTCCGACACCGACCCGGTCACCGGTGAAGACGTCGAACTGCTCTGGGTGAAGGGCTCCGGCGGTGATCTCGGCACCCTCACCGAGAAGGGCCTGGCCGTGCTCCGGCTCGATCGCATGCGTGCGCTCGTCGACGTCTATCCCGGCCTCGACCGTGAGGACGAGATGGTCGCCGCCTTCGATTACTGCCTGCACGGAAAGGGCGGTGCCGCACCGTCGATCGACACCGCGATGCACGGCCTCGTCGACGCCGCGCACGTCGACCACCTGCACCCGGACTCCGGTATCGCCATCGCGACCGCGGCCGACGGCGAGGTCTTGACGCACAAGATCTTCGGTGACCGCGTCGTGTGGGTGCCGTGGCGTCGTCCGGGTTTCCAGCTCGGGCTGGACATCTCGGCGATCAAGAAGGACAACCCGCAGGCCATCGGTTGCATCCTCGGCGGCCACGGGATCACCGCCTGGGGCGACACCTCCGATGAGGCGCAGGCACATTCGCTGGAGATCATCCGCACCGCCGAGGAGTACATCGCCGCCAACGGTCGCCCGCAACCCTTCGGCGGCCCGATCGACGGCTACGGCGCATTGCCCGCCGAGGAACGCCGGGCCAAGGCCGCGGCGCTCGCCCCGTTCATCCGCGGCCTCGCCTCGATGGACAAGCCGCAGGTCGGTCACTTCACCGACGTCGACCCGGTCCTCGAATTCCTGGCGGCAGAGGAGCATCCGCGCCTGGCCGCACTCGGCACCAGTTGCCCGGACCACTTCCTGCGCACCAAGGTCAAGCCGATGGTCCTCGACCTCCCGGCCGACACGAGCGTCGAGGAGTGCAAGGAGCGCCTCACGGCACTGCACGAGGCCTACCGCGAGGACTACCGCGCGTACTACGACCGTCACGCCACCGCGGACAGCCCCGCGATGCGCGGCGCCGACCCGGCCATCGTGCTGATCCCGGGCGTCGGAATGTTCAGCTTCGGCAAGGACAAGCAGACCGCACGTGTCGCCGGCGAGTTCTACCTGAACGCCATCAAGGTGATGCGCGGCGCCGAGGCCATCTCGACCTACGCACCGATCGACGAGTCGGAGAAGTTCCGGATCGAGTACTGGTTGCTCGAGGAGGCCAAGCTCGCCCGCATGCCGAAGCCCAAGCCGCTCGCGACCCGCATCGCCCTGGTCACCGGGGCGGCATCCGGCATCGGCAAGGCCATCGCGACGCGTCTGGCCGCCGAAGGTGCATGCGTGGTGATCGCCGACCTCGACGCCGAGAAGGCACGGGCGGCCGCCGAGGAGATCGGTTCGACCGATGTCGCCATCGGGGTGGCCGCCGACGTCACCGACGAAGCGGCCGTACAGTCCGCGATCGACGCGACGGTGCTCGCCTTCGGCGGCATCGACCTCGTCGTGAACAACGCCGGCCTGTCGCTGTCGAAGTCGTTGCTGGACACCACCGCCGCCGACTGGGACCTCCAGCACAACGTGATGGCCCGCGGTTCGTTCCTGGTGAGCAAGGCCGCCGCACGCGCCCTCATCGATCAGAAGCTCGGCGGCGACATCCTGTACATCTCGTCGAAGAACTCGGTCTTCGCCGGGCCGAACAACATCGCCTACTCGGCGACGAAGGCCGACCAGGCCCATCAGGTCCGTCTCCTGGCCGCCGAGCTCGGCGAGCACGGGGTCAAGGTCAACGGCATCAATCCCGATGGCGTGGTGCGTGGTTCGGGGATCTTCGCCGGCGGCTGGGGCGCCAAGCGCGCTGCCGTCTACGGCGTCGAGGAGAAGGATCTCGGCAAGTTCTACGCGCAGCGCACCCTGCTCAAGCGCGAGGTGCTGCCGGAGAACATCGCCAACGCCGCGTTCGCACTCTGCACGTCCGACTTCTCGCACACCACCGGCCTGCACGTGCCGGTGGACGCGGGCGTCGCCGCCGCGTTCCTGCGATGAGCCGATCCACCCGGTCCGCCCAGGTCGCCGCGATCGACCTGGGCGCGACCAGCGGCCGGGTCATGCTGGCCGACGTCTCGCGCGGACGACTCGAGCTCGAACAGGTCGCCCGGTTCACCAACGACCCGGTCCACATCTGGAACGGGCGCAGGTCCGCTCTGCACTGGGATGTCCCGGCGCTGTTCCGCGCCGCGTCGGCCGGCCTCGCCGAGGCGGGCAGGCAGTCCGACGATCTGGTCGGGATCGGGGTGGACTCCTGGGCGGTGGACTACGCGCTCCTGCGGGAGGGCCGCATGATCGGGTTGCCGCACCACTACCGGGACACCCGGAGCGTGGTCGGGGTCGACGCCGTGCACGCCGAACTCGGTCCCGCGGACCTGTACGTGCGCAACGGCTTACAGTTCCTGCCGTTCACCACCGTGTACCAATTGGCCGCCGAAAAGGCCGACGGGTTGCTCGATCAGGCCGACACCGCCCTGCTGATCCCGGACCTCATCACATACTGGCTCACGGGCCGACGCGGCACCGAACGCACCAACGCCTCGACCACCGGATTGCTCGGCATCAACGGGCGGTGGGACACCGCGATGATGGAGCGTCTCGGATTGCCCGTCGGCTTGTTCCCCGACCTCGTGGAGACCGGCACCGACCAGGGCCCGTTGCTCGGCGACGTCGCCGAGCGCCTCGGACTGTCGACGTCGACCCGCGTCACCGCGGTCGCGTCCCACGACACCGCGTCGGCGGTCGCCGCCATCCCGATGGACCCGTCGCGGTCGGCGTACATCTCGTGCGGGACCTGGGGTCTGGTCGGCGTCGAACTCGAGCAGCCGGTCGTCTCCCGCGACGGGTGGAAGGCCAACTTCACCAACGAGGTCGGCGCCGACGGCCGTATCCGCTACCTGCACAACGTGATGGGCCTGTGGCTGCTCAGCGAGACGGTCCGCCAGTACCAGCGCGAAGGGTATCGCGCCGAACTCGGTGAACTGCTCGCGCAGGCCGCCGAGGCGCCGGCGACGGTCGAGATCTTCGACACCGACGACGCCCGGTTCCTCCCGCCGGGAGACATGCCCGGACGCATTCGCGACTGGTACGACGAGCGCGGCATGCGTCCGCCGATGACGCGCGCCGAGATGGTGCGCACGATCGTCGAGAGCCTCGCGGCGGCCTTCGCCGACGGGGTGGCGCGAGCGGCCGAACTGTCCGGCACGACGGTGGAGACCGTCCATCTCGTCGGCGGCGGCTCGCAGAACCGGCTGCTGTGCCAACTCACCGCCGATCGGCTGGGCCTGCCGGTGCAGGCCGGTCCGGTGGAGGCGACCGCGCTGGGCAACGTGCTGATCACCGCCCGCGCCCACGGTCTCATCGATGGCGACCTCGAGGCGATGAGGTCTATCGTCGTCGACAGGTTCCCGCCGCAACACTACGCACCCCGACACTCCCGCGGCACGCGCTCCCGCACCGCGGTGGGGACAGGAAAGGCATGACCATGCAAGGCAGTTCTCCCATGAAGCGTCGAGTTCCCAAGCCGCGCGACCTCGCGCCGCTGATGCAGTTCAAGAAGCCCCAGTTCGACGCGAAGAAGCGCCGCCTCGACGCCGCCCTCACCATCGAGGACCTGCGCGCGATCGCCAAGCGCCGCACCCCGAAGGCGGCCTTCGACTACACCGACGGTTCGGCCGAGGCCGAGCTGTCCATCGGACGGGCACGACAGGCGTTCGCCGACATCGAGTTCCATCCGGCCATCCTGCGTGACGTGTCCAAGGTCGACACCTCGTGCACGATCCTCGGCGGGCGTTCGGAACTGCCGTTCGGCATCGCACCCACCGGGTTCACCCGGATGATGCAGACCGAGGGCGAATACGCTGGTGCGCGCGCGGCCGGCCGGGCCGGGATCCCCTTCTCGCTGTCGACGATGGGTACGGCGTCGATCGAGGACGTCCGGGATGCGAATCCGCACGGCCGCAACTGGTTCCAGCTGTACATGTGGAAGGACCGGGAGCGCTCGATGGCCCTGGTCGACCGCGCGGCGAAGGCCGGGTACGACACCCTGCTGGTGACCGTCGACGTGCCGGTCGCCGGGGCTCGTCTGCGCGACAAGCGCAACGGCATGTCGATCCCGCCGGCGCTGACCGCCAAGACCGTGCTCAACGCCATCCCGCGCCCGCAGTGGTGGATCGACTTCCTCACCACCGAGCCCCTGGCGTTCGCCTCGCTCGATCGATGGTCAGGAACGGTGGCCGAACTGCTGGACACGATGTTCGACCCCACCGTCACCTTCGACGATCTGGCGTGGATCAAGTCGCAGTGGCCGGGCAAGCTGGTGGTCAAGGGCATCCAGACCGTCGACGACGCCAAGGCCGTCACTGCCCTCGGCGCCGACGGCATCGTATTGTCGAATCACGGTGGGCGCCAACTCGACCGCGCACCGATCCCGTTCCACCTCCTGCCCGAGGTGGCCCGCGAGGTCGGCGCGGACACCGATGTCATGCTCGACACCGGCATCATGAGCGGTGCCGACATCGTGGCGTCGGTCGCCCTCGGCGCGCGGTTCACGCTCGTCGGCCGGGCCTACCTGTACGGCCTGATGGCCGGCGGGGAGGCCGGGGTGGACCGGATGATCGAGATCCTCGGCGAGCAGATCGCACGCACGATGCGGCTGCTCGGTGTCGCCTCGCTCGACGAGCTGACCCCCGCGCACGTGACCCAGCTCGAGCGGCTGGTGCCCCGGGCGCGTTCCTGAGGCTCGACTGCCGAGGTCGCGTGGGCATCAGACCGGCCGCCTACGCGACCTCCGCGTCCTCGCGGCGGTGGGCGAAGTGATCCACGAGGCCCACCACCAGCGCGATCAGCACCAGGACCGCGGCCGTCGCCAGTCCGATCTGGAACGCCCGCGCCCAGTCGCCGCCGGTGTTCGCGACCTGGGCGAAGAACACCGCACCGACGAGCGCGATCCCCGCGGCGGCCCCGATGCGCTGACCGGTCTGCAGGACGCCACCGGCGATGCCCGCCTTGGTGACCGGCACCTGGTCGAGGCTGAGCGTGAGATTGGGCGAGATCACGAGACCGGAACCGATACCCGCCACCAGCAGCGGCAGCGCGGCGGCGTACCCGACACCGGGACCGGACACGAACGCGACGGCGACGATCGTCGCGATCATCCCCACGACCACCAGGCCCAGACCCAGCAACACCAGCGAGCGCCCGACCCGGTTGACGATGTTGCCGCCGACGCTGGCCGACACCGCCGAACCGAGCGCGAACGGGGTCACCGCCAGACCGGCCTGCAGTGCCGAATAGCCCAGGCCCTGCTGGACGAACAGCGTGTAGATGAAGAACACCGTGGTGAACCCGGCGAAGTAGACCATCGCGATGATGCACCCCAGCGTGTACGACCGCATGGAGAACAACGAGAGGTCGACGAGTTGCTGGCGGCCGACGCGGCCCTGCCGGCGTTCCCACAGGACGAACGCGCCGATCAGCACGGCCGCGAGGACGAGCAACAACCATTTACGCCCGCCGGGCCATTCCTGTTCCTGGACCATCGGCAGCATCAGTGCGAACACCCCGGTACCCAGGAGCACGACGCCAACGGGATCGAAACTCCCCCGCAGTGGTTGTTTGAGTTCCTCGGGCCGAGCGGGGATCAACCGTATCGCGGCGACGAAGGCCGCGATGCCGATCGGCACGTTCACGAAGAAGATCCAGCGCCACCCGTCGGCGGACCCGCCCAGCTGGATGAGGACCCCACCGAGCAGCGGCCCGACCGCGGTCGAGATCCCGATGGTCGCGGCGAACATGCCGAAGGCCCGGCCACGCTCAGCCCCGCGGAACAGCAGCTGGATGAGCCCAGAGACCTGCGGCGCGAGAATGCCGCCCGCAACGCCCTGGATCAGGCGGAAGACGACGAGTTGCGTCGGGCCCTGGGCGAACCCACATGCCGCCGACGCCAGCACGAACAGGGACAGCCCGATGAGGAAGGTCACCTTTCGGCCGCGCGCGTCCCCGACCCGGCCGGCCGGGACCAGGACGAGGCCGAAGGCGAGGGCGTAGCCGGACACGACCCACGACAGGTCGGCCGAGTTCGCGCCGAGACCGGATTCGATGGACGGGAGCGCGACGTTGACGATCGAGACGTCGAGAAGGGTCATGAAGCCGACCACCAGGCACACCGCGAGCGCCTTCCAGCGCCGCGGATCGGGTTCGTAGTCCGCGGAGAACGGGCTGGCCGGAGTCGACATGGATCGCCTTTCCTACAGGAGGTACCGCGGGTGTTCGTAGTCAATCAGCTCACGAGATGGGCGACCCTCCCGAGTCCGCGAAACGCGAGGACCGGCATCGCATCTGGTGAGATGGACACATGGGTGTGAGCATGCGGGATGTCGCGGCGGCGGCCTCGGTGTCGGTGGGCACGGTCTCGAACGTGCTCAACTCGCCCGGAAAGGTCTCGCCCGCGACCGTCGCGCGGGTCCAGGCGGCAATCGACCAGCTGGGTTTCGTGCGCAACGACGCCGCGCGTCAACTCCGTGCGGGCCGATCGCGTTGCGTCGGCATGGTGGTTCTCGACGTGGGCAACCCCTTCTTCACCGACATCGCCCGCGCCGCCGAACAACGGGCCGGCGAGCACGACCTCACGGTGCTGCTCGGCACCTCCGACGACGACGAATCGCGCGAACAGGCCTATCTCGACACCTTCGACGAGCAGCGGGTGTTCGGTCTGCTCGTCTCGCCGATCGGCGACGATCTGCGGCGGTTCGACTCGCTGCGCCGTCGCGGCACCCCGGTGATCCTCGTTGACCGGGACGCCGGCGGCTCGCCCTTCGATTCCGTCGCCGTCGACGACATCGCGGGCGGGCGGCTCGCGGTGTCGCACCTGTGCGAGACCGGTCGTCGCCGGATCGTGTTCGTGGGCGGACCGCCCGGACTGCGGCAGGTCGCGGACCGCCGCCGGGGCGCGCAGGAGGCGGTCGACGCCGTCGACGACGCCACGCTCAAGGTCGTGCAGACGGCGAACCTGAGTGTGCTGGCCGGACGCGAGGCGGGACAGGCCCTGCTGGCCAGGGCCCCCCGAGACCGACCGGATGCGGTGTTCTGCGCCAACGACCTACTGGCCATCGGGGTCCTGCAGGCGTTGACGATGCTCGGCGGCGACGTCCGCGTTCCCGACGACATCGCGCTGATCGGTTACGACGACATCGATTTCGCCCGCTCGGCCGTCGTCCCGTTGTCGTCGATCCGGCAGCCGACCTCCCGCATCGGCGTCACCGCGGTCGATCTGCTGATGAGCGCGGCCGACGATCCCGCCGAACGCCACGTCCCGTCGAACCTCGTGTTCCAGCCCGAGTTGGTCGCCCGCGCATCGACACTGGGCTGATGGTGTGACGCACGCCATCGCCGGGTAGACGGTGTGAGGACTCTCCTAATATTGCGTAGTCCTGCAAGTTTGCAGGGTTCTGCAAGTTCCGTACCGTGGGTGAGGTGAACTCCCCCGGACTCCGCGAGGCGAAGAAGGCGGCGACCCGTTCGGCGCTCGCCCGC
This sequence comes from Gordonia sp. HS-NH1, assembly GCF_001418765.1. Taxonomy (NCBI): domain Bacteria; kingdom Bacillati; phylum Actinomycetota; class Actinomycetes; order Mycobacteriales; family Gordoniaceae; genus Gordonia; species Gordonia sp. HS-NH1. The sequence continues at coordinate 178,685 of NZ_LIYC01000004.1, forward strand.
GCTGTGCTGCGGTTGTCCACCAGCGCCGGGATGGATCACGTGACGATCGACGCCGTCGCGGCGGAGGCGAACGTCTCGGTCCGCACGTTCCACAACTACTTCAGCGGCAAAGAGGATGCGCTGCTGCACTTCGTGTCGTCGCTGTTCGACACGATCGTGGCGCGGATCGAGGCCCGACCGACGGACGAGAGCTTCTTCTGCTCGGTCCGGACCGCCCTCATCGAGGCCGCCACCTCGCCCGACGTCGGCGAACCCGCCGAGATCGTCGCGCTCCTGCGCCTCCTCGACACGGATCCGGGGCTGACGGCCAGGTCCCGCGACATGGAGTTGGGCGACACCGTCGAAGCGCGTCTCGCCGAACTGTGCGCGCAGCGCGGGCAGCCGGCACACACCCTGTATCCGCGCCTCGTCCTGCACAACGCGATCACCACCATCCGCGTCGCCCTCGAATTCTGGGTGACCCATCACGACGACACCCCGGGCACCGCTGCCGACCTGGCCACCGTGCTGGAGTCCGCCTTCGACCAGCTGGCGTCCGGGCTCGCACAACCCATCCCACCGTTGAACGAACTCGCCGACCCATCCCTCGAGGAGCACTGACGTGGCAACACACCTGTACCGACTAGGGCGATGGGCGTTCGAGAACCGCCTCAAGACGATCGCGATCTGGGTGCTGGTCCTCATCGGGCTGGGCATCGGCGCGAGCCTGCTGGCCAAGCCGACGTCGGAGTCGTTCTCGATCCCGGGTATCCCGTCGGAGAAGGCGCAGGACCTGATGGTCGAGCGCTTCCCCGGCGAGGCCACGTTCGGTTCCGACATCGGCGTCACGTATGTCGTTCGCGCACCGGAGGGTTCGACGCTCACCGAACCCCGGTACCAGGAGGCCATCGACTCGATGGTCGCCGGCCTCAGGTCCGTCGAGGACGTGAAGAGCCCGGACTCGATCACCAACCCGTTCGTCTCCTACGGCACCGAGCAGTCACCGGGTCAACTCCGTGAACTGTCGGCCGCCTTCCAGGAGAAGACCTTCGGCAAGAACGCCGAGGAGGCGGCCGCCGATGCGCAGGCCACCTCGCCGATCAACGCGGCGGGCACCGTCGCGCAACTCGGCGCCTCCTTCGACGTCGAGGCGTCGTCGGATGTCACCGAGACGATGCGGGAGCAGATGGACGCGATCGCCGACGACGCGCGGGCCGCGGGACTGACCGTCGAGATGAAGGGTTCCGCCACACAGCAATTCGAGCTCGGGATCACCTCCGAGCTGATCGGTATCGGCGTGGGCGCGCTGATCCTCATCCTCACGTTCGCCTCCCTCGTCGCGTGGGGCATGCCGATCATCACCGCGATCGTCGGAGTGGCGATCGGGATGCTCGGCGTCCAGATGGGCACCCACTTCTTCGATCTCAGCAACGAGACCCCGATCCTCGCGACGATGATCGGCCTCGCGGTCGGCATCGACTACGCGCTGTTCATCGTCTCCCGCTACCGCCACGAGATCCATCGCTCGGCGAACCGGGCCGATGCGGCCGGCCGGGCCGTCGGCACCGCCGGTTCGGCCGTCGTCTTCGCCGGCAGCACCGTCGTCATCGCACTGGCCGCGCTGGCGATCGTGAACATCCCGTTCCTCACCGCCATGGGTATCGCCGCGGCGGGCACCGTGGTCGCGGCCGTGCTGGTCGCTCTCACGCTTCTGCCGGCGATCCTCGGACTCTTCGGCGGCAAGGCGTTCGCCGGTCGCGTGCCGCGTCTCAACGCTCCCGACGTCGGGCCGCACGACACCGACCGCGTCCACAACGGCCAGCGCTGGGTCCAGCGCATCGTGGCGCGTCCGCGCACCGTGACCGTCGCGATCGTCGGACTCCTCGTGGTCCTCGCGATCCCGATGGCCGGCCTCAAGCTCGCACTGCCCAACGACGGGACCGCCGAACCGTCGGAGACCCAGCGCAAGGCCTACAACATGGTCGCCGACGGCTACGGCCCCGGCTTCAACGGACCGCTCGTCGTCGTCGCGGACGGTCGAGCCATCGAGGACACCGGCGAACGCCTGCGCGCCTTCGACACCCTCGTCGACGACCTCGGTCGTGTCGACAACGTCGAGGTCGCCCAGATCGGCGCCGGTGGACTCAACGAGGCCCGCGACACCGCCAAGATCACGATCATCCCGTCGACCGCCCCGGCCGACGAGGCGACTCCCGCACTGGTGGAGACCCTGCGCGAGATGGAGCCCCAGGTGCAGAGCACGATGGGCATCTCCTACGGCGTGACCGGCCAGACCGCGATCGAACTCGACATCTCCGACCGCCTGTCGAGTTCGCTGATCCCCTACCTCCTGGTCGTGGTGGGTCTCGCGTTCATCCTGCTGATCATCGTGTTCCGCTCGATCCTGGTGCCGCTCACCGCGGCCCTCGGCTTCCTGCTGAGCGTCGCCGCGACCTTCGGCGTGACGGTGGCGCTGTTCACCGACGGCGTGCTGGGCATCGTCGACAACCCGCAACCGCTGGTGTCGTTCCTGCCGATCATGTTGGTGGGCATCGTGTTCGGGCTCGCGATGGATTACCAGGTGTTCCTGGTGACGCGAATGCGGGAAGCCTACGTACACGGGGCCGACGCCAAGACCGCGGTCGTCGAGGGATACCGACACAGCGCCCGTGTGGTGGCGGCCGCGGCGGCGATCATGATCTCGGTGTTCGCCGCGTTCATGCTGCAGGACATGGCCTTCATCATGGTCATGGGCTTCGCACTGGCGGCCGCGGTGTTCTTCGACGCCTTCGTGGTCCGGATGACGCTGATGCCGGCGGTGCTGACCGTTCTGGGCGACAAGGCCTGGTGGCTGCCGCGCTGGCTCGACCGGATTCTCCCCGACGTCGACATCGAGGGCGAGAAGCTGGGGCTCGGCGACGATGCCGCCCGCCCGGCGGATGCTGCGGGAGAGGCCGACGCGGCGTCCGGGGTCCGCGCCGGCCGCTGAGCCGGGTCAGTCGACCCGGAACTCCCCGAGCTCCGACCAGCTGTCACCGTCGATCGTCGTGTTGATGACGTCGGGTGTGCGCTGGAGGTACTTGGGGAGTTCCTGCTGGGCCTGCTTGAAGTGCGGAGCCGTGACGTGCGCCTCCGCGGCGTCGTCGTCGAAGGCCTCCACCAGCACATAGGTGTTCGGATCCTCGATCGACCGCGACCAGTCGAACCACTTGTTGCCGGGCTCGGCGCGCGTCGCCTCGGTGAATTCGCGTGACAACTCGGGCCACTCGTCGGCGTATTCGGGTTTGATCGGGAACTTCACGACGATGAGGATCATGACTCGACCCTAGCTCCACACCGGCGGGCCGACCGTCGCAGATTGCGACTGGGACGGCTGTCCCAGAATCGGTCACAAAGTGTCACGACCGGAGGCTGGGATTCACGAGACCCCGGTCGCAGCAGCGCCTAGAGTGTGAAACAGACAACAATTGTCCTCACTTCAGGCTGCAACGGAGGCACCATGCCGGACATCACCAAGTTCTACATCGACGGCCAGTGGGTCGAGCCCGCAGAGCTCAACCTCATCGACGTCATCAACCCGGCCACCGAGAAGTCGGCCGGTCAGGTCGCCATCGGTGGTGCCGCCGACGTCGACGCCGCGGTCGCCGCCGCCCGCCGGGCTTTCGTCACCTGGGGGCAGACCACCGTCTCCGAGCGTCTCGAGGTGCTCAACCGGATCATCGCCGAATACCAGAACCGCATGGGCGACCTCGCCGCCGCGGTCACCGAGGAGATGGGCTCGCCGGTCGGCCTGACCAATGCCGCGCAGGTGCCCATCGGTCTCGGCCACCTGATGACCGCCGCCGCCCAGCTCCCGGAATACAAGTTCGTCGAGGATCGCGGCAGCTCGCGCATCGCCAAGGAGCCGATCGGCGTCTGCGGTTTCATCACCCCGTGGAACTGGCCGCTCAACCAGGTCATGTGCAAGGTCGCCCCGGCCCTGGCCACGGGCTGCACCATGGTCCTCAAGCCGTCGGAGGTCGCACCGTTCAGCGCGGCGATCGTCGCCGAGATCTTCGACGCCGCGGGCGTGCCCGCGGGCGTGTTCAATCTCGTCAACGGTGACGGCCCCGGCGTGGGCGCCGCTCTGGCGAGCCACGAGGGCATCGACATGATCTCGTTCACCGGTTCCACCCGTGCCGGTATCGAGGTCGCCAAGACCGCTGCGCCGACCGTCAAGCGCGTGGCCCAGGAGCTCGGCGGCAAGAGCCCGAACATCATCCTCGACGACGACGACTTCGCGAAGAACGTCGCCGGCGGCATCGCGACGATGATGATGAACTCGGGACAGTCCTGCAATGCTCCGAGCCGGATGCTCGTCCCCGCGAGTCGCGTCGACGAGGTCGCCGAGATCGCCAAGGGCGTCGCCGCCGAGCTCACCGTCGGCGATCCCACCACCGACGTGAAGCTGGGGCCGGTCGTCTCCGAGGCGCAGTTCGACAAGATCCAGGGCCTCATCGAGCGCGCCGTCGCCGACGGTGCCACCGCGGTCGTCGGCGGTGCCGGCCGTCCCGAGGGTCTCGAGACCGGTTACTACGTGAAGCCGACCGTCTTCACCAACGTCACCAACGACATGGAGATCGCCCGCACCGAGGTGTTCGGCCCCGTCCTCGTGGTCATCGCGTACGACTCGATCGACGAAGCGGTCAAGGTCGCCAACGACACCGAATACGGCCTCGCCGGCTACGTGTCGGGCAAGGACGTCGACGAGGTCCGCCGCATCGGATCGCAGATCCGCGCAGGCTCGATCTCGCTCAACGGCGCCCAGCTCGACCCGAGCGCACCGTTCGGCGGTTACAAGAAGAGCGGCAACGGACGCGAGTGGAGCGACTACGCCTTCGACGAGTTCCTCGAGGTGAAGTCGCTGCTCGGCTTCGGCGCCTGAGGGCGTAGACCTCTCGTACACCCGGTGACGCCGCCGGGCATTCCTGATCGGAGTGCCCGGCGGCGGCGTCGAGCGGTCCCGCCGCGCGGGTCGCGGCACGAGCGGTGGCCGAATCCGATATCTCGCAAGTCCGGACAGAGCTTCGCGAACGTCTTACGCTGGCCGAACGACTTCGACCGCGGCGGCTCGATGCCCCGCGGTCGATTCCACATCTTTCGGGGGGAAGAGCGTCCACGTGACGCAAACGGGGGGACAGTGTTTCGAGTTCTTCGCGCGGCGGCTGCCGCGTGTCTGGTGGTTGCGTGCCCGGTGGTTCTGACTCTGGCCGCCACGCCTGCGGTCGCGGCGCCCGCCGAGTCGCGCATCGTGTCGGTGGCGCAGGAGTCACCCACCCGCGCAGCGGTCTGGGTCTACTCGGCGGCGATGTCCAAGAAGATCAAGCTGTTCGTCCTGACGCCACGAGTCAAGACCGGGCCCCGGCCGACGCTCTACCTCCTCGACGGGGCGGGTTCGCGCGGCAACGACAGCGGCTGGCGCGGAGCCGGCAACGTCGATGAGTTCTTCGGCGACAAGGACGTGAACGTCGTGCTCCCGACAGGTGCGTACGGGAGCCAGTACGCCGACTGGGAGCGCCGGGACCCACGGGTGGGCCGACCCATGTGGGAGACGTTCTTGACCAAGGAACTTCCGCCGCTCATCGACGCGCGCTTCGAATCCGATGGTTCCCGGGGTATCGCCGGCGTCTCGATGGGTGGACAGGCGGCGTTCACGATCGCCTCCCGCACCCCGGCGCTGTACCGCGCGGTGGCCTCGATCAGTGGCTGTCCACCGGTGTCCTCGCCGCAGGGCGAGACCTACGTCCGGGCGACACTCGCCCGCGGCGGGGCGAACGCGGACAATCTGTGGGGAACGGTCGGGTCCCGGGGCTGGCGTGACCACGATCCCGCGCTCCGTCTGGACAGCCTCCGCGGGAAGGCCCTCTACCTGTACTCCGGCGCGGGCCGCCTCGGACCCGCCGACATCAAGCGCGACGTGACACCCGAAGAAGGCCTGTACCAGGTGGTGCTTGCCGCGTCATCGGCCTTCGAGATCGCGACCAGCGACTGTTCGCGCCGGTTCGCCGGGCAGTTGCGGCGCGCGGGCCTGCCCTTCACCGACGCCTTGCAGGACGTCGGAACCCACCATTGGTACTACTGGGAGAAGGAACTCCCCAACATGTGGAAGGCCATCGCGCCGGCCCTGTGAGGGGAATCCCGGTACATACGTATCCCCTTGTCCGCGTGGCTACGATCGGCGCATGCAGATCCCCGTCGTGTCCGACACCGGCCCCGTCCTCGACGCCGAGGTGTTCGGCGAGGGCGAACCGCTCCTGCTCATCGGCGGCATGTCCGCACACCGCGGGATGTGGACCGACGAGCTCCTCGACGAGTTGACGCCGCACTTCTCGGTTGCCGTCTACGACCACCGGGGCATCGGGGCGAGCAGTCGCGCCGAGGGGCCGTTCACCATCGCCGACCTGGCCGACGACGCCCGCGGAATCCTCGACGGACTCGACTGGGACAGCGCCCACGTCCTCGGTACCTCCATGGGCGGCATGATCGCGCAGGAACTCGCCCTCGCCGCCCCGGACCGCGTGCGCAGTCTCGTCCTCGGGTGCACCACCGCGGGTGGCCCCGGAGCCATCGGCGCGCCCGGCGCGATCCGCCTCGTCGAGGCGATCTCCTCCCGCGACGCCACGCGCGTCGCCCGCACCGCGTTCGAGGTCAATCTGTCGCCCGGGTACACCGCCCACACCGGGGCGTTCGACCGTTTCGTGTCGATGTCGACGCAGCGCCGCGTGCCGTCGGCCGTCGTCGCGTGGCAGGCGGGCGCATGCGCGGGACACGACACCCGCGACCGGATCGGATCACTCACCATGCCGACCGCGGTCATCCACGGGGACGTCGACGAGGTGATCGCGGTCGCCGAGGGCGAGCGTCTGGCCGATCTCATCCCGCAGGCGACCCTGACACGGTGGGCCGGCGTCGGGCACATGTTCTGGTGGGAACGTCCGGGCGACACCGCCGAGGTCGTCAGGAAAATTGCCCGAGAAAATCCGTCGGGCCGGTAACACCGGTCCCCTCTCCGAACGACATCCCTGACATCGGCACCGTGTGATCGGACGGCCGCGTATGTCAGGAGCTCCATGTCGCACTCGCACAGCGAACCGCCCGTTCCCTCCACCCCCGCGGGCCAGACGCCCGAGTCGCCGCGCAGATTCTCACCTCGACGCCGAGTCCTCACCGGCATCTCGGTGGTCGTGATCCTCACCCTCGGCCTGTTCGGGGCGAGCACGCTGCTCAACTCGTCGAACACCGCAAGCGCCTTGCGCGGGCATCCCGAGGTCCTGCGACCGGGGTGTACCTGGGACAAGTCGGGCAACTACGTCCAGAACTGCAAGGTGTGGTCGGAGTCGCAGAAGCGCGAGGTGATCGTCCAGATCCGCGCCTCGAGCGGCAGCGACAGCGGCGTCTACCTGCTCGACGGCATGCGGGCCAGCGAGACCCGCTCGGCGTGGACCACCGATGTCCAGGCCGCCAAGGTCTACGACGCCAAGGCCGACACCACCCTGGTGATGCCGGTGGGCGGCGCGTCGTCGTTCTACACCGACTGGGACGGCGGCGCCGGTGACAAGAACACGATCATCAAGCAGGAGACGTTCCTGACCTCGGAGCTGCCGGGCTACCTCGAACGCGAGTTCGGCGTGGCACGCAACAACAACGCGATCATCGGACTGTCGATGTCCGGCGGACCGGCGGTGACCCTTGCCGAGCGCCACCCGGAACAGTTCAAGGTGGTCCAGGCGATGTCGGGTTACTACCAGACCGACAACCCGGTCGGCGCCCTCGGCGTCATGGCCACTCAGACGATGGTCTCGAACTACGTCAACGGCGTCGTGAACATGTGGGGCGCGCCGGGAAGTACCCGCTGGACCGACAACGACCCGTCGAAGAACCTCACCCAGTTGGCCGACAACGGCCAGGTCCTCATCATCTCCTCGGGCAACGGATTCCTGTCCCCCTCGGAGATGGCCAAGCTGTCGCCGCAGGACCAGCTCAGCGCGATGGCACTCGAGATCCTGTCCGCGGTGTCGACCGTGCTCATGCAGCTGCAGGCGAAGCAGGCCGGCGTATCGGTGATCTCGTTGCCGAACTACGGCGGCCACACCTGGGAGAACTGGGGACGGGCCCTCGGCGACGGTAAGGACCACGTGCTGACCACGCTGCGCAACAACCCGCCGGTGACCGCGAAGACGACGGTCGTCTCCGCCTCGGGCGAACCCGATCCCGAGGCACCCGCGAAGGTGACCCTCGCGGCGAAGAAGGCAGCCGAGGAATCGCCGGCCCTCGACCTCTTCGGTCTGTCCGCCACGGACTCCTCCGCATCCGAATCCGCTTCGGAGTCGGCGTCCTCTGCCGCCGAGTCCTCGTCGGCCGAGTCGTCCTCATCGGAGTCCTCGTCGGCCGGACTCGCTCCGTCCGCGGTCTCGGGGTCGGAGTCGGTGGACGCGACCGCCCCGGAGTCCAGCACCGAGACCAGCGCGCCGAATGCACCGCGGCTCGCCCCCAGGGGTCCGGGCTCGTCGGCCCCCAGCAGCTCGAGCACCACCCCGGTTCCGTCTCGCTGAACCCACTCCACGCTCGCCGTTTCCCTACCCGCTCACCGAAATCGGGTGAGCGGGTACGGGACAGGTGAGCGACCGGTCCTCGACGGCCCGATCTGCTGCTAGCGTTCAGCCATGACCGCCGCCGACCACGATCTCGCCGATCTCGTCGGCGTCGACACGACCGTCGTGGTCCTGGCCTCCGGAGCGATCCTCGTCTGGGCGCTCGCGCTGGGTGTGTGGAAATACCACGGCATCCGCACCTCGCCGGAGCGGACGGCGCACGTGTACGTCGACATCGCGCATCGGGCGGCACTGATGTACTCGTTCGCCACCCTCGTGCTCGCGGCACTGGTCGCGCTCAGCGCCTTTCCGACGGCCGTCAACGTGATCGCGGCCGCGGTCCCGATCGTCTTCTTCGTCGGCGCGATCGCCGCGTACTGCGTCCACGGGGCCCTGCGGGACACCACGAATCAGTTCGTCGATCCGACGCGCGGCACCTACCTGTTCATGCTCGCGCTCATCGTCGGCGAGATCGGCGGCGTACTGGTCCTGGTGGCCGGTGTGCTGGTGCGAGTCGCGTGAGGGGTGCTCCGCGGCTCACCGGTCCGCGGTGTGGCCGCGCAACCACGTCGTGACCGCGTCGAGCACCACCTGCCGCTCGGGCTCGTTGAAGATCTCGTGGAACAGGTCGTCGTAGATCACGAGCGTCTTGTCCGCCGACCCGGCGAGTCGCTCGACGAGTTCGCTACCGCGCGGATCGGTGAGCGCGTCCTCGCTGCCGTGCATCACCAGGACGGGCACCTGCAACGACGGTAGGCGCTCGGGAAACGACCGCATGGTGCCGATCATCGCGCCGCCGAGTCCGGCCGGGATCTTGCCGCGCGTCACGAGCGGATCGGCGTCGTAGGCGGCGACGACGGCCGGGTCCCGGGAGATGCTCGACGAGCTCAGCTCGGTGGTGGGCAACCCCGGTGCGATCCGTCCGATCAGCGGCGCGAATCGCACGGCCAGGTCGGGCAGGTCGTCGCCGGGCAGAACGGCGGCGCCCGACAGGATCAGACCGTCGAGCTTGTCCTGGTGATCGAGCGCGTAATCGAGGGCGATGCACCCGCCCATGCTGTGCCCGATCAGAAACGTCGGGACGCTTCCGTCGGCGACGTGGGCGAGGACGGTGTCGAGGTCGTCGGTGAAGTCGGCGAACCGGCGTAGCCGAAGGCGCTTGCCACCCGACCGTCCGTGACCGACATGGTCCGGGATGGCCACCAGGTAACCCTCGTCGACGAGCCGCTCGGCCACATGCAGATATCGCCGACCGTGCTCGGCGAGACCGTGCACCACGACGACGACGCCGCGCGGACTCTCCTGGGGCCGATGGATGTCATAGACGATGGTGTGCCCGTGCCGACCGCGAAAACTGTGTTCTTCCGGTGTCATTCCCTGATCTCGTTTCGATGTTCAGCGCCAGCCGAGCCGGGCGACCACGGACTTGCCCGCCGACTCCAGGGCGCCCAGCGGCTTGAGGGCGGTTTCGCCGATACCGACGAGCGCCTCGACCCGTCCGACGACGCGCTCGAGCCGGCCGACGATGTCGGACATGCGGTCGACGGTGGCGTCGACCTGGTCCAGGGTCCCCGAGAGGCGCACGAGCGTCGAGTCGAGTTTCGCGATGGTCGAGTTCAGTCCGTCCAGCGTCGGTCCGAGTCCGTCGAGGGTCTCGCCCATGTCGGCGAGGATGCCCTCGAGTTGTTCGACGGTCACATCGGCATTGAGTGCGGCCTGCGCCAGCTTCTTGATGCGCTGACGTTCCGGCGGTCTCGGTGATGCGTGCTCGCCCCTGTCGGCCATGGGGTGGATTATGGCCCATCCGGGCCGCGCCGGGTGCCGGGTCGGGCGAACCCTTCGAGGCTCGTCGCCATCGCTCCTCGCACCACAGGAGCAGCGGGGCGGCGGTCGTGACCTGACAAGCTCTCGTGACCGACAGACCCTCACGCGAGCTGCGGGGCGACCTCCGAGGCGACCAGCTCGAGGTGGTCGAGGTCCGACAGATCCAGGGTCTGCAGATACATGCGTGTGACGCCCAGCTCACCGTAGGTCGCGATCTTCGCGGCCACCTCGTCCGGCGTTCCCGCAGCCCCGTTCTCGCGCAGCTCCTCCGGCTCCCGGCCGATGGCCTCCGCCCGGCGCCGGAACTCGGCTTCGTCGCGGCCGCAGCACAATACGAGCGCCGCGGAGTAGGTGAGGGACGCGGGGTCGCGACCCGCGTCCAGACACGCCGTGCGGACGCGTCCGATGAGATCACCGGCGACGTCGAGGGGTTGGAACACGACATTGAACTCGTCGGCGAAACGCGCCGCCAGCGCGGGTGTCCGCTTCTTGCCGCTGCCTCCGATGATGATCGGCGGGCGCGGACTCTGCACGGGTTTGGGCAGGGCCGGTGACCGCGAGAGGTGAAAGTGCTTGCCCTCGTAGTCGAACTCGTCACCCAGCGGGGTCTGCCAGAGCCCGGTGATGATCTCGAGGTTCTCCTCGAGGCGGTCGAACCGCTCCTTCAACGGCGGGAACGGAATCCCGTACGCCTCGTGCTCGCGCTCGTGCCAACCCGTCCCGATCCCCAATTCGACACGGCCACCGCTCATCTGGTCGACCTGGGCGACCGCGATCGACAACGGTCCGGGCAGGCGGAAAGTGGCCGACGACACAAGGGTCCCCAACCGGATGCGTGAGGTCTCGCGGGCCAGGCCGGCCAATGTGATCCACGCGTCGGTGGGTCCGGGTAGGCCGTCGCCGCCCATGCCGGTGAAATGGTCGGAACGGAAGAATGCGTCGTAACCCAGTTCCTCGGTCGCCTTGGCGACGGTGAGCAGGTCGTCGTAGGTCGCACCCTGCTGGGGCTCGGTGAAGATTCTCAGCTGCACGTTTTCAACCTACGCCGAGTGGGCACACCTCCGATGGCGAGGCGGCGTCCGGCCGGACCCCATCCGGCCCGACGGCCATTCCGAATCGCTCCACGCACGACACCGTTCCTCGACAAAGGAGTTCCATCATGAAGACGGTCACTCGCACAGCACTTGGATTCGTCGTCGCAGCCGCAGGTGCGACCGCGGTATCGCTCGCAGCCGCACCGTCCGCGAGCGCAGCACCCACCATCTGTCCGGCGCTGCCCGGACAGTCCGCGTCGGCGGACTCCTGCAGTGCGGAATCCGGCCCGTCCGGACTCGCACTGGCCATCACCGACAACGGCGGCATCGCCTCCTCCACCGCCGACAACTTCGCCGGACCCGCGGCGATCGCCCTCGGCCCCGGCGCGACGGTCACCATGGACGGAATACGCCCCGGACTCGCCATCGGTATCGCTGGGCCCGGCGGCGAAGTCGTCGTCGATGGCAAGAACGGGCCGACCTGCAAGGGACCGGCATTCGCGGGCGACTTCCAGACCTTCAAGGGCTGCCTGTCCTGACGCCGCTCCCCTTCCGCCACAGGGATTTTCAGCGCAGCCGCCCTGCTCCCTGAGGGTGTGCGATTCTTTCGGATCAGGGCTTTGCGCGTCAGGACAGCAGCCCGCGCACGTATGCGGCCTGACCGATGTGCTGGGTGTCGTCGTCGATCACGCTGAGGAGTCGTACGCCCAGCGTGACCGGCGGGTCCCAGTTCCGGTCGACGATGCGATCGAGATCTGAATCGGTCAGCGCGTCGATGTAGTCGACGCTCACCGCGTGGGTTGCGTCGTAGTAGTCACGGAGCAGGCCTGCGTCGTCGACGATCACCCGTGCCGCCTCGTCGGCGGATTGCCCGTACCCGATCTCCGCCGGGGAGAACGGGAGACCGAAGCGGTCGGCCCATCCACCCGTCGTCCAGACCTCGTCGGACCCGGCCACGTCGGCGACGTGGGAGTCCTGCACGCGGGTCAGATGCCACACGAGCCAGGCGATCGTGTTGGCACCGGGTGCCGGTGCGGTGTTCAACAGCTCAGACGTGGCCCCGTCGAGAACGGCGTGAACGTTCTCGGCAACTCGTCCGAGACCGTCGAGCAAGACCTCTGAAGATCGCATGGAGCAAGTTTAGGTTCGCCGTGGGCACAACGATGGCTACTCCCTCGATCCGGCAGCATCATTCCTCCGGTGTCAGAACCGAACACCCCCCGCAAGATCCGTTTCAACGCCTTCGACATGAACTGCGTTGCGCACCAGTCGCCCGGACTGTGGCGTCACCCCGACGACCGGTCGCGGAACTACAACACCATCGACTACTGGGTTGACCTCGCCCGACTGCTGGAGACCGGCGGATTCGACGGCCTGTTCATCGCCGATGTCCTCGGCACCTACGACGTGTACGCCGGCAACGACGAAGCCGCGATCCGCCAAGGTGCGCAGATCCCCGTGAACGACCCGCTGCTGCTGGTCTCGGCGATGGCGCACGCCACCGAGCACCTCGGCTTCGGGGTCACCACCGGCACCGGTTTCGAGCATCCCTACCCGTTCGCCCGCCGTCTCTCGACGCTGGATCACCTCACCCGCGGCCGGATCGGCTGGAACGTCGTCACGGGTTATCTCCCTGCCGCGGCCCGCAACATGGGCGCCGACGACCAGCTCGAGCACGACGAGCGCTACAACCAGGCCGACGAGTACCTGACCGTGCTGTACAAGCTGTGGGAGGGTTCGTGGGAGCGCGATGCGGTGCTCCGGGATCGTGAGGCGGGCATCTTCGCCGACCCGGCCCGGGTCCACCACATCGGTCATCGCGGCAAGCATTTCACCGTGCCGGGAATCCATCTCGCCGAGCCCTCGCCACAGGGTTCGCCGGTCATCTACCAGGCCGGCGCCTCGCCGCGCGGTCGCCGCTTCGCCGCGGAGAACGCGGAGGCGATCTTCGTCGCCGCGCCGACCAAGGCCATCCTGCGCGACGTCGTGAGCAAGGTGCGCGACGAACTGGTCCTCGCCGGGCGCGACCCGTACGACGCGAAGATCTACACGCTGCTGACGATCATCACCGATTCGACACCGGAGGCCGCCCGCGCCAAGGCCGCGGAGTACCAGTCCTACGCCAGCGCAGAGGGCGCACTGGTCTTCATGTCGGGATGGATGGGCATCGACCTGGCCGGTTACGAGATCGACGAACCGATCGGCAACGTGCACAGCAATGCCATCCAGTCGGCGGTGGCCGCGTTCCAGCAGGCCAGCGACACCGGCGAGGAATGGCGCGTGCGCGACATCGCGGCGTGGGGCGGCATCGGCGGGATGGGGCCCGTCCTGATCGGCTCCGGGGACGAGGTGGCCGAAGCCCTGCAGGACTGGGTGACCGAGACCGACGTCGACGGCTTCAACGTCGCCTACGCGGTCACACCCGGATCGTTCGAGGACATCATCACCCACGTGGTACCGGCCCTCGAGCGACGCGGGCTCTACGACCGGTCCTATGTCCCGGGAACCCTGCGCCACAAGCTCTTCGGGCGCGGAGATCAATTGCCCGAGAACCATCGCGGGTCGACCTACCGGGTCGGCGGGGTCAACTCGACCATCGACGATTCGATTCGGGTCACCGGCGCCGGGAGCGGAGCGAGCGGGCCGAATGTCACCGGCGCCGGGAGCGGAGCGAGCGGGCCGAATGTCACCGGCGCCGGGAGCGGAGCGAGCGGGCCGAATGTCACCGGCGCCGGGCGCGGAGCGGAACTGATCGGCGCGGCAGAGGGGAAACTCCGGTGATCGAGGTAGTGGGGCTGACCAAGGTGTTCGGGGTCGGTTCGCCCGATCCGACGACGGTTCTCGACGAGGTCGACTTCACCGTCGATGCCGGTGAGATCTTCGCTGTCGTCGGCCCGTCGGGGGCGGGCAAGAGCACCCTGGCCCGGTGTCTGAACCTGCTGGAACGCCCGACGTCGGGAAGGGTCGTCGTGAACGGTGAGGATCTCACCGCGCTGGGCACCTCGGGTCTTCGCGATGCCCAGCGCCGGATCGGAACAGTGTTCCAGTCGGCGAGTCTGCTGTCCCGCCGCACGGCGGCGCAGAATGTCGCACTGCCTCTCGAATATCTCGGTGCGACAAAGCGGTCGACCGCGTCGAGGGTCGGTGAGCTGCTCGACCTGGTCGGCCTCGCCGACAAGGCCGACCGGTACCCGCATCAGCTGTCCGGCGGTCAGCGACAGCGCGTCGGCATCGCGCGGGCGCTGGCACTCAAACCGTCGGTCCTCCTGTCCGACGAGGCGACGTCGGGTCTGGATCCCGCGGCCACGGACACGTTTCTGCGACTCCTCACCGACGTGCGGGACGAACTGGGCCTCGCGGTGGTGTTCATCACCCATGAGATGGACACGGTCGTGCGCGTCGCCGACACTGTCGGCCGACTCGACCGTGGCCGCATCGTCGAACACGGCCGGCTGGAGCAACTCGTCCTGGACCCGGATTCCGTTCTGGGGCGCGCATTGCGACCGCGTGGCCCGAGCGCCGAGCCGGCGTCGGCCGAGACCCCGGTCTCGGTTGTCTACAACTCCTCGACGGTTCCCGCGGACTGGCTGACGCGCCTGGGCAAGCGCCTCGACCTCTCGATCTCGGTTCTCGGCGCCAACGTCCAGACCATCGACGGGACCGTCTTCGGCGACCTCACCGTGTCGGTGCCGACCGGGCACGCGGCGGCGTTCATCGGCGCCGCGGGCGAGTTGGGCCTGGCTGCAGGGCTTCTCACCGAGGCCACCGTCCAGGGCGGCGCCGGCGAGGAGACACCGGGCGCCTCCGGCACCAAGACAGAGAGCGCCTCCGGCACCAAGGGCGCGGAGGTGGCCGCGTGAGCACCACATACTCGGCGAACATCACGGTGCCGCTCGACGAGATCCCCGACCTGCTCATCCCGGCGGCGATCGACACGGTCCTGATGGTGAGCATCGTGATGGTCGTCGTCCTGGTGGTGGGCGTGCCACTGGGCGCGCTCATCCACAATCTCGCTCCCGGTGGGCTTTTCGCGAGGCGGTCGCTGCACACTCCCCTGTCGTGGGTCATCAGCATCGGGCGTTCGTTGCCCTTCCTGGTGCTGATGACGGCGATCATCCCGTTCACCCGCCTCATCACCGGCACCAACATCGGTATCGCCGCGGCGGTGGTCCCGATGTCGATCGCCGGAATCGCCTTCTTCACACGCATTGTCGAGAATTCGCTCCGGTCGGTCCCGGCGTCGACCATCGACGTCGCACGCGCCTCCGGCGGTTCCAATGCGCAGGTCATCTGGAAGGCACAGGTTCCCGAGGCACTGCCGAGCATCGTGGGCGGTCTGACGATCAACACGATCGCGATGATCGAGTACTCCACCATCGCCGGCACGATCGGCGCGGGCGGACTCGGCTACGTCGCGGTCACCTACGGATACCAGCGATTCGACCAGGGGGTGATGGTCGCCACCATCATCGTGCTCATCGTGACGGTGGCGATCATCCAGGTCGCGGGCGACGCGCTCGCCCGCAGCCTCAACCCGGTCACATCCCGCCGGGTCAATCACTGACCCGGACAACCCCATTCGCACACCGCACCTTGCTCACTCCCTGAGGTGCGTCACACGCGCGACCCATCCACACCCGAAAGGCCACCACCCATGACATAGGACACCGGAGCCACCACCGGCACCTCGCCGGCTTCTCCCGGAACACCCTCTCCCCCTGGCGATTCCGGGATCGAGATCTCGACCCGACGACGCTGGCCGCTGATCGTCGGCGCACTGGTCGTGGTCGCCGTCATCGCCGCGGTGATCGGCTGGCGCTTCCTCGGTTCGGACTCGACGTCCCCGAACGAGACCGCCGGTGCGACACTGACCGTCGTCACCGCCGAGGGCAACGCCTCTGAGCAGGCGCTGGTCGAGTTCATCGCTGACGAGGTCGCACCCCGGTACGACATCAAGGTCGCGTTCAAGGGCCTGTCCGACTCCACGACGCTCAACCGCGCGGTCAGCGACGGGGAGGTCGCCGGCACCGTCTATCAGCACAAGCTGTGGCTGTCGCAGGTCCTCGAGGCCAATCCGGACTTCCAGGAGGAAGCCGCGACCCCGGTCTTCCGCTGGGGATTCGGGATCTGGTCGGACAAGTACCGGAATGTTGCCGACCTGCCGCAGAACGCCCGGGTGTCCCTGTACTCCGATCCCGCCAACGAGGCCCAGGGACTGTGGCTGCTCGAGCGCGCCGGACTGATCACGCTCAAGCCCGGTGTGGACAAGTGGAAGGCTACCCAGAAGGACATCGCGACGAACCCGCGCAACCTGCAGTTCGTCCTGCTCGATTTCGCCGCCCAGTCGCGCTCGCTCGCCGACCTCGATGCGACCGTCGGCTACACCGAGTACTACCTCGCCGCGAACATCGACATCGCCAAGCAGATCTATGCTCCGCCCGCTCCGGACGAGTTCGCCGGGCAGCTGACCATCGGGACGAAATGGAAGGACACCGAGAACATCAAAAACCTGGTCGCCGCTTTCAAAGACCCTGCCGTACAGGAGTTCCTGCGCACCGATCCGCGGGTGAAGGGCATCCTGCTGCCCTTGTGAGCAGCAGCAGCGCCGGAGCACACGCCGTCGCCGCACCCGGGTCGCCCATCGCGACCCGGGTGCGGTACGCATAGGCTCACCGCGTGAGCCGCACACATCACGGGCACGGTCACGCGCATTCGCTGTCCGACATCAGCCACACGCTCTCGCCGTTCGCCCGATGGTTCGTCATCGGAACGCTCGCGGTGACCGCGATCGCGGTCGCCGTCGGGATGGTCGTCCTGTGGCCGTCGGACTCCGAGCACCCGATCCCCACCCAGTTCCGGTCCGCCGACGGCGGGCCGATCACGACGGTCGACGGCGAGATCGTGGACCAGTTCCATGCGAACTGCCTCAACTCGGTGGCCGGGTCGGTGCTCGAGACCGCCGACATCCCGGTGAACCCGGTCCCGGGCGGACCGTGCATCCTCAACGCGGTCCGGTTCTCCTCCGGCGAAGCAGCCGGTCAGTACACGGTGTTGGAGATCCCGACGAACCGGGCGCAGGCCGGATCGGGGCCCGACACCGTTGCACCCGCGGCCGGCACCCTCGACGACCCGCAGGCCGGGCAGCCGACGCTGAACGTCGGGGACGGCATCCGGCTCTCGACCGTCCCCGGACCCGACGGCAACCGGTACACCTTCTTCGACTTCCAGCGTGGCTCGGCGATCATCTTCTGGGCCGTGCTGTTCATCGCCGCGATCGTGCTGGTGGCGGCGTGGCGCGGCTTCCGCTCGATCATCGGCCTGGCGATCGCCTTCGGAATCCTCACGGTGTTCACCCTGCCGGCCATCCTCGACGGGGCGTCGCCGGTCGCGGTGGCGATGGTCTCGTCGGCGGCGATCCTGTTCGTGGTCCTCTACCTCGCGCACGGGGTGAGCTTGCGGACGAGTTCGGCTCTCCTCGGGACGCTGACTTCCCTTCTCCTCGCCGGCTTTCTGAGTTGGCTCGCCATCCGGACGATGAACCTCACCGGCCTGTCCGGCGATCAGACCACCAATCTGCAGGTGTACCAGGGCAACATCTCGGTCAGCGGCCTCCTGCTCGCCGGGTTCATCATCGGCACCCTCGGCGTGCTCAACGACGTCACGATCACCCAGGCCTCCGCGGCGTTCGAACTGGCCGCGGCCGGCGAACCCTCTCGATTGGCGACCTTCAGCGCCGCGATGCGCGTGGGTCGCGACCACATCGCCAGCACGGTGTACACCCTCGTCTTCGCCTACGCGGGCAGTGCCCTACCGCTGATGCTGTTGTTCTCGGTGGCCCAGCAACCGCTGGGCGGACTGCTCACGACCGACGTCGTCGCGGTGGAGCTGGCCCGGTCCTTCGTCGGCGGTATCGCGATCGCGCTGTCGGTTCCGTTGACGACGGCCATCGCCGCCGCGCTCACCACTCCGGCGGGCGCGGCACGGACGACCGCCGCGCACGCCGCGGCCGGATGACGGTCAGCACCTGCCCTTCGGCAGGTCGGCCAGATTCTTGCCGAGCCAGTTGCCCAGGCGCGTCAGCATCTTGGTGCCATCGGTGAACGACCCGCTACGCGGTATCGCGGCCATCGACACCGCCACCTGACCGCCGGTCGTGCTGATGATGCCCAGCTGGCGGACGAGGTGCGCCGACGATTTCG
This sequence comes from Gordonia sp. HS-NH1, assembly GCF_001418765.1. Taxonomy (NCBI): domain Bacteria; kingdom Bacillati; phylum Actinomycetota; class Actinomycetes; order Mycobacteriales; family Gordoniaceae; genus Gordonia; species Gordonia sp. HS-NH1. The sequence continues at coordinate 197,351 of NZ_LIYC01000004.1, forward strand.
ACGTCGCCGGACCCCACCCGCCCTTGACCGCGGTCACCGCACCCTGATTGCGTCCCACCTTCGCGATGCCCCATTGCTGATTCGGGGCGACCCCGCTCATCAGCCGGACGATGTGCTCGCTGCCGGGGAGGCACGGCAGGTGGGCACCGAAGATCGCCTGGTCGCGCAATGCCCACGACGTGTGTCCGGGGTACGACGGCGGGTTGTCGACCTCGGAGGACACATGTGTCCGGACATCGTGACCTTCGCGCAGGACTGCGCTGACGGCATCGACGGAAGCCTGTCCGCCACCGAGCACCCCCCACAGCTCGCCGGCGGCGTCGTTGTCGGAGAACGTGATCGCCTTGTCCTCCATCGCGGCGACCGCCGGCCCGCGCTCGCGTTGCGCGGCCAGCGAGACCGGGACCTTCATCGTCGACCACGCGCGCCCCGATTTGAGCGATCCGAGGGATATGACCTCATCGCCGCCAACCGGCACGATCGCGATCCCGAGCTGTCCGGGCAACGACTTCCGCATCGACTTCGTCAAGGCGGCATAGCTCCTCGCCAGCTTCTTGTCGAGCGGCTCGGGCGGTTTGAACCACGTCGCGAAGGGCTCCGGCAACGGCGGCAGCACGGGGAGCGGTATCGCCGTCGCCGAGCCCGCACCGATCACGACCGACATCGCAACCGCGCAGAACACCACGCCGATCCTTGTCACAACTTTCACAATTGTCTCCTGAGTCACTCCAGTCACATGAGCCTAGGGTGGTTCGGGAGCATGGACCAGGCTGTATACCCAATCGGAACCTTGCTGCGACCGGTGTCACATCTGACCACCGGAGACGTCAGGCGGGGCAGCGACCGCGCGGAAGGGCGGCCAGGTTCGTGTCGAGCCAGTTGGCCACCGAGTTCAGCGCCGCGATCCCGCCGGACATCGAGCCCCCGACCGCGCTCATGGCCACCGCGGTTCGTTGGCCGTCGCGAAAGGAGAGGATTCCGATCTGTCGGACGAGGTATCCGTCGGTCATCCCGGGACCCCAGCCGCCCTTGACTGCGGTCGCGCGCGGTGCCGGCATGATCTCGATGCCCCACTGCTGGTTTCCGGACACCCGGCCCATGAGCGCGACCACGTTCCGCGCACCGGTGATGCACGGCAGTCCGGCGGTGAAGGTCGCCGCGTCGGGCAACGACCACACGGTCTGCCCGAAGACGGTGAAGCCCGCACGACGCTGCGTCGCCGGGACCACCGTCGTGGAGTCGCCACCATCACGCAGCACCGCCGTCACCGCGCCGGCCGCGGCCTGTCCGCCGCCGAGCGAGGACCAGAGGCTTTCGGCAGCGGCGTTGTCGGAGTCGACGATCGCGGCGCGCGCCGCCGGACTCGGGCCGTTGGCGCGTTCCGCAGCCACGGCCAGCGGAACCTTGATCGTCGACCAGGCCACCCTGGGCATGTCGTCACCGAGCGTCAGCGCCGGGACGACCTGCCCGCCGACGGGTGCGATCGCGATACCGACGGTCAGTCCCGTCGACGCCGCGACCTTCCCGAATGCGGCGGCCAGTCCCCCGTACGACGCACGTGGGACCGTCGGCGACGAGGCCGGCGCGTTCGGGCCGGGCCCGGCGGATATCGATACAGACGAGTCCGCGGTCACCGTCACGGTGACCGGGTCGATGGGCTCCGGATCGGGGTCGCCCGCGCATCCCGCGAGGAGCGCAATGGCGCCGAGTACGACGATCCCTCGGGTCCTCAGAGTCGGCGTGTGTCGTGACAACCGGTCGGCGATCCCCATCAGTAGATGTGCACCACAGCGTCATTGCCTCCACGGCACGCGACGATCGCGCCCTCGGGTACACAGTTCATCGCATAGGCCTGGCCGGTGACCGGGCTGATCGCGACGACCACACGCGGCGCCCGCGCGGCACCGGAACTCGTATACGCGTCGCGGACCGCGAACGCGAACGGGCAACTGGTCACCGGCGAACCGATCCCGACCGTCGCATCGCACGGGCTCGAACCCGGTGGCGGTGCGGCCGGGGCGGCGGGTGCCGGCGGTACGTTCTGGACGGTCGGCGGGGGTGCGACCGTCTCTGTCACCGTGGGCGTCGTCGGTTCGTCGTCGGCCCGGGTCGTGGTGTCGTCGCCCGAGCCTGCGATCAGGACCCCGCCGAGGACGGCGAGTCCGACGAGAGCCACCCCGATCAGCGCGATGAGGACCGGAATAGCTGCCGAGCGCCGCCGTGGCGGTGGATATGCGGGCGGATATCCCGATGGTCCGTACGCCGAGGCGCCGGCGTAAGGACCCGAAAAGTCCGATGGACGCCCACGATCGGGACCCACGGGGTACTGAGCGCCCGAGAACTGCTGCGGCCCCGCGTAATTGAGTGGCCCCGAGAACTGTTGCGGGCCGGAGAACTGCTGTGGCCCCGAGAACTGTTGCGGCCCCGAGAACTGCGTGGTCCCGGCTCCGGTCTCGGGGCCAGTCGTGTGTCGCACCAGTGTCGGCTCGTACACGGGGTCGGTGGGGGCGATGACCGTGTCGGGAGCTCGGACGACACCGGTCGGCGCTTCCGGTGGCACGGGCGGCGGATCGACGAGACCCGGCTCCGACCGGCCCGCGTCTCGAGCATCACCTCCAGCCCCCGGATCCTGCCGGCCTCCGACGAGCGCTGCGCGGGCCGCACGGGCGAGCGCGACCGCGGAATCGTGACGCGATGCGGGATCGGCCGCGAGGGCCGTGCGGATCACCCCGTCCATCGCGGGCGGCACGTCGGCGTTCACCGCGCTCGGCGACGGAGGTGGTGACAGCACCGCCGCCTTGATCGCGGCACTCACCGTCGTCGCCGGATGCGGGACCCGGCCGGTCAGACACTCGAAGAGCACACACGCCAGGGCGTAGATGTCGCTGGCCGCGCTGACCTGCGCAGCGTCGAACAGCTCCGGGGCCATGTACGCGATCGATCCGACAGCCGTACCGGCCTGGGTGAGATGGGTGTCCTCGGCGGCATGGGCGATACCGAAATCGACGAGATAGGCGAAGTCGTTGGCGCCGACGAGGATGTTCTCCGGCTTGATGTCGCGGTGCACAAGCCCCTCGGCATGCGCGGCATCGAGCGCTGCGGCCACCTGTTCGACGATCGACACGGCGCGTTCGGGGGCAAGTCGGGTGTCGCGGGTGAGCAACGCGCGCAGGTCCTCGCCGACAACCAGGCGCATGTCGATGAACAACACCCCGTCGATCTCACCCCAGTCGTGGATCGGAATGACGTGCGGTTCACCGAGGCGGGCCGCGGCATGCGATTCACGACGAAACCGCTCCTGGTACATCGGATCGTGGGCCAGCCCCGGATTGAGCAGCTTGAGGGCGACGACCCGGTCCTTTGTCGTGTCGTACGCGCGGTAGACCTCACCCATCCCGCCACGGCCCAGCAACTCGTCGAGGCGGTACGGCCCGAACTGTGTGTTGACCCGACTCCCACCCATACGCAGGAGCATATGCCCCCAATCGGACACCGTCTGTCGGCCGCTTGATCGCAACTTCCGAGGCCGGCTGTCGCGTCGTGCGCGCGGAGGTCGCCGGCGCGCATGACTACGCTGTGCGTCGTGGCGCCGTGAACTCGGCGGGACCACTTCGGCCTGCCCGCTTCGCTCCCGGCGCCAGGACGGATTCGGCCCGCCCGCTTCGCTCCCGGCGCCAGGACCACTTCGGCCCGCTCGCTTCGCTCCCGGCGCCAGGACGGCTTCGGCCCGCCCGCTTCGCTCCCGGCGCCAGGACGGCTTCGGCCCGCCCGCTTCGCTCCCGGCGCCAGGACGGCTTCGGCCCGCCCGCTTCGCTCCCGGCGCCAGGCGCCCCGACCCATGTGAGGAATCACCCGGACATGTCTGCTCTGACCAAAGGCCAGAACGGCCCGTTGTCGACCCCCGATGTCGTCATCTCCGTGGAGCTCGCGACGGCCGCCGACCTGTCGGCCCTCCTGGTGACCGACCGCGGCGTGGTCCGCACCGACGACGACTTCGTCTTCTACAACCAGCCCTTGGGACCGGGCGTCCGGCTGCAGCAGGTTCCCGGAGGTACGGCGCAACTGCACATCTCGACCGGCGCCATCCCAGCGGACATCGACGCGGTACGCGCGGTGATCACCCTCGACGATGCGTCGACGACCTTCGGGCGGTTCGCGCCGCCGCTCGCGCGGGTCGCCGACTCCGCCGGGCGCCCGCTGTACGACTTCACCGTCACCGGTCTCACCACCGAGTCCGTCGTCGTCGCGCTGGAGGTGTACCGGCGCAACGACGACTGGAAGGTCCGGGCGGTCGGTCAGGGGTACGCGGGTGGTTTCGCCGATCTCGTCCGTGACCACGGGGTCAGCGTCGACGACGAACCACAGGCGGCACCGACCCCGCCCGCACCGGTCAGCTACTCGCGTCCGTCCGCGCCCACGCCGCCCCCGGCCCCGCCACAGCCCACCGCCCCGCCGCAGCCCGCGACTGCACCGCCCTCCCCGACCCCGACCGCCTCCCCGGAGATCAGCCTCCGCAAGGGTGCGCCGGTCAGCCTGGCCAAGGGACAGCGGGTCACTCTGCGCAAGGAGGGCGGAGTGGCGCTCACCGACATCCAGATGGGGTTGGGGTGGGACCCGGTGCGCGGGGGATTCGGTCGCGGGGGCTCGATCGACCTCGACGCCTCGGTCCTCATGTTCTCGGGTGAGAAATGCGTCGAGACCGTCTACTACGGTCATCTCAACAGCAAGAGCCGCTCGATCCTGCACTCCGGGGACAACCTCACCGGCGAGGGCGAGGGCGACGACGAGGTCATCCGCGTTGCGCTGCAGTCGGTTCCACCCGAGGTCGACGCGCTGGTGTTCATCGTGACGTCCTACCGGGGCCACACATTCGAAAAGATCGAGAACGCATACTGCCGGCTCGTCGACGAGACGACGTCCGCCGAGCTGGCCCGCTACACACTCAAGGGCGGTATGCCGTTCACCGCGGTCGCGATGGCCGTCATCTCCCGCGACGGCGGCGAATGGAAGCTGCGCGCGATCGGCGAGGGATTCAACGCGAAGACACCGAAGAAGGCCGTGTCACACGTCGGCCGCTTCCTCTGACGCCGATCAGTCAGATCACGCCATGCAGTGGCGGTTCCTCGCCGCGCAACACCCAGCGACCGATGTGCTGGTACTTCCACCGGACGGGATCGTGCAACGTGTGTGTCCGGGCGTCACGCCAGTAGCGATCGAGACCGCTTCCGGCTGCGGCGCTGCGGGTCCCACTCACCTCGAACAGCGCCGACGACACCGGGGTGGCAACACGATCGGCCACCGCCTTGGCCGTCGCGACAGCGATCGAGGCCTCCGCGACAGCGGTCGACGAGACGGCGACGTCGGTACGGCCCGACCGGCCCGACGCTGCGCCGACGGCCGTGTCGACCCGGCGCCCGGCGGCGGCGAGAGTCGCCTCCGCGGTCGCCACGTCGACCTCCAGCTCGCCGAAACGCTGCACCACGAGCGGATCGTCGACGGCGCGGTCCACACCGGCCTCGAACCACGGACGGGACTTGGTGCGCACGAACTCCGATGCCTCCCGCAGCGCGCCGCGGGCGATACCGACGTCGATCGCCACGTGCAGGAGTTGGGCGAACGCGCCATACCCGGTGGGTGCGGACGTGGCCGGTGCCCGCGCCACCAGGTCCTCGACACCGACGCCCACTCCGGTGAACCGCACGGTGCCCGATCCGGTCGTGCGCTGCCCGACCGCATCCCAGTCGTCGACGATCTCCACGCCGTCGGCGTCGGCCGGGACGAATGCCACGTACTCGCCGGGCGCGAGGTCGCCGGCGGCGACGTCCAGCCTGGCGAGCACGGCGAGCGTGTCCGCGAACAGCGAACCCGTGCAATAGAACTTCTCACCGTCGAGGACGAAACGCCCATCCTCGCCGTCGATCGGGGTCAGCCGCGTCGAGATGTCGGCGACGGTCTTGCCGCCCCGCTCGGACTGGGCATTGGCCACCCGGCCACCGGCGAGCACGTCGGTGAAGATCCGCTCCTGCAACGCATGTCCGGCCGACAGCCGGACGAGGTTGAGATACACGAAGTGGCTGTGCGGGATCTGCGCGATGCTCGCGTCCGCGGCCGCAAGGATCGCCACCACCTCGGCGAGCACGCTGGGCCGCACGTCGAGACCGCCGAATCGCGCGGGGACGGTGAGCGCCAGCAGACCCGACTCCGAGAGCCGGTCGATCTCGGCACGGGGCAACCGCCGTTCGCGGTCCCGTTCGGCGGCCCCCACCGCGAATTCGGCGGCCAGTTCCCGCGCGACGGACAACGCCTCGGCGTCGGTCCCGATTCGCGTGGCGGACCGGGACCGTGCCTGGCTCACTGCGGTCACGCCACTCCCGCAGGGGCCTGGGCAATGTCGCTCTGGGCACCCTCGATCTCACGGACCAGGGGAAGGACTTTCTCGCCGAAGTACTCGATCTCCTCCTGGAAGTGCAGGAAGCCGCCCAGGATGAGGTCGACGCCCAGACGTTTGTAGGCGACGATGCGCTCGGCCACCTGCTCCGGGGTACCGATCAGCTGGGTGCGGAAGCCGTCGTTGTACTGCACGAGGTCCTCGAACGACGAGTCCGCCCACATGCCCTTCTTGTCGCCGGTGGAGTTGCCCGCCTGCTGGACGGCGTCCCGGAAGCCCTCGACCGCCGGACGATTCGCCTTCTCGACGATCTCGCGCAGGGTGTCGCGGGCCTCCTTCTCGGTGTCACGCGCGATGATGAAGCCGTTGAGCCCGAACTTCACCTCGCGCTCGTGAGCGCGTGCGACGGCGCGGAGGTCGTCGAGTTGTTCGGTGACGCCGTCGAAGTCCTTGCCGTTGGAGAAGTACCAGTCCGCATAGCGTCCGCCGTTGTTACGGGCGGCAGAGGAGTTGCCGCCCTGGAACAGCTCCGGGTTCGGACGCTCAGGTGTGTTGAGCGGCTTGGGCTTCAACGTGAAGTCGTGGATCCGGTAGAAGTCTCCGCGGTAGTCGACCTCGTCCTCGGTCCAGATCTTGCGGATGACCTCGAGGAACTCACCGCTGCGCCGGTACCGTTCGTCGTGCTCGAGCCACGGCTCGCCGAGGTGGGTGAACTCGTCCTTGAACCAACCGCTGACGACGTTGATCGCGAAGCGGCCCTTGGACAGATGGTCGGCGGTCGCGCCGAGCTTGGCCAGGACGGCCGGATGCCAGAGACCCGGGTGCACCGCGGCGATCACCTTCAGCCGCTGCGTGGCGAGCAGGAGCGCAAGGCTGAAACTCGTGGACTCGTGCTGGTACTCGGCTCCGTAGCTCGCCTCGTACCGCACCTGCGACAGCGCGTACTCGAAACCGTTGTTCTCGGCGGTCTGTGCGAGTTTGACGTTGTAGTCGTAGTCCCAGCCGGTGCGCTGCTCGATGGTGCTGGTGACCAGACCGCCGCTGACGTTGGGCACCCAGTAGGCGAACTTGATCTGGTCCGCGATGGACTCGGTGGACATAACTACCTCCGCGAGGTGTCGGTGACGTGACTAGGGACGAAAAGGTTTGTCGTTCAGGACGATGCGGCCTGCAGGCGCGGCAGGAACGCGGTGCGCACGGCCTCGGACGGGCCGGCCGAGGCCGGGTCGAGCAGCCCGAGCCGGGCGAGAGCGGGCCGGACACCTTCGCCGAAGTGGTAGGCCTCCTCGAGATGCGGGTAGCCCGACAGGATGAAGTGATCGAGCCCGAGCGCGGCGTACTCGCCGATGAGTGCGGCCACCTCGTCGTACGAACCGACCAGAGCGGTACCGGCGCCGCCTCGGACCAGTCCGACCCCGGCCCACACGCCGGGGTGGATCTCCAGCGAGCGCGGATCGTCGTGGTCGGCGAAACCGGCTCCCCGGCCGTGCAGTTCGGACATGCGTCGCTGCCCCTCGGACTCCGAACGCGCCAGATTCTGTTGGGCGGTGGCGACCTGTGCGGGGTCGAGCGCGCCGAGCAGACGAGCCGCCTCGGCCCAGGCCTGTTCGGACGTCTCGCGTGCGATCACGTGGAATCGGATGCCGTGCGAGAGTTCCCGCCCCTGCGCGGCGGCGAGGCCGTTGACCCAGGCGATCTTCTCGGCGACCGCCTCCGGACGCTCACCCCAGGTGAGGTAGGTGTCGGCGTGCTTGGCAGCGACATCACCAGCGGCCGGCGACGATCCCCCGAAGAAGATCTCGGGAGTCGGGTCGGGGCGTCGTCCGAGCTGCGCGCCTTCGACGCGCAGATACTTGCCCACGACGTCGACGGGTTCTTCCTCGGTCCAGAGCCGGCGGATGATCTCGAGGTATTCGTCGCAGCGCTCGTACCGCGCGTTCTTCGCCAGGAAGTCACCGAAGGCGCGCTGCTCACTCGACTCGCCGCCGGTCACCACGTTGACCAGCAGGCGGCCCTGCGAATGCCATTGGAACGTGGCGGCCATCTGCGCCGCCAGCGTCGGCGAGATGAGTCCGGGACGGAACGCGACCAGGAACTTGAGGCTCTCGGTGGCGTCGATCAACGCCGCCGTGGTCAGCCACGCGTCCTCACACCAGAGACCGGCCGGCGTCAGGACGGCCTCGAAGCCGTTGGCCTCGGCGGCGCCGGCGAGCTGCTTGAGGTACCTCAGATCGGCCGGGCGGTCCCCTGTCATCTGGCTGCCGTGTCCGCCGGCGATCAGGTTGCGCGAGTCGCCGTAGGTGGGCAGGAACCAGTGGAAATGCAGAGACACCGCGAGGGCACCTTTCGGTCGGGGCAGCATGACGCGAGCACGACACCGCCACCAGGACTGCCGGCGGTGTCTCGGCCCAGTGTCGGGCACCATCACGACGACGGACCACAGTTGAAATCGCCCTGAGGCCAACTCGACAACCGCCGGTCCCGAGAGCTACGAGGCCGGTGCGCCGCTGGTCAGACCCCCGCAGCTCACTCCGACGACGGGCGCCACTGGCCCATACCGAGGAACACCATCACCAGCTGCCGCTCGGTCCGCTCGACGATCTCCTGTTCGGCGCCACGACCGCGGTACTCACCGTCGAGCAGATCGGCCACCGCGGTGAGCATGATGGTCACGATCAGTTCGGCCGCGAGTTCGAGGTCGTCGGGCTGCCACCGCGCCAGGTCGGGCAGGCGGGCGAGATCGATCGCGAGTTCTTTGGAGAACAACCGGAGTTCGGTGTCGATGGCACGACGGATCTCGGCGATACCGCCGTGCTGTTCACGCACCAGGAACCGGAACTGCGATTCGTTCTCGCGAACGTGTCGCAGCAAGATGGCCAGCGAGTTCTGCGCGGTCGGGAGGGCCTCGCGCGCCGCCAGGTCGCGTCGCCCGTCGCGCAGCGCCCTGCGCAGGACGCGCATCGAGTCCTCGACGACGGTGACCCCGAGATCCTCCATCGACGCGAAGTGGCGATAGAAGGCGGTCGGCACGATTCCGGCACCGCGGGCGACCTCGCGGAGGCTGATGCTGCCGAAGCTGCGCTCACCGACAAGTGACCGCGTGGTGTCCAGCAGCGCCTGGCGCGTCTGGTTCTTGCGGTCCGCACGCGTCTGCGCGTCGCGCCGTCCCGACTCTCGCGTGCGTGTCACGCACCCGAGTCTATGCGTCGCGTCGATCGCCGACCCGAACCGGCCGAGAGGTGTCGTGATGGCAGTCACATGACCGAACACTTGACGACCACCCGTGGCCCCGTGACACACTAATCGGTGTACACATGTACACCGAAATACATCGAACGGAGCCCAGCCCATGAGCATCCGCACACCCCAGGAGCTGACCCACTCCGACTCCGGCGCCGCACCTGGCCGATGGAGCCGCCTGGTCGGTTCGATCGTCGAGGCAGCGCTGTCGCCGCATCCGGTCGACCGCTACCTCGAACTGCTCGACCCGATGATCACCTGGCGCGATCTGCGGGGCGAGATCACCCGTGTCGAGCGTCCGACGTCGCGCACCGTACGTCTCACCATCCGCCCGACACGGCAGTGGCAAGGCCACGAAGCCGGCCAGTTCGTGCAGCTCAAGGTCGTCATCGACGGCGTCCGACATACCCGCTGTTTCTCGCCGGCCAATGCGGCCGCGGGTCCGGACGGCGAGATCGAACTGACGATCACCGCCCACGACGACGGTTTCGTGTCCACCCACCTGCGCGAGCACGCCCGCGCCGGGGACGTCGTCGGCCTGTCAGCCGCGAGCGGCGACTTCCTGCTCCCGGAGACCGATCCGACATCGGCGGTCTTCGTCAGCGGCGGCAGTGGGATTACACCTGTACTCTCGATGGCCAGAACACTCGTCTCCCGACAGTACGCCGGACCGATCACGTTCGTGCACTACGCGCGCACCCCGTCCGACGTCGCCTACCGGGACGCACTGCAGGAGCTGGCAGCAGCCCATCCCCGGTTCGACCTCCGCCTGCACCACACCCGTGACGAGGCCGACGGGCACTTCACCGCGGAGCACCTCGACGGGATCCCCGGACTGTCCGACGCGGACGTGTTCGTCTGCGGCCCGGCCGCACTGATGGACGAGGTCGCACGAGCTCACGCCGACCTCGCCATCACGCAACCGCTGCACAGTGAGGCGTTCGCCCCGGTCGTTCCGGAGGTCGACCCGGACTCCGTCGAGGGCGAGATCACGTTCTCCTCGTCGGGGGCGGCGGCGACCAACGACGGCCGTCCCATCCTCGACCAGGCCGAGGCCGCCGGACTCACGCCCGACTCCGGGTGCCGGATGGGCATCTGCTTCTCCTGCACCGCGACGAAGAAGTCGGGTTGCACCCGCAACGTACTGACCGGCGAGATCGACGACGAGTCCGACACCCAGATCCAGTTGTGCATCAACGCCCCGGTCGGTTCCGTCGACATCGACATCTGACGTCCGCGAGCCGGCATCGACATCCACTTTTCCCAGCCACATCTCCTCTCCGACAGGAGGCACTGCAATGACCATCGACATCAGCCGTGACATCGAGACCACGATCCCCGACGAGCTGCCCGCGCTGCGGGAGGCCACCGTCCACGACGCCGCGCAGGACCCCAACACCGTCATCCTGTCCTACGAGCAGGTCGAGTCGCTGGGACGCGACCTCGACGAACTCCGTGCCCGCATCGTCGCCGACCTCGGCCAGAAGGACCGCGATTACCTCTACTCGGTGATCCGTGCCCAGCGCGGCTTCGAGATCGGCGGTCGCGCGCTCATGTATCTCGGGTTCTTCCCGCCGGCGTGGATCGCCGCCGTGGGCGCCCTCTCGGTGTCGAAGATCCTCGACAACATGGAGATCGGCCACAACGTCATGCACGGCCAGTACGACTGGATGCGCGAGGACACCTACAACTCCCGCGAATTCGAGTGGGACACCGTGTGTCCGGCCGACCAGTGGAAGCACAGCCACAACTACCTGCACCACACGTTCACGAACATCCTCGGCGAGGACCGCGACATCGGCTACGGCATCCTCCGGATGGCTCGCGACCAGAAGTGGAATCCCTACTACCTGGGCAACCTCGGCTATGCGACGGCCCTCATGCTGCTGTTCGAGTGGGGCGTCATGCTCCATGACCTCGAGGCCGAGAACGTCATCCAGGGCAAGCGCAAGTGGAGCGACATCAAGGGACTCGTGAAGGGGATGTGGCGCAAGGCCGGTCGCCAGGTCCTGAAGGACTACGTCGTGTTCCCGGCGCTCACCGGGCCGCTGTTCGTCCCCACGCTGATCGGCAACGCCACCGCCAACCTGGTGCGCAACGTCTGGACGTACTCGATCATCTTCTGCGGCCACTTCCCCACCGGCGCTCAGACTTTCACGTCCGAGGAATGCCAGAACGAGACCCGCGGCCAGTGGTACCTGCGGCAGATGCTCGGGTCGGCGAACATCACCGGAAGTCCGTTGTTCCACATCATGAGCGGCAATCTGTCTCATCAGATCGAACACCACCTCTACCCAGACATCCCGGCGAGCCGCTACCCGGAGATGTCGGCCGAGGTACGCGAGATCTGTGAACGCTACGGCCTGCCGTACAACACCGGGTCGTTCAGTCATCAGCTCGCGTCCACGTGGAAGAAGATCGCCAAGCTCTCACTGCCCAACTGGATGACACGCGACGACGACGATCTGACCGTGATCGTCGAGCGCGAGAAGCCCGGTGCCGTCGCCTGAAGAACAGTTCTGAGACGGTTTGATCGGTGTGCCCCGGGGTAGTCTCGGGGCACACCGATCCAGTCGTAAGTCCACAACCGACTCAAAAGGGGATGCCCGAGACGATGGTCGACAGCATCGAACGCAACAAGGATCTGTTCCAGGAATTGATCGAATCAACGGCCACTCACGTCGGCCGGATCGCGACGATCATCACCGGCGCCGTCGCGGGCGTGACCCGGGAGATCGGTGAGATCGTGACCGACGGGTTCGAGATGCGTGAGGCCGCCCGCAAGGCCAAGGCCGACGCGGGGTCGGCGGAGACCTTCGGCATCATCGATGCCGAGTTCGCGGACGCATCCACCGAGGTCGACGAAACAGATCCGTTTGCCGAATCCGAACAGGCGAGAGAGGTGACCGGAGTGGACATGGACGAACTCCCCGACCGCATCGACGTCGGCGAACAGGCCGGGATCGACCAGGAGGGCGAGGTCTCTCGTGAGGCCGAACTCGCCTCCGACGGCGGCGAGACCGACAAGGACGAGCCGGACGTCGACGATCCCCGCACCGTCGCGGCCTCGGAACCGCGGATGGACCCGACCGCAGGGTCCTGACGTCAGGGCCCTGACCGGGCCTTATCGGATCACGCTGGGCACAATCGTTGCCCACGACGACGACCGCACGTACGTTGGTGGCGGTTGTCCCTGCTCTCTCGGAGGTTGTCTGCCCGATGTCGGTGCGCTCTGTTCTCACGTTCCCGAACCCGGTCAACGACTACGCTGCACGCGCCACCGCGGGACTCGTCGTCGCCCTCGCGATCGTCGCGGTCTCGGTGGACACCCCCGTGCTCTACGGGATCCTGGCCCTCGGCTTCGTCCTGCGTGTGGCATCGGGACCCACGCTGTCCCCGTTCGGGCAGCTCTCGGTGCGTTTCCTCGTGCCGAAGATCATCCGGAAAGAGAAGCTGGTACCCGGCCCGCCCAAGCGGTTCGCCCAGACCATCGGACTCGTCGTGAGCGGGACCGCGTTCGTACTGAGCCTGCTCGGCTTCGGGCTGGCCGCGCAGATCACCACAGGCGTGCTGATCGCGGCCGCGACCCTGGAGTCCGTCTTCGGCTTCTGCCTGGGGTGCACGATCTTCGGATTCCTGCAGCGCCGGGGCGTCATCCCGGAGACGGTGTGCGAGGCGTGCAACAACATCTCGCTGCGCACCCCGGCTGCGGCCTAGGGCGCCTCAGCTCCGCCGCACATTCTCCACGAATGGACATACCCACCACCTCGCTGGTGGTGGGTATGTCCATTCGTGGTGGATGTGACCCAGTCAGCCGTCGGACTTCACCGATCGGTCCGGGACCGTCATCGCCATCATCATGATCTCTGTCTCGCTGTAGTCGCGCCCGGGGTGTTCGGCCGCGAGGTGGGCCTGGACAGCCGGCACGAAGTCGGCCTCGAGGGCCGTGATGGACTCGCCGCAGGGGCACCGCAGGTTATATGCCATGTGTCGCATGGTAACCGGATCACCGGACCCTCAGTCGAGGATTCCCAACGCGATCCCGTCGAGAATGTCGTGTTCGCTCACGACCAGCCCGGTGATACCGGCCCGCTCGGACAGGACTCTCGCAAGTTCGAGGGTGACCACGGCTCCCCCGCCGATCACGTCGACGCGACCGGGGTGCATCGGCCCCAGGGCCGCGCGGTCGGCACGTGTCATGCCGATCACGTTTCGACAGACCCGGTCGAGTTCGGGTAGCGAGATCGTCGACAGGTGGATCTTCTCGGAGTCGTACTCGGGCAGGCCGGCACCGAGCGCGGCGAGGGTCGTCATCGTCCCGGCGACGCCGACCCAGGTGCGGGCCGACTCCACCGGCACCGCGGCGAACGCCTCGGCAAGGCGTGCGCGTGCGAACTCGGTCGCGGCGGCCAGTTCCGCCGGGGTCGGCGGGTCCGAGGGCAACGCCCGCTCGGTCAGACGGACACATCCGATGTCGGCCGAATACGCGGCGGTCACGCCGTCGGAATCTCCGAGGACCACCTCCGTCGATCCGCCGCCGAGGTCGGTGACCACGAAAGGCCCGTCCGCCGAATCCAATTCACCGACGGCGCCGCGGAACGACAGCCGCGCCTCCTCGTCGCCGGTGATGACCTCGGCGATCGCACCCTCGGACACGCAGCCGAGCAGATCGGCGGTCATGGCGAAGAACTCGTCGCGGTTGGACGCGTCGCGGGTGGCCGACGTCGCGACCATCCGAACCTTCTCGACGCCGAGCGACTCCATCGTGTCGACGTAGTCGCTCAGCGCGACCCGCGTCCGCTCGATGGATTCCGCGGCGAACCGTCCCGTCGCATCCACCCCGTAACCCAGTCGGACGACCCGCATCTCACGATGGAGGTCGATCAGGCGCCCGTCGGGACCCGGCTTCGCCACGAGCAGCCGGATCGAGTTGGTGCCGCAGTCCACGGCTCCGACGACGGTCATCCGTCGTCCCCCGTGGGCTTGGCGGGCTCGGCCGGCTCGGGCCAATCCTGCGGAATCGCGCTGCCGCGCAATCCGTTCGCGGCCGCGAGCGCCACCGCCTCGTCACCGAGCGGATTGAGTCCGGGCCCCTTCGCCAGCGAGTGCGCGATCAAGACGTGGAGGCACTTCACCCGGTCCGGCATGCCCCCGCCGGTGAAATCGGTGCCGAGCGGCTCGATCGCGTCGCGTTCGGCGAGATAGTCCTCGTGCGCGCGCCGGTAGGCGGCGGCGAGTTGTGCGTCGTCGTGCAGGCGCGCGGTCATCCCCTTCATCACGCCGGCCGACTCCTGACGACTGGCCTCGGCGGTCAGACGCGGATCGGTCAGGTAGTAGAGGGTCGGGAACGGCGTGCCGTCGGGCAGCCGGGGCGCGGTCTTGACCACGGCGGGCTTGCCGTCGGGCGTGCGGTAACTGATCTCGAGGACCCCGCGCGGTTCGCGCCCGAGCTGGGCGGCGACCGTGGCGAGATCCTCCGCGGAGACGTTGTTGTCGGCGGTGTTCACTCGACGGGACTCACTGCACGCCGGGTGGGGTCGACAAGGTGTCCCAGAGGTTTCCGTACCAGGGCGCGCGGGCACGCTCCTCGGCGCGTTCGGCGGCCTCACGCCGCGCCTCGTCGGCGGGGAACAACATCACGAGCGGGATCTCTCCTGGTTTGACGAATTGCAGACGCGTCCGCGCCTGGGCCTCGATGTAGGCGGGATCGTTCTGCTCGTTGACCTTCTGCTGATAGTCCGCGACCTCGCGCTGTAGCTGCTCGTTCGACGCGGTCAGCTGACGGAATTCCGACCGCTGACTGAAATACGTCCGCAGCGGCATCGCGAGGGTCAGCGCCACGACGCACACGACGACGACGGTGATGACGAGCGTCGCGAGACTCGCGGGAGTCATCTCGATTCCGCGTAACCGGGCACCGAGTCCGCCGCGGGCGGGGCGGCGGCGCCGGTTCCGCGACGCCCGGTCGCGTCCGACCCGACCGGCATCGACGTCGGTATCCGGTGCGTCGGCGGCAGCCGGGCCGGTCGCGTCGGTCGGCGGCTGCTGCCCACCCACCTCGACCATGTCCTCGGGCGTCACCGGCTGGGCCGGACGAGCGTGCCGCCGCGTGCGACGGGCGCGCTCGCGTGAGCGCGCGTCTACCCGACGATCGCGCCCACGCTGACGCCCGTCACCGCGGTGACGTCGCTGCGAAGCCATGCAGACAGCTAATCACGAACCAAACGAGAATCGCGGGAAGGCGAGGTCGCCCGCGTACCGTGCCGCGTCACCGAGTCCTTCCTCGATGCGCAGCAGCTGGTTGTACTTCGCGACGCGCTCCGAGCGGGCCGGGGCACCGGTCTTGATCTGCCCGCAGCTACAGGCCACCGCGAGGTCGGCGATGGTGGTGTCCTCGGTCTCTCCCGACCGGTGGCTCATCATCGTCTTGTAACCGTTGTTGTGCGCCAGCGCGACGGCGTCGAGGGTCTCGGTCAGGGTGCCGATCTGGTTCACCTTCACCAGCAGCGCGTTCGCGATGCCCTTGGAGATCCCCTCCTCGAGACGCTCGGGGTTGGTCACGAACAGGTCGTCACCGACGAGCTGCACCCGGTCGCCGATCGACTCGGTCAGCTTCGCCCAGCCGTCCCAGTCGTCCTCGGCGAGGCCGTCCTCGATCGAGACGATCGGGAAATCGGTGATGAGCTTCTCGTAGAACGACACCATCTCGTCGGCGCCGAGCTCCTTGCCCTCGAGCTTGTACACACCGTTGGAGAAGAACTCGGTCGACGCGGCGTCGAGCGCGATGACGACGTCACGGCCGAAGTTGTAGCCGGCCTTGCCGACCGCCTCGCCGATGATCGCGATCGCGGCTTCGGTGTTGGGCAGGTCCGGGGCGAAACCGCCCTCGTCGCCCAGCGCGGTGTTGAGGCCCTGCTTGTGCAGGACGGACTTCAGCGCGTGGTAGACCTCGGCGCCGCAGCGCAGTGCTTCTTTGAAGGTCGGCGCACCGACCGGGGCGATCATGAATTCCTGGAAGTCGATGCCGTTGTCGGCGTGCTCGCCGCCGTTGATGATGTTCATCATCGGCACCGGCAGGATGTGGGCGTTGGGTCCGCCGATGTAGCGGAACAGCGGCAGCCCGGCCGATTCGGCGGCGCCCTTGGCGACCGCGAGGGAGACACCGAGCAGCGCGTTGGCGCCGATCCGGCTCTTGTCGGGGGTGCCGTCGCAGTCGAGCAGCGCCTGATCGACGAGGCGCTGTTCCTCGGCCTCGATACCGATCACGGCCGGGGCCAGGTCCCCGAGGACACCTTCGACGGCCTTGGTGACGCCCTTGCCCAGGTACCGTTCGCCACCGTCGCGCAGCTCCACGGCTTCGTGCTCGCCGGTGGACGCACCGGACGGCACTGCGGCACGGGTGAAGGTGCCGTCGTCCAGGACGACCTCGACCTCGACCGTCGGGTTGCCCCGCGAATCGAGAATCTCACGCGCACCTACCTGCTCGATGATTGCCACGGTTGCACCCCAATCTCGGTGGACTACTTCGTCGGCGATATCCCAGGAGGCGAGTCCTCCGACGGGGCCGCCTGCGCCGACGACGGCCGGTTCTGGTGCCGGCCGATACGCAAGAGCCTAGTGGCTGCGCCGAAGCCGCACGTGACAAGGTCGGCGCAACCGGCACAGCTGTTCACCCGCGACGGTCAGAAGCGGACGTTGATCGAGTAGGCGTTGGCGTGGTCACGCACGTCGAGGACGTAGGCCATCGAGTTGTTGTAGGTCCGGACGGCCTTCTCCCACCCCTCCGGATTCGTCATGTCGTTGCCGGAGGAGACACAGAGGTAGCGAGCCGCCGAGAGAGCGGCGTCGTCGATGTTGTCGGGGTCGGGCACACCGTCGCCGCTGGCGTCGACTCCGTAGCGCTTCCACGTCTCGGGGATGAACTGGAACGGCCCCATCGCGCGGTCGTGGGTGGCGTCGCCGTCGAGGGCGCCGCCGTCGGTGTCGCGGATCTCCATGTTCCCGCGGGTGCCGTCGAGTTTGGCGCCGCGGATGGGCGGGCTGACGTCTCCGTTGTCGGCCACCTCCGATCCGCGGTACTGGCCGTGCTTGCTCTCGACGCCGGCGATCCCGGCCAGTGTCGTCCAGGCGATGCCGCACTCGGGATGTTGCTGGCGCTGGATCTCGGCGGCGTTGCCGTAGGCCTGCAGGGAGACGATCGGGATGCCGGTGGACTCCGAGATCGGCACCGCCCAGTCGTGCATCTTGTTCGCGGTACGTCCGGGCGCGTTGATGTCGATGTAGGGCTGCGGCACTCCCGCTCCCGGCGGGATACCCTCCGGGATGTCCGGCCTGCTCAGCGACGGCAGGTCGATGCAGCCGGCGAGCAGGACCGACGACGCGATCGCCACGGTCGAGGCCACGAGGCCGTTCTTCCACGACTTCGGCCGCCTCGCTCGTCGACGCACCGCATCCCGGCCCTCCACACGCATGCCTGCCCTACTCCTGTCCCGGTCGGGGTGATTTCGCGGGCGGAACCGCCCGAGGGGACCACGATCGCACAACCGATCGGCTCTCGGCGAAAACCACCACACAGTCTGCTGACTCAACTGACCGCGGTGGAGTTCGGTTCCCGGGCGCCGGGAGCGAAGCGAGCGGGCCCGATGTGTGCGGCGCCGGGAGCTAAGCGAGCGGGCCTGTTGGTGCGGGGGCGCCGGGCCCCGCCGTCAGCCGACCGGTGGGCCCACGGTCCGGAACCCGATGTTGCTCGCGGTCGATTCCGGCGTGTTGTGTGATCGCGCGGCCACCCGGTAGCGATGGCAGTACGAGTCGTGGCAGAGGTGGCTGCCGCCGCGGAGGACGCGGGCGCTCCCCCGACCCGGCCCCGTCGGATCGGTGCGGTCGGACACGCGGTAGTACCGCGCGCTGAACGTGTCGGCGCACCATTCCCACACGTTGCCCGCGCATTGGTACAGACCGTGACCGTTGGGCTCGAACATCCGCACGGGCGTGGTGCCGACCCGGTCGGTCGGCTCGTTCGGGAAGTCGCCTCGGAAGATGTTGCACCGCGGATCGTCGGCGGTCGGCGGCTCGTCGCCCCACGGGAACCGCGCCCCGTGCAGTCCTCCCCGGGCCGCGTACTCCCACTGGGCCTCGGTCGGCAGGGCGCGTCCGGCCCACGCGCAGTAGGCCTGCGCGTCGCGGTGACTGACGTGGACGACGGGATGGTCCGCCAGGCCGTCGACGACGCTGCCCGGACCCGCGGGGCGACGCCACGACGCACCGTCGACGGCTAGCCACCACGGGGTGCCCGGTACGGGTTCGCCGGGCGCGGTCGCATAGGTGTGGAAGACCGCGGAGCCGCCGAAGATCTCGGCGTCGGTCCGGTGACCGGTTGCCGCGACGAAGGATGCGAACGCGGCGTTGGTCACCGCGGTCGCATCGATCGAGAACGCGCTGAGCTCGACCTCGTGCACCGGCGTCTCACCGTCGGTGCGATACCCCTCGTCGAACGCATCGCCCATAGCGAAGACCCCCGCCGGGATGTCCACCGTCTCGACGAGGTGCGGCCCGGATCCGCCGCCGGCCGGCTCGCCCGCCGGCGGAGGCGACCCACCCGCGTCGTGGTGGGCGGGTCGGTGGGGATGACAACAACTCACCCCGCCATGATGCCGCGATCCATCAGGGCACCGAGGATGAGCGACGCCAGCCGGTCGATGTCCGCGCCGGTGGTGTCGAATCGCAGGTCGGGGTTCTCGGGACTCTCGTAGGGCGCGTCGATGCCGGTGAGCCCGCGCAGTTCGCCGCGGCGGGCGCGTTCGTAGAGTCCCTTGGGGTCGCGGCGCTCGCATTCGGTGACGGGCGTCGACACGTGGACCTCGATGAAGTCGAGGTCGGCGGCGCGATGGAGTTCGCGGGCGATCTCTCGGTCGGAGCGCAGTGGCGAGACCATCGACGCGATCGCGATGACCCCTGCGTCGGCGAAGAGCCGGGCGACGTGTCCGACACGGCGGATGTTCTCCGCACGGTCGCCGGCCGAGAAGCCGAGGTCGTCGGAGATCCCGTGCCGGATGTTGTCGCCGTCGAGGAGATAGGCGACGCGGCCGCGGCTGACGATGGCTCGTTCGAGGGCGACGGCGACCGTGGACTTGCCCGACGCCGGCAGACCGGTGAGCCACACCGTCGCGCCGCGCTGTTCGGTGTGCGCCCAGCGCTCGGCTCGTGCCAGTGAACTCGGGTGCCACTTGATGTCGTTGCGGGTTGCCTTGCCGGGGATGACTTCTCGCGGCTCGAGGATCGTCCCCGCGCCCACCGTGTCGTTGGACGCCTCGTCGATGAGGATGAACGCCCCGGTGTCCCGGTTGCTCAAGTAGGGATCCGCCGGCACCACCGACGACGTCCGCAGCGTGACGGTGCCGATGTCGTTGAGCGCGAGTTCGCCGGGCGCGACGTGCTCGATCAGGGTGTCCGGGTCGAGACGCCGCTCCAGGGACTGGACGGTGGCACGCACCGTGGCGGGGCCGTGTTTGAGCGCGACGCGGTCCCCGGCCCGCAGCGGAGAGTTCGACAGCCAGCACACGTGCGCGTCGATCTCCCGGGCGAGGACCGGCAGGTGCGCGCCCTGCGCACCGCTGACGATGATGTCGCCGCGTCCGATGTCGATGTCGTCGGTGATCTGGATTCCCACCGAGAGCGGGGCCACCGCAACGTCTCTCGACGGGTCGAGGGTGTCCAGCGCGGAAACGGTCGATCGACTGCCCGAGGGCAGCACGACGATCTCGTCACCGACGCGCAGGGTTCCGGAGGCGAGTCGGCCGGTGTACGTACGCCGGTCCGACCCGGCCCGATTCGACTCCCCAGGACGCGACACCCACTGGATCGGGAGGCGCAGTTCCTCGGTCACCGGCGCGGGCGCGTGCAGTTCGACGTCCTCGAGGTACTCCAGCAGCGTCGTGCCGGAGTACCACGGTGTGTTCGACGAGCGGTGCACGACGTTGTCCCCGTGCTTGGCGGCCACCGGGATCGCCGGGATCTCCCCGATCCCGAGTTGCACGGCTAGTTCGGCGAGATCGGCGCGGATCTCGTCGAAACGGTGCTCGGAGTAGTCGACGAGGTCGATCTTGTTGACTGCCGCGATCACGTGCGGCACGCCGACGAGTGTGGCGATCCGCGCGTGCCGCCGGGTCTGCCGCAGCAGACCGTGCCGGGCGTCGACGAGCAGGATGGCGACGTGCGCATTGGACGCCCCGGTGAACATGTTGCGGGTGTACCGCTCGTGCCCGGGAGTGTCGGCGAGGACGTAACTACGTGTGGGCGTGGAGAAGAAGCGGTAGGCCACGTCGATCGTGATGCCCTGCTCGCGTTCGGCGCGCAGGCCGTCGGAGAGGGCCGCGAGGTCGACGTCACCGTCACCGTCGGTGACCGCGGCGAGGTGATCGGTCGGCAGGCTGCCCGTGTCGTGCAGGATCCGGCCGATCAGCGTGGACTTCCCGTCGTCGACGCTGCCCGCGGTGGCGATGCGCAGGAATTGCCGTGCGGCCGTGCTGGTCTTGTCGTCACCGGGGACAACCGGCTGCGGAGAGGTGAGAGTCATCAGAAATACCCTTCGCGCTTGCGGTCTTCCATGGCGGCACTGGACGTGCGGTCGTCGGCGCGGGTCTCGCCACGCTCGGAGACGGTGGATTCGCTGATCTCCGCGATGATCTCGGAGATCGTGGTCGCCCTGGACCGGACGGCGCCGGTGATCGTCAGGTCGCCGACGGTGCGGTAGCGCACCCACTCGGTCCGCACCTCGTCGTCCTCGCGGGGCCGGGAATGCTCTGAGACCGAGAGCAGGATGCCGTCCCGGTCGAACACCTCCCGTTCGGCGGCGAAGTAGATCGACGGGAGCTCGAGGTCCTCGAGCTCGATGTAGCGCCAGATGTCGGTCTCGGTCCAGTTCGAGAGCGGGAAGACGCGCACCGACTCCCCGCGACGGATCCGCCCGTTGTACAGCGACCACGGCTCGGGCCGCTGTGCGCGGGGATCCCACTGGCCGAACTCGTCGCGAAAACTGAAGATGCGCTCTTTGGCGCGGGCACGCTCCTCGTCGCGGCGGGCACCGCCGAACGCGGCGTCGAACCCGCCCGCCTCGAGTGCGTCGAGCAGGGTGCGCGTCTGCAGCCTGTTCCGCGACCCCGACGGGTCGGTCGACTCGGCGATGCGTCCGGAATCGATGGACTCCTGGACCGAGGCGACGATGAGTTCGATGCCCTCGGGGTTCTCGGCGGTCGGCGCGACCCGACGGTCACGGAACTCGATCACCTCGTCGAAATTGTGTCCGGTGTCGACGTGCATGATCGGGAACGGCAGCGGTGCGGGCCGAAAAGCCTTCTCGGCCAGCCGGAGCAGGACGATGGAGTCCTTGCCGCCGGAGAACAGCAGCACCGGACGTTCCAGTTCGGCGACCACCTCGCGGATGATGTGCACCGCTTCGGCTTCCAGCACACGGATGGCGGTCACATGGTCGAAGCCACCGGGGTTGCCGGGCCCGTCCCGGCCGGTTGTCTGATCGAGCGAACTCTCGTCTACAGCGGTCACAGTGGATATCCGTTTCGTTCGGCGTCGTCTCGATAACGTCGGGCCCACTCCTTGGACCGCGAATTGGACTGAGGTTTCAGTGGCGGCGGGGGTGCCAGTTCCGGATCCTGCCCGATCTTCTCCAGCACCCGCGCCGTCGCCTTCGCGGGATCGTGGACCAGGTCCCGGAACTCGATGTCGAGCGGTTCGATCCCCTCGGTGGCAAACCAGTTGCGCCACTGCCGTTCCTGGTCGATCAGGATGCCGGCGAGGTGCGCGATGCCACATGCGTGATACACCGCGTCGTCGTGCTCGTCGGCGTCGGAGCCGTCATGACGCCACACGCGGGTCTGCACCGCGCGCCACATCGACACCGCCTGCGGCACAACGTCATCGCGATAGACGTGCACGTAGAGCGGGTCGGCTCCGTCGAACAGCCAGCGGACGGAATCGCGGAGCGCACCCGAGGCGATTCGGCTGCGCGAGACGAGCAGCGGCGTCTGGTTCCACATGAGCTTGCCACCCCACACACCGTTCGGGGTGCGTCCCGCGGCCCGGACGTCAGACCGCCAGGTCGACGAATCACGGGTGTCGACCACGCCCGGATCGAGTGGATCGAGCAGGTCGAGGATCGTGGGATCGGTGACCCCGGCGAACCACTCACGCGGCTGCGGCGCCTGGGAGGAGGCGGGAAAGTACTGGAAGAACTCCTCCGGACGACCCGCGACGCCGGTGGCGGCGAGCGACTCCACCAGCAGCGTGCTGCCGCTGCGCTGGCTCGCGCACACCAGATAGTTTGCCGGTCCCGATGAGGACGTCACTGACATGAAAGATGAGTCTAGCGAGCCGAAAAACCTCCGCAAGCTGGCCTTTTACGCGCACGACGGTCGAAACCATTGACACTGCGACCGCGCTGTGCAGCACGCAGGCCCGCGGTGTCCGAGATGACGGTTTCGCGCCCCGCGCCCCTCAGCGCTCGCCCGACGTGATGTCGCCGGCCAGCTCTCGCCGAGCGCCCAGCGGACGCCGCGACGGCAACGCCTCTTCCTCCGCCGCGACCTGCGCCGCCTTGGTGTGGAATGCGTCCATGAAGGCCTGCGCGATGGCCGTTCCGGCCTCGTCGTCGGGCAGTTCGTCGCCGGTGCGGACCCGCCAGTCGGCCAGCGCTCGCGCGAGCTCGGAACGGACCTGGGCGTAGGACGGGTCGTCGGCGACATTGTTGCGTTCATGGGGATCGGAACGCAGGTCGTAGAGTTCGACCCGAGACCGATCCCGTTGTATTTCTTGCTGATCCAGCGATCGCGCGGACAGGCTGTCGGCTATGTCGAGCGGCAGCAGCAACGCCGGCCGGGCCGCGTAGTTCTCGATGTAGCTGAACTCCTTGGTGCGCACGGCCCGCATCGGGTCGAAGGCATCGTGGTAGGTCTTCTCGGTGAACACCTCGGTCCGGACGGCCGAGTCTGCCGCGCCCGCGAGGGCCGCGGCGTGCGAGTCACCGTCCACGGCATCCGGGATGTCCAGACCCACCAACTCCAGCAGAGTGGGCGTGAGGTCCACCCCGGAGAACAGGTCGTCGTAGACCGCCGGGGCGATGCCGCGCCGCGTGGGCGGCCGCATGATCAGCGCGACCCCGGTGCCCTCGGCGTACAGCGTCGACTTCGCGCGCGGGAAGGCCAGGCCGTGGTCGGTGACGAACACGATCCAGGTGGAGTCGTCGAGGCCGAGTTCGGCCACGGTGTCGAGCAGCCGGCCGACGGCGGCGTCGGCCTTGGTGATGGATCCGTGCAGGCCTGCCAGATCGTCGCGTACGTCGTCGGTGTCCGGCAGGAAGCCGGGTACGGCGATCGTGCTGGTGTCGGCGGGTTTGTACTCGTCGGCCGGGTAGGGCCGATGCGTCTCGAAGAAGCCCGCGGTGAGGAAGAACGGGCGTCCGTCGTGGGCGTGACGCCGCAACCAGTCCTGGGACTGGTCCACCACGTAGTCGCACCGCGAGTCCGAGACGTCCACCGAGTCGAAGCCGAGCCGGCCGGGATCGGCGCTCTCGTGCTGCATGCCGAAGAGCGCCGAACGGTATCCCGCGCCGGCGAGGAGCGCCGGGAGGGTCTGCACGTCCGGGAAGTACTCGAACCCGTGGTGGGCGAGACCGACGAGCCCGTTGCCGTGTGGATAGCGTCCGGTGAACAGCGAGCCGCGGGCGGGCGAGCACAGGGGTGCCGTCGCGTGCGCGTCGGCGAATCGGATACCGGACGCCGCCAGGTCGTCGAGAACAGGGCTCTCGACGCCGTCCGCGCCATAACACCGCAGATGGCGACCGAGATCGTGCCAGTGCACCAGGATCACGTTGTCGCGGCGCGCGGCATCGGGGGAAGTGACCATGCACCCATGATGACGCAGACGACTCGCGTCGCGGTCCCCACCCGTTGGGGCTGCATCCGACAATCCGCCCACCGCACGGCCGGACGACATCGGATCAGCGTGCGCAAAAGTCACACCGACGACCTCCCGTGACGTATGAGCCGCTCGCGCGCGGGCCGCCCACGCTCCACCTGACGCGGCAACCGCGGCCTCACGTCCGGAGCAGGCGGACGAGCACGCCGGCGGCGTGGGCTCGCGCGGCCCGGTCCGCCTCGTCGGCATCGCCGGCCTCCAGCGCCGCGACGATCCTGCGGTGTTCGGTCACGGCATGCCGGCGGTTGTCCTCGTTCGACCACATGTCGGATCGGTACAGATGTGACTGGGTGTCGAGTTTGAGCAGGGCATCGCACAGCGGCGCATTGCCCGACAGCGACCGGACCGCGGTGTGGAAGTCGAGATCGAGTTGGGCGTCGCGGCGATGATCGGGACCGGTGTGGAGCAACCGCTCCTGCTCGCCGAAGCGCTCCCACAGGTCCGCCAGCTCGGCGCGGGTCACCCGGACCGTCGCCTGACGGGCGGCGAGTCCGTCGAGAATCTCACGGACCTCGAAGACGTGCCGCAACATCGTGTCGTCGAGCACCGCGACCTTCGCCCCGACGCGCGGGGTGTAGACGGCCAGTCCGTCCATGACGAGTTGCTGGACCGCCTCCCGGACCGGGCTGCGGGACACGTCCAGTCGGGCGGCCAGCCCCGGAACCGAGAGCGCCGCACCCGGTTCGAGGGTGCCGTCGAAGATCTCGTCGCGTATGCGGCGCAGGACCGACTGCATCAGCAGGGCGCCGTCGTCTCCGTTTCCAGTCATGACCGTCTCAGCGTAGAAGGCCGGGGCCCAGAAGGCATGATCCCCGACGACCTCATCCCGCGGCCATCACGCGCTGCGCCTCACGCTCGGCGCCGGCGGGTGCGACGCCGCTCTTCATCCCGGCCAGCTTCGCATTGATGTTCTCGGCGACGGTGATCGGCGGATATCCTGGGTGATCGGTACGGGCGCACCCGGGCAGCGTCTCGATGACGGCATCGGCGTTGCCGTCGAAGAAGAAGGCCGCCGACCGGCGACGGAGGATCCGGCCGTCGACGACCGGCGGATCGACGCGGTGCACCGTCGAGCGCCAGCGGTCATTCGTCCACCGCGCCATGGCATCCCCGAGATTGACCAGCAACGCGCCGTCGGCGGGTGCCACGTCGTGCCACTGCCCGTCGTGATCGAGCACCTGGAGCCCGGGAACCTGATCGGCCCACAGCACGGTGAGGATCCCGAAGTCGGTGTGCGCGCCCATCCCGGTCAGTTCCCCGGCGAGCTCGATCTCCCCTTCGGGCAGGGTGTAGTTGTTGAGCTTGAGAGCGTCGATGGAGTGATCGGTCATCGTGTCGAAATACCCGCGCGGCAGGCCGAGAGCATCGGTGAACGCGGTGAGCAGAACCCGGGAGAGCCCGCGCGCGGCATCGAACCAGGTTTCCACGGCGGGGCGGAATCCCGGCGCCGCGTCCGGCCACGTGTTCGTCGGGTAGCTGGACTCCGGCAGGTCCAGGCCCGGGAACCACGAACCCTCCGATCCGACGGTGAACGCCTCGTAGAAGTCGTTCATCTGGTTGGCCGCGGCCACCCCGAGGCTCATGCTCAGCGATTCGCTCTTCGGGGGACTGTAGCCACGGTTCTGACCGGGCCGGGCGTATCGCTTCTTCACCTCGAGCGGGAGCGCGTAGAACTCGTCGAGGGCAGCGGTCAGCGCGTCGATGACACCGGGAGCGATGCCGTGGCCGACCACCTGGACGAAACCGACTCCGCTGCAGGCGTCGTCGAGGGCCCGCGCCACCGGGGCGCGTTCCGCAGGCGAGCCGAGTGGGTCGAGGTAGGGCGAGATGTCGATCGTGGGAACGGTGAACATATGTGTCCTCCGGGTGGGTTCGGGACGACGGTGGAGTGGTGGGAGATGCCGGATGAACAGTTGGTGCGGGGCGTCGTCAGCGGCGACGATTGACGGCGGCGTTCAGGATGCTGAACACACCGAAGACGAGGATGCCGAACACCGATGCCAGGACGATCGCCGCGATCAGGTCGTCGGACTGCAGACGAGCGCGATAGATGTCGAGCAGTGTGCCGATTCCCGGCTCGCCCTTGGCGAAGAACATGTCGCCGATGATGGCGCCGACCACGACGAGCCCGGAGGCGGTCCGGAAACCGGTCATCATCGACGGCAGCGCCGACGGGAACTCGAGCATCAGCAGGCGCTGCACCGGTGTCGCCTTGGACAACGTGAACAGTTCCTGCGAGGACTTGTCGACCGAGACCAGACCGAAGTGCGTGTTGGCGATGATCGGGAAGATGGCGATGATCACGCACACGATGGTGCGGGCGACCATCCCGTACCCGAACCACAGACCGATCAACGGGACGATCGCGAGCACCGGGATCACCTGTAGCACAACGGCCCAGGGGTAGATCGCGCGTTCGAGAAAGGACCCGCGGCTCATCAGGACCCCGATGGACACCCCGATGAGCGCGGCGAACACGAACCCGACCACACAGACCTTGGCCGTGACCCACAGCGCATCCAGCATGGGCCCCACGTGATCCGGGTCCAGCAGCGACTCGAACAGCACGGTGTGCGGGGGCGGGAGCAGGAAACGCCGTGCGGGACTGAGGATCAGATAGGTGACCGCGTACCAGGCGCCGATGCCGACGGCGAGCGACAGCACGGGAGGGGCCCCGTACCGCAGCACGGCCGCGATCCGGCGACGCGCGGCACCCTGCCGCGACGGTGTGGGCGGCTCTGCAGCGGGCTCCGACGGCGAGGCGGGTCCGTGTTCCGCGCCGGTGGCGGGACGGGATCGGGCAGCGGTGGTCATCGTGCACCTCGGAGGGTCTCGGAGATCTCGGCGACGCGATCGGTGAAGCGGGCGTCGTAGCGCAGGTCGGGATGTCGGGGGTGGGCGAAGTCGATGCCGATGTCGGCGACGATCCGCCCGGGGCGCGCCGACATGACGACCACCCGGTTGGCGAGGAAGACCGCCTCCGACACCGAGTGCGTGATGAACATCGCGGTGAACCGTCGCTCGGCGTAGAGCCGCTGCAACTCCGATTGCATGTCGAGCCGGGTCATCTCGTCGAGCGCACCGAAAGGTTCGTCGAGAAGCAGCAATTCGGGTTCGGAGGTCAGTGAGCGGGCAAGCGACGCGCGCATCTTCATGCCACCGGACAGCATGCGGGGCAACTGGGACTCGAATCCGGTCAGACCGACCGCGTCGATCGCCGCCTGTGCCCGGCGCCGGCGTTCACCACGCGGCAGCCGGGCGATCTCGGCACAGAGCTCGACGTTGCCCCGCACGCTGCGCCAGGCCAGGAGGGTGGGTTCCTGGAAGATGAACCCGACCGATTCCGTGGCGAGCGCCACGCTCCCCTCCGTGGGCTGCTCGAGCCCCGCAACCATCCGGAGCAGGGTCGACTTGCCGCATCCCGACGGTCCGACGACGGCCACGAAGTCGCCGGCGCGCACGTCGAGGTCGACTCGGTCCAGCGCACGAGTCCCGGAGTCGAATCGCTTCGTCACCCCGGAGACGGAGGCGACGACATTCTTGGTGAGATGACGTGCATCCACGTCGTTCACCGTGTCGTAGAGTTTCATCCGGCCTTCCCGTTCCCCACTTGTCTACATGTAATCAACGGCTATTGTCTGCACTCTCATGATTGGTTACATGTATTGCGGAATGATGACCACGTGTAAACACTGTGTCACCAGGACCCCGGTTTCGACCTCGACGCAACGCTCTGTTGTGGCCATAATTCCAGTTCAGATAGGTTTTTGGTCGTAGGTGGGTTGCTGCGGCCAGCATCCGAGACCGGCTGGCGCAATTCGGATCAGACATTTAGCTTTCACATGTAGATCGCGAAAGTGTCGCGAATACCGGCATCAGTCCAGGAGATCCCATGACCCCTCACCCACCGTCCCGTATCCGCCACTCGCGTCTGGCCGCGGCCGCCGCGGCGGCGACGGTCTGCGCGGCCGTTCTCGCCGGATGCTCGAGCTCCGGGTCCGACGACACCGCGGCGTCGACCCTGCCGTCGGCGCCGGCCGAAACCACCCTCGTCGGGACCTGCCCCGACAACATCGTGATCCAGCTCCAGTGGCAACCGCAGTCCGACATGGCCGGGGTCATCGGACTTCTCGGCCCCGGGTACACCGTCGACACCGACAACAAGTCGGTCTCCGGGCCCCTCGCCTACGACGGCATGGACACCGGAGTGGACATCACGTTGCGCGCGGGCGGACCCGCGATCGGATTCCAGTCGGTCCCGTCGGCGATGTACTCCGACGACTCCATCCACCTCGGTCTCGTTCACGGAGATCAGATGATCTCGGCGGCCAAGGACCAACGAGTCGTCGGCGTGACGCCACTGCTGCAGTACAACCCCTCGATCATCATGTGGGACCCCGCGTCTCACCCGGGGGTGAAGACGATCGCCGACATCGGCCGGTCTGACGCCAGCGTCGTGGTGTCGAAGGATCAGATCTTCCCGCAGTGGCTGGTGGCGAAAGGCCTGCTCAAGCAGAGCCAGCTCGACACCAGTTACGACGGCGCGCCGGCTCGTTTCGTCGGCGACCCGTCCATCACCCAGCAGGGGTTCGCGAACTCCGAGCCCTACACCTACGAGAACGAGACCCCGTCGTGGAACAAGCCGGTGGGCTACGCGATGGTGAAGGACGCCGGATACGACGTGTACGCGTCGAACGTCTCGGTGCGCGCCGATGACGTCGCGGAGATGTCGCCATGCCTGGAGAAACTAGTCCCGATGATCCAGCAGACCGGCAAGAACTACGTGGCCGCGCCCGACGCCGTCAACGCCACCATCGTCGACTGGGTCTCCCAGGACGTCTCGTTCACGTCGTACACCGCCGGTGAGGCCGCGTACTCGGCCGGCCTGCTCAAGGACCGCGCGGTCATCGCCCCGGGCGCCGACGGCGTGTACGGCAGTTACGACATGGCCAAGGCGCAGAACGTGATCAACGACCTCGTGCCGATCCTGAACGCCGGCGGCGCCGACCTCCCGCCGTCGCTTCCCGCCGACCAGCTGTTCACGACCGAGTTCATCAGCGAGCAGATCCGCTGACCGACGTGACAGCATCATCCCTGACCACAGTGAGGACCACGATGACCGAGACCACCCCCATGCACTCACCAGCCGACCTGGAGAACATGGCCGACATGGCCGAGCTCGATCGCGAACGCCGGATGGGCGGGCTGGGAACCGAGACCACCGCCCGCGAGATCCGACGCATCAGCCTCGCCGACCTGGACAACCGCCGGGACGAGATCGCCCACCAACTCTGGTCGGCCGCAACCGACATCGGATTCTTCCAGGTCGTCGACCACGGCATCGACCTGGCCGCGGTGGACCACGCGTTCGACATGTCCGCCCGGTTCTTCGCACTCCCCCGCGAGGTCAAGGCGCAGTATCCGCTCAAGAAGGGGCAGAACGCCGGCTGGGAGTATCGCACCCAGGTCCGCCCGTCGATCGGGACCCCGGACCAGAAGGAGTCCTATCAGTTCACCCGCCCCCGCATGGAGGGCCTGTGGCCGAGTGAGGACGAGCTGGCCGGGTTCCGCGCCACCATCGAAGATTTCGAGCACCGGTGCTGGTCGCTGGCGATGACACTGCTCAGCTGCTTCGCCGAGCGCCTCGGTCTCGAGCGGGACTTCTTCACCCGGGCGCACGACCCCTCGTCGGACACCTACCAGAGCACCCTGCGGCTGCTGCACTACTACGCCTTCCCCGACGAGCTGATCGATACCGAGAACAGCTGGCGCGCAGGCGCACACACCGATTTCGATGCCCTCACCCTGCTGTTCCAGCGGTCCGGCCAGGGAGGTCTCCAGGTGTTGCCGGGGGCGGAGGCCGAGGGTCAGGCCTGGACGTCGGTCGAACCGTCCGACGACGCCATCACCTGCAACATCGGCGACATGCTGATGCGCTGGTCCGACGACCGGCTGCCGTCGAACTTCCATCGGGTCCGGGCTCCGCGGCGGGGCGAGTACACCGGTCCGCGCTACACGCTCGCGTACTTCGCACAGGCGAACTCCGACGTGCTGATCGAGAGCGCCGGTGGCACCTATCCCCCGATCACCGCTGCCGACTATCTCGCCCAGCGCATCGCCGCGAACTTCGCGAAGTGATGGACGCACACTCCGCCGGGGCCGCCGATCCGTCGGCGGCCCCGGCCTTCTGCGACGTCACGGTGTACACCGCGGGTCGATGGCGGCCACACTGCGACATCCACGTCGCCGACGGAATCGTCACATCGATCGACCCGACCGCCCGTCCCGGCGGGGAGACCGGCGGATTCGTGATCCCCGGGTTCGTCAACACCCACACCCATCTCCAGCAGACCCTCATGCGCGGTGTCGCCGAATGCACGCCGCTGCTCGAATGGTTGCTGGCCGTCGGCGAGGAGTCGGTGGCGATCACACCCGAGCGGGCCTACCTCGCCGCGGTGTCGGCGTGCCTCGAGTTGCTGCGATCGGGCACGACCACCGTCGTCGAACACATGTGGCCCCACCCGTCCGGCGAGGTCCATGACGCCGTCGTCCGGGCGTTGCGCGACACCGGAATCCGCGCAGTCCTCGGTCGTGGGGTCGCGGACCGGGCCGACCCGACCCGCAAGTGGGGGTTCGAGCCCCGGCTCATGCAGCCGCTCGGCGACGTACTCGAGCACGTCGACCACCTCCGGAACGAGGTGGCCGGGTCGCGGATCTCGATGGCCCTGGCGGTACCCAATCCGCGCTCGGTCACCGACGCCGGGATGCGGACGATCCGCGAGTTCGCCCAGGACCGCGGAATGCCGGTGTCCATCCACCTCCTCGAGACCGGCACCGACGAGCAGATGTGCCTGCAACACACCGGGTTCGGCGCCGTCGACCATCTCGACCGCAACGGCTTCCTGTGGAACCGGGTCCTCGCCGTCCACTGTGTGGAGCTCGACGACGCCGGCCAGCGCACCCTGGCCGCCCGGGACGTGGCCGTGTCACACAACCCGTTGTCGAACATGCGTCTCGGTAGCGGGGTGGCCCCGGTACCGGCGATGCTGGACCGCGGACTGGCCGTCGGCCTGGGTGTGGACGGTGCCGCCAGCAATGACACCCAGGACATGCTGGCGACGTTGCGCACCGCCGCGTATCTCCAACGCGCCGTCCATCGGCGCGCCGACCTGCTCGGCTTCGCCGAGATGCTCGACATCGCCTGCGGTGGAGCGAACTCCGCGCTCGGTCTGCCTGCGGTCGTCGGCGGGGTCACGGTCGGGGCACCCGCGGACCTCACGCTGGTGCGCTTCGACCGCGATTACGCCACCCTCCCCGTCCGCGACCCCGGCGCATCGCTGCTCACCACCGGGTCGCGGTCCATCGTCGACACGGTGATGGTCGGCGGCGAGATCCTCGTCGAGGACGGCCGGAACACCCGGGTCGACGAGGCGGAGTTCACCAAACAGCTCGCCGCGCTGGACGTCTGAGGTAGGTCAGGCCGAGTTGTCGTCGAGGACAGCCGCCCACGCTTCGGGCGAGTCGAGACTCACGCCTTGCTCGACCGCGCGCTTCTCGGCCGCCCGGACGTCGGACATCAACGCAAGCGCCCGCTCCCGTGCCTGCGCCTCGACACTGTCGTCGCCCGCCGTGACCGTCACGGTGAGGGTGTCCGCCGGGATCGTCTCGACGGGATACTGTGCGGCGGTGAGACGTTCGAGCACTTTCTGCAGGAGGGCCAGGGCGGGCTGAGTGGTCGCCACACCGTCGAGCACCGAGCCGCGTCGCTTCTCGGCCGCCTTGCGTTCCTCCCACTCCCGAATCTGCGTCTGCAGATCCGAGTGAGCCCCGGACAGCACCCCGGGGGTACGGCCGGAGACCTTCGCGGTGAAACTGCGAGCGACGTCGTCGATGTCGAACGGTGCGTCGGGATCGTCGGCGGCGATCCGCGCGTGGAACAGCACCTGCAGCAGGAGGTCTCCGAGTTCTTCGCGGAGCTCGACCGGATCACCGGCCTCGATGGCGTCGAGGACCTCGTACACCTCTTCGAGCAGGTAGCGGCGCAGCGAGTGGTGCGTCTGGGTGCTCTCCCACGGCCCGTTCCGGCGCAACGTGTCCATGAGCGCCACGGACTCCAGGAGCGCGGTTCCCGCGACGGCCTGCGCGGCGATGACCTCCTCACCGCGGTCCACACGCGCGCGCACGAGTGGATGGTCGGGATCGGTGCTGACGAGCACCGACTCGGGATCCTCGGCCGTGTCGTCGAAGACGGGCTCGACCTGATCGAATTCCCAGAGCATCGTCGCGGGGACGTCCTCGGTGACTTTGACCGGCCCGGCGAGCACGCCGCGTGCGCGGATGGGGATCAGGTCGGGCCGTGCCGGGTCCAGCAGCACCACCGTCATTCGTCGTACGTCCTTTCGCTGCCCCCGCGCCTGTCCTTCGTTTCGATCAACCTATCCCGTGGGCTCGCCGACCGGCGGGAGCCCACCCGGAATCCGGCCATCCTGTTCCTGACAGCGCCCCGCCGAAAAACCACCCCTGGAAACCACCCTCAGGAGCGACAGCGCCGACATATCGGGCTGTTGC